>JBFWKS010000037.1:0-20668 GCA_050252545.1 Solirubrobacteraceae bacterium
AGCTCAACCCCAACCTCGTGGGCCGCACCGCCGCACGCGACATCGTCGTCGCCGGCGAGACGATCGTCGAGCAGGGCACGGAGCTCGTCGACGAGACCGTCGAGCCGCTGCGCACCCTCGACGAAGCGGCGCGGCCGACGGTACCGCTGCGCTCGGTCCACAAGTGCCAGTCGCTCGTCGGCATCTGCCAGGCCTGCTACGGACGGTCGCTCGCGGCCGGTCAGCCGGCCGAGATCGGCGACGCGGTCGGCATCATCGCCGCGCAGTCGATCGGCGAGCCGGGCACGCAGCTGACGATGCGGACGTTCCACACCGGCGGTGTCGCCGGCGCGGACATCACGCACGGCCTGCCGCGTGTCGTCGAGCTCTTCGAGGCCCGCAAGCCGAAGGGCCTGGCCCAGATCGCCGAGCAGGACGGCACCGTCGCGGTCGAGTCGACCGACAAGGCGCTGACGGTGGTCGTGACCGACGCAGCCGGTGACGAGCACCGGTACACGTTCCCGCGCCGTACCCGGCTGTTCGTCGAGGACGGCCAGCGGGTGAAGGCCGGCGAGCAGCTCAACGAGGGCTCGCTCGATCCCCACAAGCTCCTGCAGCTCCGGGGCCGCACCGAGACCGAGCAGTACCTGGTCAAGGGCGTCCAGGAGGTCTACAAGTCGCAGGGCGTCGACATCAACGACAAGCACATCGAGCTGATCGTGCGCCAGATGCTCAAGCGCGTGCGCGTGGAGCAGAAGGGCGACGCCGAGTTCCTGCCGGGCCAGTTCGTCGACCGCCATGAGCTCCTCCGCGCGAACGCGGAGATCGAGGCGGCCGGTGGCGAGAAGGCGACGTTCGAGGAGGTCATCCTCGGCATCACGAAGGCGTCGCTCAACACCGACTCGTTCCTGTCGGCCGCGTCCTTCCAGGAGACGACGAAGGTCCTGACCGACGCGGCGCTGGAGGGCAAGCGGGACGACCTGCTCGGCCTCAAGGAGAACGTCATCATCGGCAAGCTCATCCCGGCGGCGACCGGCCTGCGCCACTACCGGCGGATCGAGATCGAGCCGACCGAGCCGCTCCCGCATGCGGGCGGCGTGGCGCTGCTCGAGGGAGACGAGCTGCTCGGCGAGCTGGGCATCGATGGTCAGCAGCCCTACGGCGACGACCTCACGCAGGACCTCCACGACCTGGAGCAGCTCGGCGGCAACGCCGGGGGCGACCTGGCCGACGAGCTGATCGAGCTCGACGTGCCGCCGCTCGACGACGGCGACCCCGCCTGATCGACGTCCACACGGCGGGCACCAGCCCGCCGCCATGCGGCACCGACGCCCCGGCACCCGCCGGGGCGTCGTCGTCTCCGGTGCGGGATCTCACGCAACGTCCGTCCAGCCTTCCGCCATCCTCCTCCAGGATCGGGGGGCCCGCCGCCGAAGCAGCGGGTGACCCTCTTTGGCGGTCTTCAGGAAGGCCCGTTACCGTTCGTTGCCCGTGGGCGTCGTCGAGCGGGCCGGCCCGACGACACCGCGAACCCCTCCATGCTCGAGCTCGGCCTCCTCTGCGCCCTCCTCTCCGCACTCGCGGCGAACCTGGGCTTCCTCTACAAGCACCGCGGGGCCAACGAGGCCCCCATGGTCGACGTTCGCCACCCCATCCGCACCGGTCTCGCGCTCTGGCGGTCGAAGTGGTTCGCGGCGGGCATGCTCGTGGGCGCGGTCGGCTGGGCGTTCCACACCGCGGCGATGGCGATGGCGCCGATGTCGCTCGTGCAGGTGGTCCTGGCGGGCGGGATCGTCCTCGTGGCGGTCCTCGCGGACCGGTTCTTCGGCATCACCGTCGGTGGCCGCCAATGGGCGGGCCTCATCCTCACCGCGATCGGCCTCGCCCTGCTGGTCGTGACGATGCCCGCGGTCACGTCGGCGCACGGCTCGTTCCGTGTCACGGCGCTCGCGGCGTTCGAGGGCACGCTGCTGGCGCTGGGCGTGCTCTTCATCGCCGGGGGCCAGCACCGTCGCGGCGCCCATCTGCGGGGCCCACTCCTCGGAGCGGCGGCGGGCGTCCTCTTCGGCGTCTGCAACGTCGCCGTCAAGGCGACCGCCGGGGTCCTCGCCGCCGGGGGGACGATCCTCACGCCGTGGGTCATCGTCGCCGTCGGCGCGTCGGTCGTCGCCTACTACATCTCCGCGCGGTCGCTGCAGGAGGGCGGCGCGGTCGAGGTCATCGCGATCACCGCCACCGGCGCCAACGTCGTCGGCATCCTCGGTGGGCTGGTGGTCTTCGGCGACCCGGTCGCCACCACGACGATCGGCCTCGTCCTCCAGACCATCGCATTCATCATGGTGATCGTCGCCGCCGCGCTGCTGCCGGCTCCGCGGGCGAGCACGCCCGGCCCGGCGGCCGCCCCCGCCGGGGCTTGAACCAACGGCGACCGCGGCGCGTGGCCCCGGGGCCCGGGGATGGGCACGCCCCGCGCGTGGCCGAGCCGCGCCGCGGTCGGCGTCAGACGGTGACCGGGCCCGCGACCGCGCCCGTTCCCTGCAGGATCGTGTCGGTCACCTGCGCCGGGTCGTCCCAGAGCGGGATGTGTCCGCAACCCGACAGCGGTACGAGCCGCGCGAACGGGAGACGTTGGACGGCCCGAGGGCCCTGGCGCGGCAGCAGCAGGGCGTCGCGCTGGCCCCAGGCGATCGTGACCGCCGACGACGTGGCGCCGCCGGAGAACTCGAAGCCGACCGTCGCCCGCATCACGGGGATCATCCCCGGGCTCTGGGCCACCCCCCGCACGAGCTCGGCGAGATCCCCGGCCGGAACCTCCCACGGCTTCGCGAACATCTGGGCGCCGAGCGCCGCCCGGAGCGGCTTGGCCGCGGTCACGAGGTCGGCGCGCAGCGCGATCGCCTTGCACGCGGCGTGCGTGGCCCGCAGGGAGGCCTTGGCGAACGCGGCCTCCGGCGCGGAGGCGAACCCCAGCGGCGAGACCGCGACCGCGGACGCGACACGCTCGGCGAGGGCGAGCTCGAGCGCGACGGCGCCGCCGAGCGACACGCCGGCCACCGATGGCCGGTCGAGCCCGAGCGCATCGATCGTCTCGCCGACCGCAGCGGCGATCCGCGGGACCGTGGGCGCCCCCGCGAGCGGGGGACTGTCACCGAAGCCGGGGAGGTCGATCGTCACCACCCGCCGCTCGCGCTCGAGTGCCGGCAGAAGGTCGCGCCAGACGTGCCGGCTGCCTCCCAGGAAGTGCAGCAGCACCAGCGGCGGACCTGCACCGGACACGTCGTGAGCCAGCATGGTCCGACCCTACCGGTCTTGGGTCACGCGGCCGAGGCGATTGCGGCGGCCCGGCGGCGGCCCGACCGCGAAGGACGCAGGGCACGGGCGCCCCGGGGCAGCGCGGGTGGGGTGGGTGGGGCCACCATCCGAGCACGCGCGACGGGGGACGATGGGCACAGCCCCCCACGGCGTGGGCGCTGCTACTATCGCCCGTCGCATGCCCACGACCAGTCAGCTCGTTCGGAAGGGCCGCAAGGCCAAGGCGAAGAAGCTCTCCACGCCGGGACTCAAGTCCGGCAAGGGGCGCAAGAAGAAGGTCGCGGCGCCTCAGCGCCGCGGCGTCTGCACGCGCGTCTACACGACCACGCCGAAGAAGCCGAACTCCGCGCTGCGCAAGGTCGCCCGCGTCCGCATCAGCTCCGGGATCGAGGTCACCGCCTATATCCCGGGTGAGGGTCACAACCTGCAGGAGCACTCCGTCGTGCTCGTCCGCGGCGGCCGCGTCAAGGATCTGCCGGGTGTGCGGTACAAGGTCGTGCGAGGCTCGCACGACGCGTCCGGCGTCAGCGACCGCAAGCAGGCACGCTCGCGGTACGGCGTCAAGAAGGGGAAGTAAGCAATGGCACGTCGCGCCGGCGCACAGACCCGCACGCTCGAGCCGGACGCCGTCCATCGCTCGCGGCTGGTCCATCAGCTCATCAACAAGGTCCTCCTCGACGGCAAGAAGTCGACGGCCGAGGCCATCGTCTACGACGCGCTGGCGATCCTGGCCGAGAAGACCGACGGGGACCCCGTCGAGCAGCTCGAGCTCTCGATCAAGGCGCTCACGCCGCAGCTCGAGGTGCGCTCCCGCCGTGTCGGCGGCGCCACGTACCAGGTGCCGGTCGAGGTTCCCGCGCGCCGCTCGCGTACGCTCGCGCTCCGCTGGCTCGTCGAGGCCTCCCGCGCCCGTCGCGAGCGCTCGATGGCGTCGCGTCTGGCCAACGAGCTGCTCGACGCGCAGAAGCAGCAGGGCGGCGCCTACAAGAAGAAGGACGACATCTTCCGCATGGCGCAGGCCAACAAGGCCTTCGCGCACTACCGCTGGTAGTCCGCCGGGCGCCCCAGGTGGGCGCCGGCAACCGCGGTTCCAGACGGCCACCCGACGGGTGGCCGTTCGCGTTGGCCGACGCGTCGTGTCCGGGGTGGCTCCCGCGCTCGGCGGGCCGGCGCTCTCGGTCGGACGGGGCGGCTGCGGCGCGCGGGGCGAACCCGGTCCCGCGCCGGGCGGTCGGTCACCGGTGGGCGGCGGCCCTCCGGGTCCGGCGGGGCCGGGCCGCCGCCGGATCCCAGGCGATCACGGCGGCGAGGACCCCGCCGCCGATGATCAGTGCCACGGCGCCCCCGGACGCGAGGTACCACCCGATGCCGGAGCCGACGGTGCCGTCGTCGTAGGCGGGGCCGACCGGGATCACGTCGCCCACGCGCGGGGCGACGAGGGCGAGCAGCCCGATGACCGTCGCCGCGCCGACGCCGATCAGGCCGGCGGCGGCGGCGCCGCGCCCCCGCAGCGCAGGGCCGAGCAGGCCGAGACCGGCGAGCCCGGCCATCGGCAGCAGGGCCTTCATGCGGGTCCAGCCCGAGATCGTCGTGTCGACGTCGCGGACGCGGTCCGGGATGCGGAGCTCGAGCACCGGCAGGACGGTGGCGAGGAGGATCGCCGCGGCACCGACCGCCACCGCGATCGCCGCCGTCGGACCGGCGGCCCGCGGCGGGCGCCAGCCACCACGCGGAGACGGCGTCGAGCGGTCCGGATCGACCGGGCCCCCTCTGCTATAGTCCCGCGCCGCTGTCGGTTCGGGGCGGGCGCTCATCCGCGCCTTCCGATCGACAACGCTCCGCGCCGTGTCGCGCCTCTGGAAGCAGGACTGCCGTCGGGATCCCGATCCCGCCGCCCAGCCTGGGACTGCGGGTCGGGGTGCGACCGGAGGTGCCGTCCTTTGCCTCCCCAAGCCGTCTGCGTATCTCGAAAGCTCTCCATGTCGCGTAAGTACTCCCTCGAGAAGACCCGGAACATCGGGATCATGGCGCATGTGGACGCCGGCAAGACGACCACGACCGAGCGCATCCTCTTCTACACCGGTCGCACGCACAAGCTGGGTGAGACCCACGACGGCGCGTCGCAGATGGACTGGATGGAGCAGGAGCAGGAGCGTGGCATCACGATCACCTCCGCCGCCACCACCGCCGAGTGGCGGCAGCACCGCATCAACATCATCGACACGCCGGGCCACGTCGACTTCACCGTCGAGGTCCAGCGCTCGCTGCGCGTCCTCGACGGCTCGGTCGCGGTCTTCGACTCGGTCGCCGGCGTCGAGCCGCAGTCCGAGACGGTGTGGCGCCAGGCCAACGACTACCGCGTTCCCCGGATCGCCTACGTCAACAAGATGGACCGCATCGGCGCGAACTTCGAGCGTGCCGTCGAGACGATGATCGACCGGCTCGGTGCCAACGCCGTGCCGATCCAGCTCCCGATCGGTGCCGAGGGCGACTTCGCCGGGATCATCGATCTCGTCGACATGAACGCGACGATCTACAAGGACGACATCGGCAAGGACATCGACGTCGTCGACATCCCGGCCGAGTACGCCGACGCCGCGGCCGCGGCGCGCGAGAAGCTCGTCGACGCCGTCGCCGACTACGACGAGGCGCTCATGGAGCTCGTCCTCGAGGACCAGCCGGTCCCCGTCGAGCGGCTCAAGAGCGCGATCCGCGCCGCGACGCTCGACCTCTCGATCAACCCGGTCCTCTGCGGCTCGTCGTTCAAGAACAAGGGCGTGCAGCCGCTCCTGGACGCGGTCGTCGCGTACCTGCCCTCGCCGCTCGAGGTGCCGCAGATCACCGGCACGGTCACGGCCCGCGACGGCTCCGAGTCCGAGGAGGAGCGTCCCTCCGACGACTCCGCCCCGTTCGCGGCGCTCGCGTTCAAGATCGCGACCGACCCGTACGTCGGCAAGCTCACGTTCTTCCGGGTGTACTCGGGCACGCTCGACGCCGGCTCGAAGGTCCTCAACACCAACACCGGCAAGACCGAGCGCATCGGCCGCATCCTGGAGATGCACGCCAACAGCCGCGAGGACATCGAGAAGGTCTACTCCGGCGACATCGCCGCGGCCGTCGGCATCAAGCTCGTCTACACGGGCGACACGCTCTGCGATCCGCAGTCGCCGATCGTCCTCGAGGCGATGGACTTCCCGGATCCGGTGATCAAGGTCGCCGTCGAGCCGAAGACCAAGGTCGACCAGGAGAAGATGGGCGTCGCCCTGCAGCGCCTCGCCGAGGAGGACCCGACCTTCCAGGTCGAGACCAACGAGGAGACCGGCCAGACCGAGATCTCCGGCATGGGCGAGCTCCACCTGGAGATCCTCGTCGAGCGGATGCGCCGCGAGTTCAACGTCGACGCCAACGTCGGCACCCCGCAGGTCTCCTACCGCGAGACGGTCAAGGCCGAGGTCAAGAAGGTCGAGGGCAAGTTCGTCCGCCAGACCGGCGGCTCCGGCCAGTTCGGTGTCGTCTACATCGACATGGAGCCGGCGCCGGGCGAGGGCTTCGTCTTCCAGAACAAGATCAAGGGCGGCTCGATCCCGGTCGACTACCACAACGCCGTCGAGAAGGGCCTTGCGGAGGGCATGACCAGCGGGCCGAAGGCCGGCTACCCGATGGTCGACGTGAAGGTCACCGTCGTCGACGGCAAGTACCACGAGGTCGACTCCTCGGAGGTGGCGTTCAAGATCGCCGCCAACATGGCGTTCAACCAGGCGGCCAAGATGGCCAAGCCGGTGCTGCTGGAGCCGATCTTCAAGGTCGAGGTCGTCACCCCGGAGGAGTACATGGGTGACGTCATCGGCGATCTCAACCGTCGCCGCGGCCGCATCGAGGGCATGGAGGCCCGCGGCAACGCCCAGGTCGTGACCGCCTACTGTCCGCTGAGCGAGATGTTCGGCTACTCGACCGACCTCCGTTCCGCCACCCAGGGGCGGGCGGTCTACACGATGCAGTTCGAGCGTTACGACGAGGTTCCCTCGCACGTCGCCGAAGAGGTCGTCGAGGCTCGAACCGGCAGCAAGGGCTGAGCCGGAACGCAGACGACTGCCGGACTGGGCTACCTTTCGCAGGTTCGCCCAGCCCCGGCGCTGAGCAGCGCACCCAGCACCGACGATCCCACCTACGAAGAAGAGACTCAGGAGCGAGCAATGGCGAAGGAGAAGTTCGAGCGCGGCAAGCCGCACGTCAACGTCGGCACCATCGGTCACATCGACCATGGCAAGACGACGCTGACGGCCGCGATCACCACGGTTCTGGCGAAGGCCGGTGGCGGAGACGCCCGGTCGTTCTCCGAGATCGACAACGCTCCGGAGGAGAAGGAGCGCGGGATCACGATCTCGACCTCGCACGTCGAGTACGAGACCGAGAACCGGCACTACGCGCACGTCGACTGTCCCGGCCACGCCGACTACGTGAAGAACATGATCACGGGCGCGGCGCAGATGGACGGCGCGATCCTGGTCGTGTCGGCCGCCGATGGCGCGATGCCGCAGACGCGTGAGCACATCCTGCTCGCCAAGCAGGTCGGCGTCCCGTACATCGTCGTGTTCCTGAACAAGGCCGACGTGGCCGACGAGGAGCTCCTCGAGCTCGTCGAGATGGAGGTCCGCGAGCTGCTGAGCTCCTACGACTTCCCGGGCGACGACATCCCGTTCGTCACCGGCTCGGCGCTCAAGGCCCTCGAGGGCGACGCGGACTACGAGGCCAAGATCCTCGAGCTCGCCGCGCAGCTCGACGCGTACATCCCCGAGCCGGTCCGTGCGCTCGACAAGCCGTTCCTCATGCCCGTCGAGGACGTCTTCTCGATCACCGGTCGCGGCACCGTCGCCACCGGCCGCATCGAGCAGGGCGTGGTCAACGTCGGCGAGGAGGTCGAGATCGTCGGCATCCGCGAGAAGAGCAAGACCGTCGTCACCGGCGTCGAGATGTTCAAGAAGCAGCTCGACCAGGGCGAGGCGGGCGACAACGCCGGCCTGCTGCTCCGCGGCATCAAGCGTGAGGACATCGAGCGCGGTCAGGTCCTGTGCAAGCCGGGCTCGATCACGCCGCACACGAAGTTCAAGGCCGAGGTCTACGTGCTGAAGAAGGAGGAGGGTGGCCGTCACACGCCGTTCTTCTCGGGCTACCGCCCGCAGTTCTACTTCCGCACGACGGACGTCACCGGCGTCGCCACCCTGCCCGAGGGCACGGAGATGGTCATGCCGGGCGACAACGTCCAGATGGACATCGAGCTGATCCAGCCGATCGCCATGGACCAGGGCCTGCGCTTCGCCATCCGCGAGGGTGGTCGCACGGTCGGCTCGGGCGTCGTGTCCGAGGTCATCGAGTAGGACCCCGCAACTCCGCAGCATCTGCAGGACCCGCAACACCCGCAGTATCGAGACAATGCAGTACCGGCGGACGGCCCTCGGGCCGCCCGCCGGGTGGGACCACCGCCCCGCCGCCTCCGACCCACCACGGTGAGTCGGATGGGGCGGACCGGAGCCCACGGCTGGTCGGGCCCCGCGCGCCCTCGTGAGCAGCGCGAACCCGTGAGACCCCAGCGCGAAGCTTCTCCCAGACACCAGACGGAATCGGAACGCAGAGAGCCCTGATGGCTGCCGCCACACAAAACAAGATCCGCATCCGCCTCAAGGCCTATGACCATTCGGCCATCGAGACGGCGGCGAAGGAGATCGTCGAAACGGCGCAGCGCACCGGCGCGACCGTGTCCGGTCCCGTTCCGCTGCCGACCGACAAGAACGTGTACTGCGTGATCCGCTCGCCGTTCAAGGACAAGGACTCGCGCGAGCACTTCGAGATCCGCACGCACAAGCGGATGATCGACATCCACCAGCCGACGCCCAAGACGGTCGACTCGCTCCAGCGGCTCGACCACCTTCCCGCGGGCGTCGACATCGAGATCCGACTGGCGGGCTGACCGATGGCCGCGATCCTCGCCAAGAAGCTCGGCATGACGCAGCTGTTCCTGGAGGACGGCTCGGTCGAGCGCGTCACCGTCCTGGAGGCCGGGCCCTGCCCCGTCACCGGTCGGCGCACGCCGGAGCGTGACGGCTACCAGGCCGTCCAGCTGGCCTTCGGCGCCACCAAGGAGAAGCACCTCAGCAAGCCGGAGCTCGGCCACCTCAAGAAGGCCGGCGTCGCTCCGCACCGCCACCTCGTCGAGTTCCGTGACGTCGACCTCGATGTCGAGGTCGGCCAGACGGTCACCGTCGAGGTGTTCGAGGCCGGCCAGAAGGTCAAGGTCGCCGGCACCTCGAAGGGCAAGGGCTTCCAGGGCACCGTCAAGCGCCACGGCTTCAGCCGCGGCCCGGTGACCCACGGCTCGCACAACACCCGCGCCCCGGGCTCGATCGGCGCGGCCGCCTGGCCCGCCCGCGTGTTCAAGGGCATCCGCGGTCCCGGTCACATGGGCGCGGAGCGCGTGACGCAGGCCGGCCTGACGGTCGTCCGCGTCGACGCCGACGACAACCTGCTCATCGTCCGTGGCTCGGTCCCGGGCGCGAAGAACGGCCTCGTGGAGGTGCGTACCGATGCCTGATGCCCCGATCCTCGGTGGGGGAACCCTGAAGCTCGACGACGCGGTGTTCGGCGTCGAGTTCAACGGCCCTCTCGTCCACCAGAACGTCCGCCACGAGCTGAACGCGCGCCGTCAGGGCACCGCGTCCACCAAGACGCGCGGCAAGGTCCGCGGTGGCGGCGCCAAGCCCTGGCGCCAGAAGGGCACCGGTCGCGCCCGCGCCGGCTCGAGCCGGTCGCCGATCTGGACCGGCGGCGGCACGATCTTCGGACCCCAGCCGCGGCACTTCACCTTCAAGGTGAACCGCAAGGAGAAGCGCGCCGCGCTCCGCAGCGTGCTGTCGCTCCACGCGTCCCGCGAGTCGATCGCGGGCCTCGACGCCTCCGGGTTCGACACGCCGTCGACCAAGGTCGCCGGGGGCCTCCTCTCGAACTGGTCCGCCTCCCAGCCCGCCGCGAAGGGCTCGACGCTGCTCCTGCTCTCCGACGAGGAGGCACGCGTGTCCCTCTCCTTCCGCAACCTGCCGAAGGTGTCGGTCATCGCGGCCGGCGCCGTCGGCGTGGCCGACATCGTCGGCGCCGGGCGGCTCCTCGCCACCCAGGCTGCCGTGGATGCCCTCGTGGCCCGCGCCGGCAAGGCCGCCGACGCGGACCAGACCACCACTACGGCCACCGCCTGATCATGGACGCCACCCAGATCATCATCCGCCCCGTCGTCAGCGAGAAGAGCTACGTGCTCTCGACGGTCGGCAAGTACACGTTCCGCGTCCATCCGGACGCGCACAAGACCCAGATCCGCCAGGCGGTCGAGCAGCTCTTCGACGTTCACGTCGAAGAGGTCCGCACCGCCAGCGTGAAGAGCAAGCCCAAGCGCCGCGGCACCACCGCGGGCCGGACCCGGTCGTGGAAGAAGGCGATCGTCCAGGTCCGTGAGGGCGAGGAGATCCCGATCTTCCAGTCGCTCGATCTCGAGCCCACGGGGGGGCAGGAGTAGCACATGGCCATCCGCAAGCCCAAGCCCACCTCTCCCGGCCAGCGCTTCGCGACCTACGCGGACTTCGCCGAGATCACCAAGACCGAGCCGGAGCGCTCGCTCGTCGAGGGTCTCAGCAAGTCCGGTGGCCGCAACAGCCTCGGCCGGAAGACCGCGCGTCACCGCGGTGGCGGCGCCAAGCGCCTCTATCGTCGGATCGACTTCAAGCGCGACAAGGACGGCGTGCCCGCCAAGGTCGCCGCGGTCGAGTACGACCCGAACCGCACCGCGTACATCGCGCTGCTGCACTACGCCGATGGCGAGAAGCGGTACATCCTGGCGCCCCGGCGCCTGGAGGTCGGCGGGACCGTCGAGTCCGGCCCCGATGCCGACATCAAGACCGGCAACGCGCTGCCGCTGACGGCCATCCCGGCCGGCACGGTCGTCCACAACGTCGAGCTGCAGCCCGGCAAGGGTGGCCAGCTGGGCCGGTCCGCCGGCTCGGCGATCCAGCTCATGGCGAAGGAGCACGGCATGGCCACGCTGCGCCTGCCGTCCGGTGAGACGCGCCTGGTGCAGGACACCTGCCGCGCCACCGTCGGCAGCGTCGGCAACGCCGAGCACCAGAACATCAAGGTCGGTAAGGCCGGCCGCAAGCGTCACATGGGCGTTCGCCCGCAGACGCGCGGTACCGCCATGAACCCCGTCGACCATCCGCACGGCGGCGGCGAGGGATCCACGACCCCGGGTCGCCACCCGGTCACCCCGTGGGGCGTGCCCACCCTGGGCTACCGCACCCGCAAGAAGAACAACCCGTCCGATCGATACATCGTCCGCGGCCGTCGGCGCGGCAAGGGCAAGAGGAAGTAGCCCCCCATGAGCCGTTCGAGCAAGAAGGGCCCGTGGGTCGAGGAGCGTCTGTTTCAGCGCATCTCGACCATGAACACGGCCAACGAGAAGAAGCTGATCAAGACCTGGTCGCGCGCGTCCACGATCTTCCCCGAGTTCGTCGGGCACACGATCGCGGTGCACGACGGGCGCAAGCACGTCCCCGTGTTCGTGTCGGAGTCGATGGTCGGGCACAAGCTGGGCGAGTTCGCGCCCACCCGGACCTACCGTGGTCACGGCGACACCGCCAAGAGGCGCTGATCCATGGCTGACGAGACCCCCGATACCGAGAACACCGAGGAGCCGCAGGTCGAGGTGACTCCGGAGGCCGACGCCTCCGTGGAGGAGCCGAAGGCCGACGAGGCCACCGCCACCGCCGAGACGGCCGTGCCGGAGACTGCGGACGCCTCCGACGTCGAGGACGAGGACACGGACGGCGACGACGACGCCGACCATGACCACGACCACGATCACGATCATGGGCCGGCTCCGGTCCAGCAGGTCCGTGGTGGCGCGCGCGCCGAGGCCCGCCGGGCCCGTCGCAGCCAGCCGGTCGGCGAGGCCCCGGTCGTCCGGGCCGTGGCCAAGTACGTCCGCACGACTCCGCGCAAGGCCCGCCTGATCGCGGACCTGATCCGCGAGAAGGACGTCGAGACCGCCCGCGCGATCCTCGCGCACAGCACGCGGTCGGCCGCCCAGGACTGGAGCAAGGTGCTCGAGTCCGCCGTGGCCAACGCGGAGAACAACCACGAGCTCATCGGCGACGAGCTGCGCATCCACGCGATCACCGCCGACGACGGCCCGACGCTCAAGCGCTTCCAGCCCCGTGCCCAGGGCCGCGCGTTCCGCATCAACAAGCGGACGAGCCACCTCACGATCCAGCTCACGCCGAAGGAGCACCGCTGATGGGACAGAAGGTCCATCCCGAGTCGATGCGCGTCGGCTACATCCATGACTGGAAGAGCCACTGGTTCAGCGCGCAGAACACCGCCGACTACCTCGACGAGGACCGCCGCATCCGCGGTCACATCGAGGGGCGGCTCGCCCATGCCGGGCTGTCGGACATCACGATCCGCAAGAACAAGAGCGAGGTCGAGGTCTCGATCCGCACCGCCCGTCCGGGCGTCGTGATCGGCAAGTCCGGCGTCGAGGTCGACGGTCTGCGCAAGGACCTGCACGCGATCACGCAGAAGCAGGTGAAGGTCAACATCCTCGAGGTCCGCCGACCCGAGCTCGACGCCAAGCTCGTCGCGCAGTCGGTGGCGGAGCAGTTGCAGAACCGCGTCGCCTTCCGGCGCGCGATGAAGCGCGCCCTCACGAGCGCCATGCGCTCCGGCGCCAAGGGCTGCAAGATCCAGGTCTCCGGGCGCCTCGGTGGGCGTGAGATGAGCAACACCGAGTCCTACCAGGACGGTCGGGTCCCGCTGCACACCATGCGTGCGGACATCGACTACGGCTTCTTCGAGGCCAAGACGACCTTCGGCCGGATCGGCGTGAAGGTCTGGGTCAACAAGGGCGAGATCATGCCGGAGGGCTACGGCGGCTCCGATCTGACCGACACCGAGGGCCCGAGCACGGGCGGCGCGGACTCCCGCGACCGCGGTGGGCGGCGTCCCCGGCGCGACGACCGCGGTGGCGGCGGTGACCGCGGCGGTCGGGGCGGTGGCGGCTTCGGTGGCGGTCGTGGCCCGGGTGGCCCGGGCGGCAACCGGTCCCGTGGGCCGCAGGGGGGGCGTGGCTGATGCTGTCTCCCAAGCGCGTGAAGCACCGCAAGGTGCACCGTGGCCGCAAGCGCGGGCTCTCCCGTGGGCAGACCCGTCTGCAGTTCGGCGAGTACGGGATCAAGAGCCTCGAGGCCGGTTGGATCACCAACCGCCAGATCGAGGCGGCTCGTATCGCGATGACCCGCAAGATCAAGCGTGGCGGCAAGGTGTGGATCAACATCTTCCCGGACAAGTCGGTGACGAAGAAGCCGGCCGAGACCCGCATGGGCTCCGGTAAGGGCTCGCCCGAGGGCTGGGTCGCCGTGGTCAAGCCGGGCCGGGTGATGTTCGAGCTGGCGGGCGTGCCGGAGCCGCTGGCGCGCGAGGCGATCCGCCTCGCGGGGCACAAGTTGCCGGTCCAGACCAAGTTCGTGACCGCGGAGGACGAGGGATGACCCGCCCGCAGGAGCTTCGCGAGCTCGACGAGCAGCAGCTCGCCGAGAAGATCGTGACCTTTCGCAAGGAGATCTTCGGGTTGCGCTTCCAGCAGGCGACCGGAGAGCTCGAGAACACCGCAACGCTGCGCAGCACGCGCCGCGACCTGGCCCGCGCGGTCACGGTCGCCCGTGAGCGCGGCATCGACGTCGACGGGATCCGCTGATCGCCATGGCTGACGAGAACACCGAGAACGAGACCCCCGAGACCGTGGACGCGCCCGAGTCGACCGACGTCGAGGCGACCGACGCCGCGACGGACGAGACCGAGGCGACGGCGGAGGCGACCGAGGCGGCCGACGCCGGCCCCGAGGGCCCCGACCCGTCGCTGTCGCCGACCGCGCGTCGCGCCTGGTACCGCCAGCGGCAGCAGCAGGAGGCCAAGCCGTCCCGCACGCCGCAGGAGCGTCAGGCCGAGCGTGACGCCGAGCGCAAGGCGAAGGCCGTCGCGCGTCGCCGCCGCCGTGGGCAGGAGCGCGAGAAGCGCGTCGCGCAGGGCAAGCGCGAGGGCACCCCCGCCACCGAGTACGAGCCGGGGCGCAAGCAGACCCGCCAGGGCCTGGTCGTGTCCGCAAAGGGCGACAAGACCCTCGCCGTGCAGATCGCGCACGCCAAGCGGCACCGCAAGTACAAGAAGATCGTCCGCCACACGACGAAGCTGTACGCGCACGACGAGGAGAACACCGCCGGCGTGGGCGACACCGTCCGCATCGAGTCCTCCCGTCCGATGTCGCGCACCAAGCGTTGGCGCCTCGTCGACATCGTGGAGCGTGCCAAGTGATCCAGACCGAATCCCGTCTCAAGGTCGCCGACAACACCGGCGCCCGCGAGATCCTCACCATCCGCGTGCACGGCGGGTCCCGCCGGCGCTACGCCCGCGTGGGCGACACGATCACCGCGACGGTCAAGTCGGCGACGCCGAACGGCTCCGTCAAGAAGGGCGAGGTCGTCAAGGCGGTCGTCGTCCGGACCCGCAAGGAGCTCGGGCGCGATGACGGCACGTACATCGCCTTCGACGAGAACGCCGCCGTCATCATCGACGCGAACAACAACCCGCGCGGCACGCGCATCTTCGGGCCGGTGGCCCGCGAGCTCCGCGAGCGCTCGTTCATGAAGATCGTGTCGCTGGCGCCGGAGGTGCTCTGATGGCCCTGCGCATCCGACAGGACGACCAGGTCGTCGTCATCAGCGGCAAGGACCGCGGCCGCACCGGTCGCGTCATGGGCGTCGACCGCGAGAAGGATCGCGTGCTCGTCGAGGGCGTGAACCTCGTCAAGCGGCACCAGCGTCCGAACCCTGCTGCGCTCCCGGGCAGCCCCGCCGCCCAGGGCGGCGTCATCTCCCGTGAGGCCTCGATCCACGTGTCGAACGTGCAGCTCGTGGACCCCAAGACCAACCAGCCCACCCGTGTGGGCGTGACCACGACCGAGAACGGTCAGCGCGTCCGCGTGGCGCGTCGTTCCGGCGTGCAGATCGACTGAGGTAGCCGCGATGAGTGCGACCACGACCGCGCGACTGAAGACGCGCTACCTCGACGAGATCCGTCCCGACCTGTTCAAGCGCCTGGGGTACTCCTCGGTGATGCAGGTGCCGAAGCTCGAGAAGATCACCCTGAACATGGGTCTCGGCGAGCACAAGCAGGACAACAAGACGTTCGCCGCCGCCGTCGAGCAGCTGGCGACGATCGCGGGTCAGCAGCCCAGCGTCCGCCGCGCCCGCAAGTCGATCGCCGGCTTCAAGCTTCGCGAGGAGATGCCGGTCGGCGCGGCCGTGACCCTGCGCGGCGACCGGATGTACGAGTTCCTCGATCGCCTCCTGGCGATCGCGCTACCGCGCGTCCGCGACTTCCGCGGGCTCAAGGCCTCGAGCTTCGACGGCCGCGGCAACTACTCGCTCGGGGTGCGGGAGCAGATCATCTTCCCCGAGATCGACTACGACGCCATCGACCAGATCCGTGGCCTCGACATCAACATCACGACGTCCGCGAAGTCCGACGGCGAGGCCTTCCTGCTCCTGCAGGCGCTCGGCTTCCCGTTCTCGCGCGAGGGCAAGCGCCCGGCGGACCCGACCCAGACCACCCAGGGGAGCTGACCCATGGCGAAGACCTCTCAGCGCGTCCGCCAGGCGCGTCCCTCCAAGTACCAGAGCCGCGAGTACACCCGCTGCCGTTGCTGCGGCCGCTCGCGCTCCGTGTACAAGAAGTTCGGCCTGTGCCGCATCTGCCTGCGCGAGTTCGCGCACAAGGGCTACATCCCCGGCATGACGAAGAGCAGCTGGTAAGCATGGCCACGACCGATCCCATCGCGGACCTGCTGACCCGCATCCGCAACGCCATCACCGCCGCGCACCGCGAGGTCGTGCTGCCGTCCTCGGGCGCCAAGCGCGAGGTCGCACGCATCCTCAAGGAGCAGGGGTACGTGGCGGACTACAAGACGTCGCCCGCCACCGAGCACCCCGGCGAGCTGCTGCACATCACGCTCAAGTACACGAAGGACCGTCGCTCGGCGATCACGGGCCTCCGTCGCCTGTCGCGACCGGGCCAGCGGCACTACGTCGGCGCGACCGAGGTCCCCAAGTCGCTCGGCGGCCTGGGCACCGTCATCGTCTCGACGTCCAGGGGCATCATGACCGGCCACGACGCCCGCAATCAGGGCGTCGGTGGCGAGGTCTGGGCGGAGGTCTGGTGATCGCATGAGTCGCATCGGACGCAAGCCGATCCCGGTTCCCGCCGGCGTCGAAGTCACCATCGAGCCCGGCACCGTCCGGGTGAAGGGCCCCAAGGGCGAGCTCGCCGAGCCGATCCATCACGACATCACCGTCGTGCAGGAGGGCTCCGAGATCCTCGTCACCCGTCCCACCGACCGTGGGCCGCACCGAGAGCTGCACGGCCTGAGCCGCAGCCTCATCGCGAACATGGTCGAGGGCGTCACCGACGGATTCTCCAAGACCCTGGAGATCCAGGGCGTCGGCTACCGGGCCCAGCTGAAGGGCAAGAGCCTGGAGCTGGCGCTCGGGTTCTCCCACCCGGTCCAGATCGAGGCCCCCGAGGGCATCGAGTTCGAGGTTCCGCAGCCCACGCGCGTCGTGGTCCGCGGCGCGAGCAAGCAGGTCGTGGGCGAGATCGCGGCCAACATCCGCAAGAAGCGTCCGCCGGAGCCCTACAAGGGCAAGGGCGTCCGCTACGAGGGCGAGTACGTCGCCCGGAAGGTGGGCAAGCGCGCATGAGCACCGTCACGAAGGAGCAGCGTCGGCTCAAGCGCCGCCGCCGCGTCCGCGCGAAGGTCGTCGGCACCGGCGAGCGCCCGCGCATCGCCGTCTTCCGCAGCAACCGCGGGATCTTCGCCCAGCTCATCGACGACGAGCGTGGTCACACGCTCGCGTCGGTACAGTGGACGGAGGCCGACCTGCGCGAGCTGCCCAAGAAGGAGCAGGCCGCGAAGGCCGGGGCCCTCCTGGCCCAGCGCGCGAAGGCCGCCGGGATCGACACCGCGGTGTTCGATCGTGGCGGCTACCAGTACCACGGGCGCGTGCAGGCGTTCGCCGAAGCGGTCCGCGAGGGCGGACTGGCCGTCTAGGAGCACCCATGGCTATCGATCGCACCATCAGTCCCGTCGGGTTCGACCTCGAGGAGCGGGTCGTCGAGATCAACCGCGTCTCCAAGGTCGTCAAGGGCGGCCGGCGGTTCTCCTTCACGGCGCTCGTCGTCGTCGGTGACGGCGAGTCCGTCGTCGGCGTCGGCTACGGCAAGGCCAACGAGGTCCCGACCGCCATCCAGAAGGCCGTCGAGCGGGCGAAGAAGGACCTGTTCAAGGTTCCCAAGCACCAGCAGACCATCACGCACCCGGTCATCGGGCGGTTCGGGTCCGGCCAGGTGCTGCTCAAGCCGGCCTCGCCCGGTACCGGCGTCATCGCCGGAGGCGGCGTCCGTGCCGTGCTCGAGCTCGCCGGCCTCCAGGACATCCTGAGCAAGAGCCTCGGCTCGCAGAACCCGATCAACCTCGTCAAGGCGACGATCGAGGGTCTGCAGCAGCTGCGCACGCCCAAGGAGGTCGCGGACCTCCGTGGCATGAGCGTCGGTGACGTGCTCGGTCTCACCGGCCGGCCCGTCGCCGACGAGCCCGCCGCCGACGACGCGCCCACCGCCGACGACGCGCCCACCGCCGACGAGCAGCCGTCCGCCGGTGACGAGGCGACCGAGTCCACCGGGGTGAGCGCGTGAGCACCGTCAAGGCGACCCAGTTCAAGTCGGCCATCGGCAGCAACGAGGCCCAGCGCGCGACGCTGCGGTCGCTCGGCCTGCGCCGGATCGGTCAGACCGTCGAAGTCCAGGACACCCCGCAGCAGCGCGGTCAGCTGCACGCGGTGCGCCACCTGGTGCGCGTCGAGGAGGCATGAGCATGTCCGAGAACGAGACGACTCCCGAGATCGGCCTGCACTCGCTGCAGCCCGCACCGGGCAGCCGCAGGCCGCGCAAGCGCGTCGGCCGTGGCCACGGCTCCGGCCACGGCAAGACGTCGGGCCGCGGCCACAAGGGCGCGGGCTCGCGCTCGGGGGCCAAGGATCGCCGTGGCTTCGAGGGCGGCCAGAACCCGCTCCAGTCGCGGATGCGCAAGCTGCGCGGTCCGAACAAGAAGACCTCGATGCCGTTCGAGCGCTTCCGGACCTCGACCCAGCCGGTCAACCTCGACGACCTCGCCGAGCGGTTCGCCGCCGGTAGCGAGGTCACCCTCGAGGCGCTGGCGAAGGCCGGCCTGGCGACGTCGAAGAGCGTCCCGGTCAAGGTCCTCGGCCGTGGCGAGCTGCCCCACGCGCTGACGGTGCACGCGCACCGGTTCAGCAAGTCGGCGCAGGCAGCGATCGAGGCCGCAGGTGGCGCGGTCGTCCTCGTCCAGGACTGACCGACGCCGTCCGCGCGCCGCCCATGCGGGGCGCGCACCCCGTAGCATCCAGTGTCCGGCGCGGGCCCCTACGGCCCGCGCCGCGGTTTGCACCCTTTCCCTGATCTCCCGATCCGAGCCCGAATCCGATGATCCGCATCCTCACCGGCGCGCTCACCGTCCCGGAGGTCCGCAAGAAGCTCCTCTTCATGCTCGCGATGCTGGCGCTGTATCGCGTCGGCGCGCAGATCCCCGTGCCGGGAGTCTCGGCCGACGGGGTGCGCGAGCTGCAGGAGAACGCGGCCTTCCAGGGCGGGGCACTCCAGCTCCTGAACGTCTTCTCCGGTGGCGCCCTGAGCAACATCGCGCTGTTCGCGCTCGGCATCATGCCGTACATCACGGCGTCGATCGTGATGCAGCTGCTCCAGGTCGTCGTCCCGTCGCTGGAGAAGCTCAAGCAGGAAGGGGAGATCGGTCAGCAGCGGATCACGCAGTACACGCGGTACTTCACCGTCGTGCTCGCGGCCGGCCAGTCCGTCGGCTACGTGTTCCTCTTCAAGAGCTTCGAGAGCGGGAGCACGCCGCTGATCGAGAACTTCAACGCCGGGCACGTCGTGATGATCGCCGTCTCGCTCACGGCGGGCGCGATGATCGTGATGTGGCTCGGCGAGCTGATCACGCAGCGAGGCGTCGGCAACGGCATGTCGCTGATGATCTTCGCGTCGATCGTGAGCGGTCTGCCCAACGGCGTGTCGGCGTGGTGGAACAGCTCCGACCAGGTGTTCCAGCTGATCCTGCCGTTCCTGATCCTCGCGGTCATCGCGGCGGTCGTGTTCGTCCAGGAGGGGCAGCGCAGGATCCCGATCCAGTACGCCAAGCGCGTGATCGGACGCCGGATGAGCGGCGGTGGCCAGACCTACCTGCCGCTGAAGGTCAACATGGCCAACGTCATCCCGGTGATCTTCGCGGCGTCGATCATGGCGATCCCTCCGACGGTGGCGCAGTTCGTGACCCAGGATCCGAACAACTCGATCCAGGAGTTCCTGCGTCCGGGCAGCGCCACCTACATCGGCGGCGAGACGCTCTTCATCATCGTCTTCACGTACTTCTACACCGCGGTCACGTTCAACCCGGTGGAGCAGGCCGACAACCTCAAGAAGTACGGCGGATTCATCCCGGGCGTCCGGCCGGGCCGGCCGACAGCGGAGTTCCTCGACCGCGTCCTGGCACGCCTGACGTTCCCGGGGGCGCTCTACCTCGCGTCCGTCGCCGCGCTGCCGTCGATCCTCTTCAGCCAGACGACGCAGGGATTCGCGTTCGGTGGCGTGTCGTTGCTGATCGTGGTCGGTGTCGCCCTCGACACCGTGAAGCAGATCGAAGCGCAGCTGATGATGCGCAACTACGAAGGCTTCCTCAAGTGACCTCCGGGAGGATCGCACCCGCATGACCGAGTTGAACCTGATCCTGCTCGGCCCTCCGGGCGCCGGGAAGGGCACCCAGGGCGAGCGTCTCACGTCGGCGCAGCCACTGGAGTACGTCGTCACCGGCGAGATCCTGCGGGCGGCGGTACGCGACCGCAGCGAGCTCGGTCTCAAGGCCAAGGGGTACATGGACGCGGGCGAGCTGGTGCCCGACGAGCTGGTGATCGACCTCATCCTCGAGCGCGTCCGCGGTGAGGAGGCCTCCGACGGCTTCGTCCTCGACGGCTTTCCGCGCACGATCACGCAGGCCGAGGCCCTCGACGCCGCGCTGGCGCAGCTCGGCCGCGACCTCAACGGCGCGCTGCTCATCGAGGTCCCCGACGAGGAGATCGTCCGGCGGCTCTCGGGGCGTCGCGTGTCGTCGAGCGGTCGGATCTACCACGGAGAGTTCGTCCCG
>JBFWKS010000038.1:0-20631 GCA_050252545.1 Solirubrobacteraceae bacterium
TTCGCAGCGCGTACGACGTCGTCTCGTCGAGGTCACGTTGTCGTTACGGTGGGCCGATGAGCGATCTCGGCGAGTCGAACACCCCGGAGGGCCTCACCGCGCTGAAGGCCGAGCACGAGGAGCTCGAGGGGCCGGCACGACGCGAGATCGCGTCCCGCATCCAGCGTGCGCGCGAGCTCGGCGATCTGAAGGAGAACGCCGAGTACCACCAGGCCAAGGACGATCAGGCCCATCTGGAGACGAAGATCCAGACCCTCGCCGACCGGCTCCGCAACGCGGTCGTCACCGAGATCTCGACCGACGGCGACGAGATCGGGTTCGGCTCCCGGATCACGTTGCGGGACCAGGACTCCGGCAAGGAGCAGCAGTGGACGCTCGTCGGTGCGGCCGAGGCCGACGTCGTCGCCGGGAAGCTCTCGGTCGAGGCTCCCGTGGCCCAGGCCGTCATGGGACGGTCGGTCGGCGATCTCGTGACCGTCGTGACCCCGCGCGGCCAGCGTCACCTCGAGGTCATCGCGATCGGCGGCTGACCGCGCGCCCGCCGGCGTCGGCGGTGGCCGACCACGCCCGGAACGGCCTGTGTCGTCGGGGGCTGCCACCGACCGCTGGGTCGGTCCCGGGACGCTCAGCCTCGCGGGCCGAACAGGTCCTCGTCGGCCCCGCGGCGTAGCTCGACCGCGCCGGGCCCGTCCTCGTCGGTGATCCACCGGTCGAGGCCCTCGACGACGACCGCCGGCTGACCGCTCGTCTTGCCGCGCACCAGATCGGCGGCGGCGGCGACCTGGTCGGCGATCGCGATCTGGGTGGCGACGAGCTCGCGACCGTCGCGGTCGGTACCGCCGCGCTGGTCGTCGATCGGGACGATCCCGGCGCACCCGATCGCGACCTCGGCCTGTCCGTGACGCCACGGACGGCCGAAACTGTCGGCGATCACCACCGCCGGACGGCCCGGGAGCGCCGCACGCAACCGGCGGGCCGACGCGTCCGGGTCACGGGGGAGGGTCACGCACCAGCCGTCGGTGACGTTGGATTGGTCGACGCCGGCGTGGGCGGCCACGAGACCGTGATGGGTGCGGCAGATCAGCACGCCGCGCTCGGCGCGCACGACGGTCGCGGACTGGTCGAGCACCACCTGCATCAGGCGCGGGTCGCGCTCCAGCCGCCCGGCGAGCGCGCGGGCGTCGGGACCGGGCGTGACGTCGGCCAGGCGCACGATCGCCCCTTCCGCCTTCGACACCACCTTGTGCGAGACGACCACCGCCGCGCCCGGAGGGAGCCCGTCGGCGCCGGCGGCGACGATCAGGGCAGCGAGGTCGTCGCCGGGCCGCACCTCGGGCAGGGCATCCAGCGGCCACACGCGTAGCGCAGGCGCAGGGCTCACAGCAGGCGGGGCAGCAGGCCCCGGGTGTGCGACGCGCCTCCGCGGTGGCGCTCCAGGCGGTCCTGGACCGTCTGGAAGTCGTCCGCCGTGTCCAGGTCGTGGGTGATGCTCTCCGGCTCAGCGACGAACGTCGCGGCCCCGGCCTCGGCCGCCGCGGCCTCGTGTCGGGCCCGGCTGCCCTCGCCGAACGCCGCGGAAATGACATCCGGCGGGTAGAGGACCAGCGCGTTGGTGCCCGTGCCGTGGCGGTCGGGGACGATCGTCACCTCACGCGCGTGCTCGGGCGCCGTGGCGAGCAGCCCGTCGATCTCGACCGGATCGATCATCGGCACGTCGCCGGGCACCAACAGCACCCGGTCGGCGTTGCGGGCGAGCGCCCACTGCACGCCCATCCGCACGGCTTCGCTGTGGCCGCCGTCGGCGGTGTCGGACAGCACCTCGGCGTTGTAGTTGATCGCGATCTGCTCCGCCGCCGGCTCGCCGGTGACGACGACGACCGCGTCGACGAGCTGCGCACGGCGCAGCGCGATGAGCACGTCGGTGACCATCGCCTGCACGAGGGCCACGCGGGATCGGGCGGGTAGCGCGTCGGCCAGCCGCTGCTTGGACTGGGCGAACCGCTTGACGGGAAGGATGGCGATCGTCTTCACGGTGCGCTCCGGACGGGGACGGCGGACACTGTCCCACAGAACCGCAGCAACTCGCGGGCCACCGACGCCCGGCTGGACGCAAGGCCGAGGTCGGTCGGGGTGGTGAGGCTCGGTACCGGCAGGTCGACGCGCTCGTCGGTGACCATGCCGTCCAGCCGGACGGCACCGTACAACCCGGCGACGCCGGCGGTGTCGACCGACACGCCCGCCCATTCCAGGAACGATCGCGTCGGGCCCTTCACGACCTGGCCGGCGACGAACGGGGCCACCGCGACGACCGGGGCCGGCGTGGTGCGCAGGGCGTCGCGGAGCGCCGGGATCGCGAGCATCGGGCCGATCGAGATGATCGGGTTGGACGGACCGATGATCACCGTCCGTGCCTGCGCGATCGCATCGAGCACCTCGGCGGACGGGGTCGCGTCGGCGGCACCGTCGAAGCGCACGTCCTGCACGGCGAGGGCGTCGTCGCGGCCGCCGCCGCGGATCATGAACTCCTGGAACGGCCACCACCGGTCGTCGGCCTGGATCTGGGTGCGGACCGGGTCGTCCGACGCCGGGAGCACGAGCGCGCGCTCCGGGACGCCGAACGCGCGGCACGCGTCGGCGGTGATCGTCGTCAGCCGCTCGCCGGCCGCGAGTCGGCGTGCGCGGTGCAGGCAGAGCGCGAGGTCACGGTCGCCGAGGTTGAACCAGACGTCGTCGCCGAGCTCGCGCAGGCCGTCCATGACGGTGAACGTGTCGTCGCGCAGGCCCCAGCCGCGATCATCGATCCGATCGGCCAGCCAGAACGTGACCAGGTCCGGATCGGGGGACACGTGCCCGCCGTGCACGACGGTGTCGTCACCGGGGTTGGCGACGACGACGAGGCGACCGTCGTCGGCGTCGAGCACTCCGCGGGCGAGCTTCGCGCCCCCGGTGCCGCCCGCCAGGACGACGATCGGTCCGTCGACGCTCACGCGGTCGACGGAAGCCCGACGACCTGCAGCCCGGCGTGCGTCTTGTACCGGATGTTGATGCCGATGAGCATGGCGGTGAGGCCCTCCACGATCCGGCTCTGGTCGAGACGGCCCGCGTCGACGACGCGGAGCCCGTCGATCTTCGCCAGGAGCTCGGTGACGACGGCCTTGTCCGCCTTGCGGTCGCCGCAGACGAAGGTGTCCTGGTCGAGCTCGTGGTCGAGGTCGGTGAGCAGGTCGGCGGCGAGGGTGTGCAGCCCCGACACGACGCGGACCCCGGACGGCACCAGCGACTGGGCCTGCTGGGCGGCCGAGCCCTGCCACACGCCGACGAGCTGCGTCGGCTTGCCACCGATCGCGGGGCCGAGCGGCACCGTCGCGTCGAGGACGATGTGCTGCTCGGTCAGCGACTCGGCGATCGACTTGAGCGTCGACGCCTGGCTGGCGAACGGGACGGCCAGGACGACGATGCGGCCGGCCGCGGCGGACGCCTCGGCGTTGTCGGCCCCGCGGACGTCGGCACCGGCGACGAGCCCGACGACGCGCTCGGCGGCGTCCTGCGCCCGCGTCGCATCACGGGAGCCGATCACGACGGGGACGCCGGCGTTCGCCAGCCTCACGGCCAGGCCGAAGCCCAGCTGTCCGGTTCCACCAAGGATCGCGACGAGGTCAGGCACGGCAGGGGAGTATAGGAAGACCGATGCGCGTCCTGGCCCACCGTGGGAACACCCTCACCTCGGGAGTGCTGCTCCTGGCCGTGTTCCACGCCGACCTCGAGCTGCGGGGCGCCTCGGGTCACGGGCTGCGGTTGCTGACCGGGGCCGCGCTGGGAACGTTCGCGATCGTCGCGCTGCTGCGCTCGCCGGAGCCGGCCGGGCGATTCCGTGGCGACGGGCCGCTGGTGCCCCGCACCTACCAGGAGGTCCTCGGCGCGATCGGCGTGCTCGCCCTCCTGACGGCGGGCGTCCACGTCACCGTCCTGCTCGGCGCCCACGACGACGTGCGGGTCGATCCGGGGTCGACCGCGCTCGTGACCGCGGTCGCCTCGCTGCTGGCGCTCACGCTCGCCCGGCGCCGGCACATGGTCCTCGTGCTCGGCCTCGGGGCGGCATTGGGGGTCGCCGCCGCCGTCGCGGCCGTCGTGGCGATGTGGCCGGGCGACCGTCCGCTGACCGGGGTCCGCTGGACGTTGCTGGCGGCGATGCTCGCGCTGACGGTCTCGGCGCTGCAGCGGATCGACCGACGCTACCCCGAGGCCCTGATCCTGTCCGACATCATCGGGATGGTCGGCGCGGTGCTGGCTGCGTCGTTCCTCGTCGGGATGGTCCCGGGCTTGGCGTCGGACCTCGGGGTCGTCGGCGACCCGGCGCGCGCGGGACTGGGATGGCAGCTGTTGCTGCTCGCCGTCGGGTTCTCGCTCCTTGGGCTCGGCGCGATGCTGCGGGAGCCGGTGCCCGGAACGATCGGCGGGCTCGTGCTCGTCGGGGCGTTGACGGCCGCGGAGCGGGCCGGGGGGGAACTGGTCGGTTGGCCGCTCGTGCTGCTGGCGATCGGGCTGGCCCTCGTCATCATCGCGCTGCGCCCGGTCGCCCGCGAGATCGACCGCGACGTCGACGCCGTCGCGCGTTGGTCGGCGACCCGGCCCGACGCGCCGTCGGTGGACGAAGCGCTGCCGCGTCCCCGCCTGCAGGTCGTGCCGCCGCGACCCGACGACGACCGGGCCTGACCGATCAGGCGTCCGCGCGATGGACGTCGCGCGCGGTCGCCTGGTCCCGCGGCCGCACGACGATGTGGTCCAGGTTGACGTGGGCAGGCCGGGTGACGGCGAACGTGACGACGTCCGCGATGTCGTCGGCGGTCAGCGGCGTCATCCCCTGGTAGACCGCCGCCGCACGCTCCGCGTCGCCGAGCCGGACGGTCGAGAACTCGGTGTCGACCATGCCGGGGGCGACCTCCGTGATCCGGATCGGCCGGCCGAGCAGCTCGATCCGCATGATCCGCACGGCGGCGGCGATCGCGTGCTTGGCAGCGACGTAGCCACCGCCGCCCGGGTAGCTCTCGAACCCGGCGATCGAGCCGATGACCACGATCCGCCCGTCACCGCTCGCGTCCAGGAGCGGGAGCAGCGTGCGGGTCATCCGCACGGCGCCCAGGACGTTGGACTCGAACATGGAGCGCCACTGGTCGTCGTCGCCCGCGAGGACCGGGTCGACGCCCAGGGCGCCACCGGCGTTGTTGACGAGCACGTCGCAGCGATCCAGGGCGGAGCAGAACGCGTCGACCGACGCGGGGTCGGTGACGTCGAGCGGGCGGGCGGTGCCGCCGATCCGCTCGGCGACGGCCTGCACCCGCTCGACCCGGCGCGCACCGATGACGACGTCGAACCCCTCGGCGGCGAGCCGTCCGGCGGTGGCCTCGCCGATCCCGCTGCTGGCGCCGGTGACGACGGCGACGGGACGGTCCTGGGCGGCAGCGGGCATGGGCTGCGTTCTACCACCCCGCGGTAGCCTGCCGCGCATGAGCGTCGAGGCACCGTCGAGCGTCGCGGACCTGTTGTGGGCGGGAGCGGCCGCCCAGGCGCAGGCGCTGCGCGACCGCACGATCCGGGTCGAGGAGCTGCTGCTGCTCGTGCTCGAGCGGCAGGCACGGCTCGACCCGTCCCTCAACGCCTTTCGCGTCGTGTACGCGGACGCGGCGTGGCCCGCCGCCGAGGAGGCGCAGAAGCGACTCGACGCCGGCGAGGTGACGCCGCTGCTCGGCGTGCCGATCGCGATCAAGGACGACGCCGACGTCGCCGGTGACGTCACCGCGATGGGCGGGCGCCCGGAGGGCCCTCCGGCGAGCGCCGACAGCGAGTCCGTCGCCCGGCTCCGTGCGGCCGGGGCGATCATCGTCGGCAAGACGAACGTTCCCGAACGGTGCCTGTGGCCGTTCACCGAGTCCCTGACCCACGGCGCGACCCGCAACCCGTGGTCGCTCGACCACACGCCCGGCGGGTCGTCGGGTGGCACGGCGGCGGCCGTCGCGGCCGGGATCGTCGGGGTCGCCACGGGATCCGACGGCGGCGGCTCGATCCGGATCCCGGCCGGATTCTCGGGGCTCGTCGGGATCAAGACCACCCGCGGACTCGTCCCGCTGCCCGGTGGCGAGCGGTGGCACGGGCTGTCGGTCGCCGGCCCGCTGGGGCGGACCGTCGCCGATGCCGCGGCGATGCTCGACGTCATCGCCGACGACGGCTCGGAGCGTCCCGCCGGTGGAGCACCGTACGGCGACGCGGCGG
This sequence comes from Solirubrobacteraceae bacterium, assembly GCA_050252545.1. Lineage (GTDB taxonomy): Bacteria > Actinomycetota > Thermoleophilia > Solirubrobacterales > Solirubrobacteraceae > Patulibacter. The sequence continues at coordinate 6,268 of JBFWKS010000038.1, forward strand.
CCACCGACCCGCGGCCCTTGCGGATCGCGCTGGCGTGGCGCACCCCGATCGGCCCGGCACGGATCGACCGGCAGCGACGCGCCGCCGTCGCGGAGACGGCCGATCGCCTACGCGGCCTCGGGCACGACGTCGTCGAGCGGGAGCTCCCGGTCGGCCTGTCGGAGTTCGCGCAGTTCCTCGTGCGGTACCTGCGCGGCGGTGGCGACGACGTCGCGGACCTGTCGCACCCGGAGTGGCTCGAGGCGCGAAGCCGCGGCGTGCGCCGGCTGGGTCGCCTCGTCCCCGACCGGTTGCTGCGGTGGTCGCGCGACGCCGAGGCCGGAGCCCGTGCCCGGGTCGACCGGGTCTTCGACGACGTCGACGTCGTCCTGCAACCGGGGACGACCGGGCCCGCGTTCCGGATCGGGGCGTTCCACGGTCGCGGGGCGCTGGCGACGATGCTCGGCGTCGCTACCCGGATCCCACACATGCAGCTGTGGAACCTGCTCGGCCATCCGGTCGCCGCCGTCCCCGTCGGTCGGGACGACCAGGGACTGCCGATGGGCGTGCAGTTCGTCGGCCCGCACGATTCGGAGCGCCTGCTGCTCTCGCTCGCCGGCCAGCTGGAGCGCGACCGTCCGTGGGCGCAGGACCGGCCGACGGGCCTCGACTGAAGCCCACTCGTCGGGGGCACCACGGAGACAGGAGGACCCGCCCGGACGGGTACGGGACCGTTGGCGACGCGATCGGGATCACCGCACGGCGACGCCGATCGGGGCCGGGCGCGCGACCATGCAGGCATGAGCATCTCCGCCGCGGCATCCGAGACCGACCTGACCCGGCTGCTCGCCGTGGCCGAGGAGGCCGCCCGCGCGGCCGCCACCGAGCTGACGGCCCGCGCCGGCGACATCGCCGCACTGCGGATCGACACCAAGTCGTCGGCGACCGATCCGGTGAGCGAGGCGGACGTCGCGGCCGAGCAGGCGATCCGCCGGGTGCTCGCCGAGCGGGTGCCCGACGACGCGATCATGGGGGAGGAGGGCGAGGACACCGCCGGCACGTCCGGTCGCCGCTGGATCGTGGACCCCCTCGACGGCACCGTCAACTACCTGTACGGCACCCCGCAGTGGTGCGTGTCGGTCGCCTGCGAGGGCCTCGTGGGGGTCGTCTACGACCCGTCCCGGGAGGAGCTCTTCGCCGCGACCCTCGGAGGTCCGGCGACCCTCAACGGCGTGGCGCTCGCCGATCGCTCCGGCGCCGACGGTGACCTGGGCCGCGCGCTGGTGCTCACCGGGTTCGGCTACGACCCCGAGGTGCGCCGTGCCCAGGGCCGGATCGCCGGTGCGCTCGTCCCACAGGTCCGGGACCTGCGGCGCGCCGGTAGCTGCGCGCTGGATCTGGCGTGGGTCGCCGCCGGCCGGGGCGACGCGTTCTTCGAGTACGGCGTGCAGGCGTGGGACACCGCCGCGGGTGAGGTCATCGCCACCGCCGCCGGCCTGCGCGTGTCGCGCCTGGCGGGCATGGCCCCGCTCGCCGAGGGCATCGTCGTCGCCCCGCCCGCCCTGCACGACACGCTCGCCGCGGCGGTGCGTCCCGTCTGAACGACCGAGCCCCCTGACCGTCAGGGGGCTCGCTCTAGTACCCGGGGCGGGATTCGAACCCGCACTCTGTTGCCAGAAGCGGATTTTGAGTCCGCCGCGTCTACCGTTCCGCCACCCGGGCAAGGGGGGAGGGATCGTACGCGCCGGGCCACGTCGACGCGGCCGACCTCGGACGATCCCGGGGTGCGTCGGCAGCGGACGGGTCCGCGTTCGACGCTGCGGTCGCTCAGGCGAGCGCGGTGCCGCCGCCACCCGAGTGCTGGTACTCGGGGTGGTCGGGGTTGTCGGCGTGCACCTCGACCTCGGTCTGCCAGTTCTGCGACATGGCGAAGATCGTCACGAGCACCACGACGACCTGGACGCCCAGGATCACCTGGGTCAGGAGGCCGAGGTCGGCCGAGAGGGCCTGCTCACGGAAGCCGACGGCGTCGCGCGAGTACCAGCTGCCGATCGACACGAACGCGAAGATCCCGATGAACGTGGCGATCGCGGCGGCCATCGGCAGCACACCGCGGCTCCAACGGAGCACCTGGATCATGAAGATCAGGTTGACCGCCATGAAGACGAAGTGGAGCTGCTTGGCGTCCTCGAGCAGGTCCCAACCGCGCTTGGTCTGCCACGCGAGCAACAGGGTCGAGACGAGGAGGACGACGACGACCGCGAGCCGCGTGACCTGACTCGACGCCTTCTCGCGATTCGGATACGTGACGATCGGCTTCTTCCCCATGCTGCGCGCAGCCTACACTTTGGAAGTACGTCGGCGGGCGTGGTGAAATTGGTAGACACGCGGGCTTTAGGTGCCCGTGGCGCAAGCCGTGGGGGTTCGAGTCCCTCCGCCCGCATCCGATCTGTTCGACCGTCGCCGCCACCCGGCCGGGGCGCCGGGAGCAGGGCGACGCCCGTCCACCGTCGCTCAGAAGTAGCCGCTGGCGACGAACACCTCGACCCACGCCGAGAACAGCACCGCCGGCAGGGCGATCACGGTGCAGGCGATCATCGCCCCGAGCAGCTCGCCCTGGCGCTGCTCGCGCTCGAGCCAGATCACGGCGGCCAGCGGCAGGAACACGGCGATGAGCTCCGGGGCGGCGTGGGGGACCACCCGGATCAGCAGCCCGAGGGTGCCGTGGACGCCGGTGGCGGCGACGTCGGCCAGCGACTGCCCGAGCGACAGGGCCTGCTGCACGAGCGAGAAGAGCGTCAGGCCGCCGACGACGATCAGCGCCGGCAGCGACGCGTGGTGATGGACCGCCCGCTGCATCCCCGTGAGCTTGCCCGCCTGGATCGGAAGCGACCGCCGGACCAGGTAGGTCGCGAAGCAGACCATGAGGTGCAGCGCGAGCACCGTCAGGTTGCGTCCCATGACGTAGCCGAAGTCCGACCACCGGCTCGTCGGGTCGGCCGCGATCAGCTGGATCCCCGGCTGGGGGTCGGGCTCGGCGAGCAGGGCGACGATGTAGGTCGCCACCAGCAGCAGGGCGGCGATCACGGCGCTGAGGGCCACCCACGGGGCGAGGATGCGCGGGCTCGCCACCCACCGACGCAGGGCGATCCGTGTCTCGTGGATGGCCGCCTCGCGTGCGGCGAGGCGGGCCGCAGCCAGCTCATCGCCCCGCCCCATGCGGCGATGGTACGCGCTCGGTGATCGCGCCGGAGTCGTTCTTGGGCCGTCGGGGCGCTCCCGGAACGACGAGGGCCCGCTCATGGCGGGCCCTCGTGTGTATCGGGGAGACAGGATTTGAACCTGCGACCGCCCGGCCCCCAGCCGGGTGCGCTACCAGACTGCGCCACTCCCCGAGCGCCGTAGGAGGGTACCGCAGCGGCCCCGACGACCACCGTCCGCCCTTCGCCCACGTGACCAACGTGGCGCCGGGCGGCGGTTCGGGTCCCGTCGACCGGGAACGTCCGGTGCCGCGCCGGCTGGGGCTCGTGAGCGGGCGGTCACGCAACTGCGCCAACGGGAACGCTTACCGAACTCGAAGGCTTTGCCGGGGTGGGGCACAGGGTCGGATGGTTCCGTGGATGCAGGACCTCGGGCACCGACCGACGTCACCCATCCGACGAGAGCGAGCGACCGTCATGGACATCGAACCGCCATAACCGCCGTCCCGCGCACCGGACCGTTGCGGTCCGTGGGCCGACAAGCCCGGCGCGGGACGGCGAGCACCCCACGACCCTCCCGGGCCCGACCCGGAGCACCGGCAATCGTCCACTGCCACCGACGAAAAGGGCCGCGACCCCGGTCGCGGCCCTTCTTCGTCGTCCGGGACGACCGGTGACGGACCGACGGTCGAGCCCTCGAAGCAGGCGACGGGAATCGAACCCGCCCTAAGAGCTTGGAAGGCTCCTGTGCAACCACAACACTTCGCCTGCGAGGTCGCTCCAGTGTAGCGGCGGCGCAGGCCGGTCGGCCCTCCGACGGATACGCTCGGACGATGGCCGACCTGGCGTTCCTCGGGCCCGAGGGCACCTTCACCCACCGTGCCGCGCTCGACCTCGCGACCACCGGTGAGACGCTGCTGCCGCTGGACCACGCTGCGGACGTGATCGCGGCGATGTCCGACGGGCGCGCCGACGGGGCGGTGATCGCGTTCGAGAACAGCCTCGACGGTCCCGTCGCCGCCAACCTCGACCTGCTGATCGCCACCGACGAGGAGGTGGTCGTCGTCGCCGAGCGGGTGATCGAGGTCGTCTTCACCCTCTGGCGCCGTCCCGACGACGACGCGCCGCTGACCGGTGTCGTCGCCCACCCGGTCGGCCTGGCGCAGTGCCAGGGGTTCATCCGTGAGCACGGTCTGCAGACCAGGGGGGCGAGCTCCAACGGGGTCGCCTGTCGCGAGGTCGCGGCCGACGGTGAGCCCGGATGGGCCGCACTCGCCGGTCCCGATGCCGGCACGTCCTTCGGTCTGGTCGCCACCCGGGTCGGGGTGCAGGACGACTCCCGTGCGGCGACGCGGTTCCTGCGTCTGGGGCGTCGTTGCCCGCCGCCGACCGGCCGCGACCGGTCGGCGTTCGTGCTGCGTCCCGACCGCGACCGGCCGGGCAGCCTTGCGCACCTGCTGCAGGAGTTCTCCGCGCGCGGGCTCAACCTGACGGCGATCAAGTCCCGGCCGACGAAGGAGCTGCTGGGGGAGTACGTGTTCTTCGTGGAGGCTCAGGGGCACCTGCAGGACCCGCACATGCGCGAGGCGACGCTCGGCCTGCTGCGCTCGTCGGTCGATGTGCGGTTCCTCGGCAGCTACCCGGAGGATGGGACGCGTCCGTCGTCGTCCGGTGACGGGCGGCCCAGCGACGACGAGCCGCAGCGGCGATTGCGGCAGATGCTGACCCGCGTCGCCCCCGAAGCACCATGAGTGCCCCGGACTCGGCCACGCGATCGGAGACCACGGGCACCGGGTCGCCGACGGTCGGGGTCTGCGGCCTGGGGCTCATCGGCGGATCGATCCTGCTGACGCTGCGCGACGCCGGCATCGAGGTGCGCGGCTGCGACGTGTGGCCGGAGCCGCGGTTGTGGTGCACCAGGCAGGGGATCCCCGTGGACGGGTCGCCGGAGGCCCACGCGCGAGCGGTCGACCTGATGATCGTCGCGACCCCGCCGCACGCCACCGCGGCGGTGGTGCAGGCCGCACTGACGGCATCCCCCGACGTGGTCGTCGCCGACACCGCGTCGGTCAAGCAACCGATCGTCGACGAGGTCCTCCGCCGAGCCCCGGACGCCGCCGGGCGGTTCCTTCCGGCGCACCCGCTCGCGGGCGCGGAGACGACGGGCCACGGGTCGGCGACCGCCGAGCTCATCCTCGGCGCGCCGTGGGCGATCTGCCCGCCGGCGGGCGATCCCAACGGGTCCGACGACGACCTTGCGGTGCTGCTGACGGTCACGCCGATCCTCGACGCGCTCGATGCCCGCGTCGTCTTCTGCGCGCCCGACACCCATGACCGGGCGGTCGCCGTCACGAGTCACGCGCCGCACCTGATCGCCGGTGCGGTCGCCGACGTCGCGGCCGGGGGATCGGTCGGGCCACTGGCCGCCGCGCTGTCCGGCGGCGCGCTCCGTGACGCGACCCGGGTCGCCGCGGCGCCGGTCGAGCTGTGGCTCGAGGTGCTGCACGCCAACGCCGACGCGACGATCGACGCGCTCGATGCCACGGCCGATGCCCTGCGCGCGGCCGCGGCCGCCCTGCGTAGCGGCGACCACGACCGGATCGCCGCGGTCTGGTCGTCAGGGTCCGACGCACACGACCGGATCCGTGCCGGCCGGTGGACGGAGCCGGTCTGGGAGACCCTGGACGTGCCCGCCCGTTGGTCCGACCTGCTGGAGCTCGGCGAGGCCGGCGTTCGTGTGCGGGGGCTCCGGAGCGGGGCGCCGGGACGGCTGACGGGTCTGCGGACCCGCTGAGCGAGCGGTGATCGACGGCGCCGGGGGGCGGGCTTCGCTGCACGGCCGCCGTCACCCGGCGACAGGCCGGTCTGCCACTCTGGGGGCATGCGTCCGTCCCGCTCCATCGCACTCGTCGGTTGCCTGGCCGTGCTCGGCCTCTCCGCCTGCGGCGACTCCGACGATCCGGACCCGGCGGGTGGCACCACGACGGCCACGACCGCCACCACGGCGACCACCGACACGGCCACCGACGTGCCGACGGACACGACGGACGACACGACCACCGCAACCGAGCCCAGCGGTGGCACTCCGGCCCCGAGCGAGGAGCCGGCGCCGACCGCCACCGACCGGCCGGCCCCCGACGACGCCGGAGGCGAGCAGCCCGAGATCGCCGTCGACGGCGACACCGCCACGACGACGGCGGGGGATCGTGCGCTGGCCGAGCTCTGGTGCGATCAGGCCCGGGCCGGGGCCTACGACGCCGAGCTCGGCGACGCGTCCCGTCTGGTCATCACCGTCCGCGGAGGCTCCGAGCACGCCTGCGAGCTGCCGCGCTGAGCGCGCCCGGAGCCCGCTCGGCTATCATCGTCGGCCGCCCCGGGGGATTGGTGTATCGGTAACACGGCGGTCTCCAAAACCGCAACGGGAGGTTCGATTCCTCCATCCCCCGCCTGACCGGAACGCCCGCTACCAGCGGGCGTTTCGCGTTCTCGTGTCATCCGGTCGTCGAGTCGCTCAGGTGCTTGCCGACCGGGCCGACGTAGACGCCGCGGGGGAGGCCGGCGAGGTCGGGCTCGTCGCCCTTGACCATCGCCAGGTACACGCGGCACGTTCGGCGCATGCCCCGGCCGGTGGCGACCTTGACGTGGGGGCCGGCCCACAGCGTGCGGCCGTCGTGGGTGAACCGGTACTCGTGAGCGTACCGCTGGCGGGCGGTGGCGCTGACGTCGTCGGCCCACTCCAGCTGCTGCTCCACGGCGATGTCGCGTATCGGTCGGCCGATCCCGCCGGGAACGGCCCATGCGGCCGCCACGCGGTCGAGCGCGATCAGGTCGCGGAGGAGCTTGCGTGGCTCGTCGTACGGGGCGGTGCGCGCGGTATCGATCGCCCGGTTGGTGTAGATCAGGTGGTCGGCGTGGTCGCGCGCGAGCTCCACGGCGTCCAGGATGGTGTGGACCTCGGGCAGGTCGTCGGCCTGCAACGGTGCGTGGTCGTCGTGGGCGACCAGATCGACGTCGGCGCCGGCTTCGACCGCCAGCCGTCGGAGCCGGCGGGCCGAGCGGCGTAGCTGGTGGGCCTCGGCCTCGACGCTCTCACGGGCGTCGGTGAGGGCCTCCTGCGCGCGCGCCCGCTCCTCCAGCTGGGACTCCAACGCGGCCACGCGTGCGCGGAGCGCCGCCACCTCGGGGGCGTCCCGCTCAACGTCGGCGAAACCGGCGGCGTCGGACGCGCTCGCAACGGCATCCGCGCGCAGGCGGTCGCGCTCATGGGTGACCTCGTCCAACCGGCCACGAAGACGCTCCAGATCGCCGACGATCCGCTGCCGCTCGCCCTGCTCCTTCCGGGCCTTGGACTCCGATCGCTCGGCCTGCTCGCGGGCACGGAGGAGCGCCGCGGCAGCCCGCTCGGCGTCCCGTTCGCGTTGGCGGGCCACGTCGTCACGGTCGTCGCGGACCGCATCCCGTTCCCGTCGCAGGTCGACGGCGACGGCACCGAGGGCCCGGAGCGCCGCCGGTAGCGCGTCGGGGGCGCCGGGGGCCGGAAGTCGCGCGGTGCCCAGCCGGTCGGCCAGGTCGGCGTCGTCGGGCCACAGCGCAGACAGCGCGCTCGCCGTCGGATCACGGGTCGTGTCGGGCGGCGGCCCCGTCGACCCGGTCGGGCGCGGCGGCGACGCTCGTGTCGCGCGCCTTCCGCGTCGAGCACCATCGCCCTTCGGCGCCCGCCATCCGCGCCGCGCCCCGAATCCGTGGTGATCGGGATCGGGCTCGCGGGTCATGCCCGAATCCTCTCACTCGGCCGGGGACCCGCCGAGCGTCACCGGACGGTCGTCGGAGCCGGTCTGCACCGAACCCGCACACGACACGCACCCGAACGGCACCGGGGGCCTCGTAGCATCGCCCTCGATGCGTCGCCCCACCACCATCGCCGTGATCGAGGACGAGCCGCCGGCCCGGAACGCCGAAGGCCCCGCGGTGGCGGGGCCTTCGAACCGATGCGGATGAGAGGACTCGAACCTCCACGGAGTCTCCTCCACACGGACCTGAACCGTGCGCGTCTACCAATTCCGCCACATCCGCATGTGGCTCCGCGGTGATCCGCGGAGCGGGGACTGTACCGCATGGCGCGCCGGTCTCGACGGCCGGCCCGTAGCCGGGGTGGGCCGTGGGGCGAGCCCCCGGGCACGCGCGGCTGCTGCTATAACTCCGGACCGCGCGCCGCTATCGTCTAGGGGACTAGGACGCCGCCCTCTCACGGCGGAAACCCGGGTTCGAATCCCGGTAGCGGTACCTCGGAAGGCCCCGTGAACACGGGGTCTTCGTCGTTGTTGGGGGGGCGTGGAATGCCGGTCAAGCCTGCCGGCGGCCCGCAACGACGAGACCGACGCCGATCAGCGCGGACGCCCACCCTGCGCCGACCCAGAACCCACCGGCGTCCGGCCACAGGGCTTCCCATCTCGAGACCGGCAGAAACGACCCTTCTCCTACCCAGACCGGCGGGCCGTTGCTGCGCGTGAAGACCGCGCCACCGTCGAGCGCCGGGAACTCCGCGTCCCACGTCAGGACCCCCAGCAACGCCAGGGCCACCCCGACCACGATCAGTGCTATGCCCGCCCTCGTCATCGGGGCAGCCTAGAGCGGGTCGGGCCGGATGCCGTGCCCCCGGCGATTCGCGTCCGCCCGGCCGGGTACCCGCAGCGACGACGCCCCCGAGCGTCTGTCACCTGTCATGACCCATCGCACGCGAGAAGCCCCCGACGACCCGACCGACCTGCAGGCCTCGTCCTGGTGGGCGACGCTGAAGCGGACCACCCGGGAGTTCTCGGACGACGCGCTGACGGTCTGGGCCGCCGCGCTCACCTACTACGCCGTGCTGGCGATCTTCCCGGCGCTGCTGGCGCTCGTGTCGATCCTCGGCCTCATCGGGGAGTCGGCGACCCAGCCGATGATCGACAACCTGGCGACGGTGACGCCCGGCCCGGCCAAGGACATCGTCATCGACACGCTGCAGAACCTGCAGAACAGCCAGGGCACCGCGGGCATCGCGTTCGTCGTCGGCCTGGCGGGTGCCATCTGGTCGGCGTCCGGCTACGTCGGCGGGTTCATGCGCGCCTCCAACGCGATCTACGAGATCGACGAGGGCCGTCCGATCTGGAAGACGATCCCCGTACGGATCGGCACCACGATCGTGCTGTTGCTGGCGATGGCCGCCATCGCGATTGCCGTTGCCGTGACCGGCCCGCTGGCCGACGAGGTGGGCCGGCTGGTGGGGATCGGCGATACCGCCGTGACCATCTGGGACATCGCCAAGTGGCCGGTGGTGCTCGTCGTCGTGATGGTGATGTTCGCGTTCCTCTACTGGGTGGCGCCGAACGTCGAGCATCCCCGCTTCCCGTGGGTGAGCCCCGGCGGCGTCGTCGCCGTGCTGCTCTGGATCGCGGTGTCGGCGCTCTTCGCGCTCTATGTCGCGAACTTCTCCTCCTACGACAAGACCTACGGGGCGCTCGGTGGCGTCATCGCCTTCCTCGTCTGGCTCTGGCTGACGAACATCGCGATCCTCTTCGGCGCCGAGCTCAACGCCGAGCTCGAGCGCAGCCGTCAGATCGAGGCGGGGCTGCCAGCGTCGACCGAGCCGTTCCTGGAGCCGCGCGACACCCGGGCGATGGACGAGGACGAGCGTCGCCGGGCGGAGCACGGACCGGTCCGTGCTCCCGAGCACGGACCGGACCGCGGCGCAGGACGGCAAGGCGCCGACGACGGGCCGGGCGATAGTCGCCCGGCGTAGCGGGTATAGGTCGCACAGGCCGGCCGCCGGCGGTGCCGGACGGTCGGAACACCTCCAGGAAAGGAGCGACCGTGAACTCCCAGGATGAAGACCTGCGACAGCAGTCGGTCGCCGAGCTCGTCCAGCGGCTCGCGACCCAGACCCAGACCCTCGTCCGCCAGGAGCTGCAGCTCGCCCAGGCCGAGATGCGGCAGAAGGGCCGCCAGGCCGGGCTCGGCGTCGGGATGTTCGGCGGCAGCGGCCTCCTCGTCCTGTTCGGGCTCGGGGCGCTCGTGACCGCAGCGATCCTCGCGCTGGCCACCGCCGTCTCGCCCTGGCTCGCGGCGCTCATCGTCGCGGTCGTGCTCTTCGCCGTTGCCGGCGGATTGGCCCTCACCGGCAAGCACGAGCTCGACGAGGCCACCCCGCCGACCCCCGAACGCGCGATCGACGAGGGCCGCAACGCCGTCGACGAGATCCGCACGAACGCGAGGCACGCATGAGCACCGACGACCACCACACCACCACCCGGCTCCCGGATGCCCGCGACGACGTCGACGGCGTCGCGGCCGGCACCGAGCGCATCGACCCCGACGGCGCGGCGGGGGCCGGCACCCCCGGCGAGGAGCGCGAGCGGGACCCCGAGACGCTGCGGCGCGAGATCCACCGGACGAGCGAGGACCTGGGCGACACCGTCGAGGCGCTCTCGGCCAAGGCCGACGTGAAGGGCCGCGCGAAGGAGAAGATCGACGAGGGCCGTTCCGCCGCGAGCGAGCGGGCCCACGCGCTGCGCGACCGGGTCGAGCACGCCGCTCCCGACGGCGCGACCGACGCCGCCGACCGTGCCGGACGCGCGGTGCGCGAGCGCCCGCAGATCGTGGCGGTCGCGGTCGCGCTCGTCTTCGGCCTGCTCGTCGGCATCAGGATCGGGGGCCGCTCGTGAAGGTCCTCTACGCCCCGTTCGGGCTCCTCTCCAGCGTCCTCGGAGGCCTGCTCGCCAGCGCGGTGCTCAAGCGCGTGTGGCGCGCGGTCGCCGACGAGGACGACGCACCGTCGGCCCGCGAGAGCGAGTACGGCTGGCGCCAGGTGTTGGTCGCGGCGGCCCTCCAGGGCGCGGTGTTCGGCGCCGTCAAGGCCGCCGTGGACCGCGGTGGTGCCGAGGGCTTTCGCCGGGTCACCGGCGCGTGGCCGGGCGACTGATCCGGCGGCACGACCGTTCGCGGCGCGACTACGAGGTCCCGAGCATCGCTGCAGCAACCGCCCCGGCATCGTCGTCGGGGATCGCGGTGGCGGCCCGTTCGAGCACGAGCAGGCGCGCACCGGGGATCTCGCGGGCGAGCGCCTCGCCGTTGCCGACGGGGAAGAACGGGTCGCGGCGGCCGTGCACGACGAGCGTCGGGATCGCGAGGTCGGGGAGGCGCTCGCGCCAACGCGGCTTGCAGTCGAGCTTGGAGAACACCATGCCCAGCTGGTTGGCCATCTGGACCGCGGGCCCGGTGCCCGGGGTGCGATCCCAGATGCGGGCGGCTCTGGCGCGCGCCGCTGCGGGATCGTTGCCGAGGATCTCCGCACCGCCTGCGGCGAACTCCGCCACGGCGCCGCGGTCGGACCAGTTCGGCATCGGGCTGGAGAACAGGCGCTTCATCGTCGCCGGGTCGTGGTCGGGCAGGTCCTCGTCGACGCGGCCCGGGGCGACCGCCCGCGTGCCGACGAGGGTGAGCGCCGAGAACGCGTCCGGGTGATCGAGCGCCGCGACCTGCGCGACCATCCCGCCGACCCCGATGCCCGCCAGGTGCGCAGGCCGGTCGTCGAGCTCGCGGGCGAGCGCCGCCGCGTCGGTGGCGAGATCACGCAGCGTGTACGACGGCGCGTCGGGATCCGCGGTCGTCGACACACCGCTGTCGCGCAGGTCGTAACGCACGACGTGGCGTCCGCCGCTGGCGAGTGCATCGCAGAGCGCATCCGGCCAGGAGAGCATCGTCGTGCCGCCGGCCAGCAGCACGAGCGGTCCCGCCGGGTCGCCGAAGCGCTCGATCCCGAGCGCCACGCCGTTGGCGTCGACCGTCGTCATGCAATCGGCCCCGACGCTGCGACGCCGTCGGGCGTGTCGAGCGTGGCAACCGGGACGGCCGGACGGCCGTGCGCCTCACCGGCCATCGTGGTCTCCCTTCGCCATGTCACCCGTCGCGGGCACGCCGTCGGCCAGGGTGTAGCGCAGCCGCACCGCGCCGTTCGGCGAGGTCACGGCCGGCTCGCTGAGCGTCAGGTTGGCCGGGATGGCGCCGTCGGCGAAGACCTTCTTGCCGGTGCCGAGCGTCAGCGGGTAGACCCAGAGCGTGAGGTCATCGAACAGCCGCTCGGCGAGCAGCGTCTGGACGAGGTCGAGGCTGCCGATGACGTGGACGTTCTCGTGGCGGTCGCGGATCTCGCGCACCGCTCGGGCGAGGTCCGGCCCCAGGAGCGTGGAGCCCGCCCAGGCAAGCTCGGGCGTCGACCGCGACGCGACGTACTTGGGCACCCGGTTGAAGGGACCGGCGATCTCGCCCTCCTGGTGCGGCCAGTACGCGGCGAAGATGTCGTAGGTCCGGCGGCCGAGCAGCAGCGCGTCGAGGTCGGCCAGGCCGGCGGTGACCTGCTCGCCGACGACATCGTCGAACAGCGGTGCCTGCCAGCCGCCGAAGCGAAAGCCGCTCTGAGCGTCCTCGTCGGGCCCGCCCGGCGCTTGTGCGACACCGTCGAGCGTCGTGAACAGGTCGATGTGGATGCGTCCCATGGTGGTGGTGCTCCCTCGGTTGTCGACGCGTCACGACGGTGACGCGCGGGGCTCGTACCACCCAGACGGGCCTCGCGCACGGAACTCATCGCAATCCGCCCCGCGGCGCGTCACCGGGCCTACCGCGACGTGCCGCCGGGGCGAGGCCGTCGCGGCACCACCGTGGCCATGGAAGAGGCCTGGCGTGTTGTGAGACGCGTGCGTCCCGTTTCCGGCCAGGCCCTCGCTCGTGGGATGAGGCCTGGCCTGTTGCGAGACGCCTGCGTCCCGTTTCCGGCCAGGCCTTGCAGGCGACGGCCGCCCCGCCGCCTGCCTCCGCCCCGCCGCCGTCACCCCTCGGGCAGCACCGACTCGATCTTCGCGCGGATCTCGTCGCTGTCGGGCTTGACCTTCGACGACCAACGGCCGACCAGATGGCCGTCGCCGTCGACGAGGTACTTGGTGAAGTTCCACGCCGGGGGGCCGGAGTCGGGCTGGCGGCCCAGTTCGTCCCACAGCGGGTGCGGATCGGCCCGGACCGACACCTTCTGGGTCACCGGGAACGTGACGCCGTAGTTGCGCTGGCAGACCTCACCGATCGCCTCGGCGTCGTCGTGCTCCTGTCCGGCGAAATCGCCCGACGGGCTGCCGACGATCTGCAGGCCGCGCTCGTGGAACTCGTCGTACAGCGCCTGCAGACCGGTGAACTGCGGCGTGAACCCGCACTTGCTGGCGGTGTTGACGAACAGCGTCGGCCGGCCGCGGTGGGCGGTGAGATCGAGCGTGCCGCCCTCGAGCAGCCCGATCTCGTGGGCGTAGATGTCGGTCGGCGCGTCGAGCGACTTGGGCTTGCCGCGCAGGAACATGCGGCCGGTGGCGAGGAATCCCATGGGTGGGACACTACGCCGCTCATCCCCGGCGCAACTCGTCCGGCACGCGGATCGCCCGCGACGGGGCGTCGAGGCCGCGCAACTCGTCGGGGATCGGGATCTGCGCCGAGAACTCGCGGGCCAACTGTGGTTCGTGGCGGGACCCGCTGCCGTCCTCGGGCAGCAGCGACACCGTCAGCGGCTGCTGGCCGTCGGGGACCGTCCAGTCGGTGCGACGGAACTCGCCGCCGTCCTCGATGTACGTGAGCGTCACGAACGGCAGCACCACGATCTTCGTGACGATCGCGATCGTCCACGTCACCCAGTAGAAGACGATCGCCTGCAGGTCGGTCAGGCCGATCTCGAGCGCCTTGCCGAGCAGGAAGACCAGGACGAACTCGCCGACGGCCAGGACGAACGTCAGCCACGGCGGCTGCCAGCGGATGACCAGCGGGTAGAACGCGGTGTCGAGCGCGACGCCCATCAGCAGGTAGACGCCCAGCAGGACGAGGAAGCCCTCGGGGTTTGCGTCGTTGACCTGCAGCGCCCACAGGATCAGCGCCAGGATCACCGGACCCAGGAGGGTGGCGGCCCGCGTCTGGATGCGGCCGAAGGGGGAGGGGCACACGGGTCAGGACCTCCGGGGTGGGGCGGGGATGGCGGGCCCGCGACGGTCGGCGACGACGGGGCGCAGACGGTGACCGCCGGGGATGGCGCAGACCCGGGGGTGGAGCCGAGCGGGGACGAGGACGTCGGTACGCATCAGGCGAGCTGGGTCGTCTTCTCGACGCGCTGCATCGCCTTGGC
>JBFWKS010000039.1:0-20563 GCA_050252545.1 Solirubrobacteraceae bacterium
GCGCAGGTGCCCCGGGCGCCCCGCGACGCCGAGGTCTCTGGCAGGCTTGGGGGGACGTGAGCGCACCCGAGGAGACGACGCCACCACGGCCGAGCCTGATCCAGATCTGGCGAGCGCTCAACGGCCACCAGAAGCGGACCACGCTCGTGGCCATCGGCGTGTTCCTGACCCTGCTGCTGCCGTGGTACTCGGTGTCGCAGGTAACCACCGGCAACGCCAACGCCGTGGAGAGCACGATGTCGGGGTTCGGCGCCTTCTCGTTCATCGAGGCGTCGGTGCTGCTGGTGTCGGTCGGCGTCCTGACCCTGATGTGGGGGCGCGGGAGCGAGCGCAGCTTCAGCCTCCCGCTGGCCGACGGCAAGCTCGTCGTCGGCGCCGCCGGGTGGGCCGGCGCGCTGCTCGTGTTCCGGATCTTCGATGGCCCCAAGGCCGAGAGCACCGAGGGCGTGGCCGCCGCGATCGCCCCCACGTGGGGCCTGTTCGCGACGCTCGGGGTCGTCGCGTTGCTCGGAGCGCTGGGCCTGGCGGACCTGCAGGGCCGGCCGCTGCGGCTGCGCCGCGACCGCCGTGCCGCCGACGGACCGGTCGTCGACCCCGCGACGATCGTCGACCCGCGAACCGAGCGCCGGGCACGACGTGAGGAGGCCCGGGCCTCGCGCGACGCCACGCGCGTCGTGCCGGCGGACGACCGCGATGCGCTCCCGCCACCCGACCCGCGCCGGTACCCCGACGAGCTGCCGTACGACACGGCCGAGCGGCGCCGGTACGCCGACGACCCGCACCCGTACGAGGACCCACACCGGTACGAGGATCCACACCGGTACGACGACCGGCCGCGGTACGACGACGGGCCGCGCGAGGACGACCGGCGCCCCCGCACCGGCGAGGTCCCGGGCCCACCGACCCGTACCGGCGCGCACGACGTGCCTCCGCCCCCGTACCGGGACGATCACCCACGCTACGACGAGCCGCCGCGATACGGCGATGACCGGCGTCCGTACGACGGGCCGCCGCCGCACCCCGACGGACCGCCACGCCACGCCACGCCGCCGCCGCGACACACCGACGACGACCGGCGTGCCCACGGCGAGCCGCCGCCGCGGTACCGGGACGACCGGCCGCACTACGAGGAGCCGCCGACCCGGTACGCCGAGGACCGCCGAGCCTACGACGAGCCGCCGCCGCGGTACGACGACGGGCCCCCGCGCCACGCCACGCCGCTGCCGCGACACCCCGGCGATCACGCCTACGACGAGCCGTCGTCCCGGTACGGGGACGACCGGCCGAGCCACGACGAGCCGCCCTCCCGCTACCCCGACGACCGCCGCCCCTACGACGATCCACGGCCCAGGTACGCCGACGAGCCGCGCCGCTACGACGACCGCGGCGATCGGGCGCCGTACGAGGACGGACGCGGCCGCTACGACGCGCCACCGCCCGTCGACGGGCGGCCCGGCCCCCCGACACGCGACCGGTACCCGGACGAGCCGCCACGCAGGTACCCCGACGAGCCGGGCCCTGCGCCCCGCCGCCGTGACGACGGCCGCCGGCCGCGGCGCGACGATCCCGCCGATCCCCCCCCGTCCCGCCGGGCACGCGACCGCCGCTACGACGACGAGCCGCGCTGGGGCGACGAGGACCGCGATCCGCTACCGCCGACGAGGACCGATCCGAACGCGCCCCGTGCGCCCGACGGACGCCCCCGCGAGGTTCCGCCCCCGCCCGTCGACGACGGGGCCGACGATCGGCCGTCCCGCCGGCGCCGGTGGCGGGACTGACCCGCTACGGCGCGTCCCGCGACGGCTCGGTCGACGTCATCGTCCGCTGCCGTTGCTGGTCCGCGCGGCGTCGTGCGTCACGGATCGACTCGTCCGGGCCGAACCCCGTCGAGTCGGGGCGCAGCGTGTCGGGCGCCGGCGCGGGCGACGAGCGCCAGGCGTCGTAGCCACCGGCGATCATCCCGAGCGTCGCCAGGAACACGACGAGGATCCCCGCGACGGTGAGAGCGCGCAGTCCCGAGAGATGGCCGAGCAGGGCGGCGACGATGCCGAGTGCCATCACGGTCACGACGAGCGACGCCGAGACGACGGCGAGGGTGAGACCGGCGGACACGCGGGGAGCCTCCCACACCCGATCGGCCGCCGTCGCCGGGGGCGACGCGGAGCGCGGCGGGGCGGGCGGGCCCGCGCCGGGCCGACCGAACCGACCGGCCTCTGGTCCACCCGGGAGGGCACCGGACGAACGACCTCCGGGGACCGCGCCTAACGCCCGCAGCGCGGGACGGTCACCCGCCACCGGCCTGCGTCGGGTCCGGGCACGACGCTCGCCGCTCCGGTCGCCGGGCGGCGTGCCGCGTCGGTGACCGACTGGTCCAGGATCTCGGCGACGAGCGTCCGCAGGTCCGGTCCGGAGCGCGCCGGGCCGCAGGCGGTGATCCGCTCGCGCCCACCGGCGGCGTCGACCGCGCGCTGCAGCCCGTCCCGCACGGCGACCCGGCCGTCGATCAGCCGGCCCTGGTCGCGCAGGTCCGACGAGCCGAGGCCGATCGCCAGAGCGGCCAGGGCGGCCGCGACGGCGGCCGGTCCCGCGCCGCCCCGTCGCCCCGGCACGAGCACCACGACCGTTCCGGCCGCCGCCGCGAGGAGCCCGAGTCCCGGGACGAGATAGCGCGGGTTGCCGGCGAAGCCCCCCCACTGGGTCATCGCCGCGACGAGGAGCGTGTAGGCCAGCGCGAGCCCGAGCCAGGTGGCCGGCGACGCCGCCGCGGCGCCCGCCGCGGTCCGCCACCGGCCCCACGGGCCCGGCCGGTCCCGTACGGGCGCCCGGCCCTCCCACCGATCCCGCAGGCCCGCCGCGCCGACGACCGCGGCGATCGAGACGGCGAGCGCCACCCAGCCGCCGATCCGGCCGAGATCGGCCCAGACCGTGAGGAACGGGACCGCGGTGTTCTTCGCCGAGCCCTCGCTCGCGCCACCGGTGGCGCCGCGGGTCGAGTCCAGGCCCGATGCGAGCAGGTCGGGGACGACCCACACCGCGAGGACGACCACGCCAGCGGTCACCGCCGGTCCGGGACGGAGCGTGCCGCGCCGCAGCTGCCACAGCGCCCACACGGCGAGGAACGGCCACACCTCGGGTCGGATCAACGCGCCGAGGGTGCCGAGGACGAAGGCGGATCGCACGTCGCCCCGGGCGGCCGCGAGCACCGCCCACACGACGAGTGCCGCGAGGATCGGATCGGCGTTGCCCAGGGCGCCGTTGACCAGCCACCACGGCGACACGACGACGAGCGTCGCGGCGAGCACGCCCGCGGCGCGGCCGCCGACGGTCGCCGCCAGCCGCGCCGCGCCGACGACGGCCAGCACCGCCCCGGCGCGCGCCACGACGAGCCACGCCGTCGCGGCCCCGTCGCCGAGGATCGCCGCCGGTGCGGTGATCAACAGCGGGAACGGCTTCCACGACGGGCCGGCGCTCGTGTCGAGGTCGAGCGACCAGACCTCGCGGCCCCACACGACCCACGCCGAGGGGTCGAACGCGAGCGCGTGACCGAAGGGCAGCGACAACAGGGCGACGACGACCGCGACCGCGGTCCAGGTCACGCCCGGCGACGACGCGAGGCGACCGGCGTGCACCGCGACAGCATCCCACGGGCCCGGCGCGGCGCGGCCGTCCCGTCGACCGGGACCGCCCCGTCCGGACGTCGGTCGCCGGACCGCTCGTGCTCCCCCACCCGGACGCCGCTCCGGGACCACGGGGCCGGCTCCCCGGCGGCGGCCGGGCCCATGCGCCTAACATGCGGGTCGTGTCTGACGCTCCCTCCACCGTCGACGAGCTCGCCGCGGGACTGCGCGAGGTCGGGTACCTGCCCGGCGCCACCACCGCGTTGGTGTCGCACCTGGCGATCCACCTGGACAAGCCGGTGCTCGTCGAGGGTCCGGCAGGGGTCGGCAAGACCCAGCTGGCCAAGGCGCTCGCCGAGACGCTCGGACGCGACCTCGTGCGCCTGCAGTGCTACGAGGGGCTCGACGAGGCCAAGGCGCTGTACGAGTGGAACTACCGCAAGCAGCTGCTGCGGATCCAGGCCGAGGGCAACGCGTCGGCCGACGCCGGCGGCTGGGACGCGGTCCAGGACGACGTGTTCGGCGAGGAGTTCCTGCTCGAGCGACCGCTGATGCGGGCGATCGCGAGTCCGAGCCCGGTCGTCCTGCTGATCGACGAGATCGACAAGACCGACCAGGAGTTCGAGGCGATGCTCCTGGAGCTCCTGTCGGACTTCCAGATCACGATCCCCGAGCTGGGCCGGGTGGAGGCGACGACGCAGCCGATCGTGCTGCTCACGTCGAACAACACCCGCGAGCTGACCGAGGCGCTCAAGCGCCGCTGCCTGTACCTGTGGCTCGACTACCCGAGCCTCGAGCACGAGCTGGAGATCGTCCGTCAGCACGCGCCGGAGCTGCGCGCCACGATCGCGCGCCGGCTCGTCGAGGTCGTCGCCGAGATCCGCGAGCTGGACCTCAAGAAGCCGCCGTCGATCGCCGAGTCGATCGACTGGGCCCGGGCGTTGCTGTTGCTCGGCGCCGAGGACCTGGACCAGCGCGTGTTCCGCGACACGCTGTCGATCATCGTCAAGCACCGGACCGACCTCGACCTCGTGGCCGAGCGGGTCGGTCTCAAGCTGCCGACCCCGGCCGGCGACTGAGCGACGCGGCATGCCCGCCCCACGACAGCTCCGTCAGGCGGCGATCCACGGCGGCGACGCCGCCGACGGCACCGGCCTGGCGGGACGGCTCGTGCAGTTCTGCGAGGAGCTGCGGGGCGAGGGCATGGCGGTCGGCACGAGCGAGCTGCTCGACGCCACCGCCGCGCTGTCGCAGGTCTCGTGGACGGACCGCGACGTCTTCCGTGAGGCGCTCGCCTCGACGCTCGCGAAGTCCCCCGAGGACCGGCACCTGTTCCGGCTCGTCTTCGACCGGTTCTTCTTCCGCGCCGCCGAGCTCGAGGCCATCCGGCACGACGCCACCGACGACCAGCTCGCACGCGAGGCGTCGGAGCGCGCCCGGTCGGGCGAGGACGGCGAGGGAGGAACCGGCGAGGGCACCGATGGCGATCCCTCCGACGGCGACTCCTCCGGCGGGGACGGCCAGCCCGACCTGGAGTCGGTCCGGGCCGCGATCGCCCGCGCGATCGCCTCCGGCGACCACGCCCAGATGAGCGACCTCGCCGCGCTGGCGATCGCCGGGGTCGTCGGCCACGTCCACGACTCGGGCGTCGTCGGGGTCGACGTGCAGCGGATCCGCCGGACGCTCGACCTCAAGCCCTACGCCGACCCCGAGGCGCCGGAGGGCGACCCGCGACGCGAGGGCCTCCCCCGCGACGGCATCCGCGAGTTCGAGCGGGCACTGCGGCAGGAGCTGGAGCGACGCCGGATCCAACGCGTCGGCGAGCTGCCGCCCGCGCGCCCGCTGAACCAGCTGGACCGCGGACTGCCGAGCGCGCCCGGTCAGGACCTCGCCGACGTGCACCGCGTCGTCCGCCAGCTCAAGCGGCGGCTCAACACGCAGGGCCACGAGCTGCGTGGCCAGCGTCGCCGGACCCAGGTCGACGTGCGCGCCACGATCCGGGCGTCGCTGCAGACCGGCGGGGTGCCGGTGGTGGTCAAGGAGCGGCCCGTTCGCCCGCGGCGGCCCGAGATCTTCGTGCTCTGCGACGTGTCGACATCGGTGTCGAGCGCGTCGCTGTTCTTCCTCTCGGTCATGCACGCGCTGCACGACGCGTTCCGCAAGATGCGGTCGTTCGTCTTCGTCGAGCGGATCAGCGAGGTCACCGAGCTGTTCGAGCGCGAGCGGGACTTCCGGGACGTGTCGCAGGCGATCGGTCGCGACGCCGGGGTCGCCGACGTCAGCGGCTACACGGACTACGGCCGCGTGTGGCGGGAGTTCCTGGAGCAGACCGAGGACGAGCTGCACCCGCGGGCGACGGTCATCGTGCTCGGCGACGCGCGCACCAACGGCCGCGATCCGGCGGCCGCGGCGTTCGCGCAGATCACCGCCCGCGCGGGGCGCACCTTCTGGCTCAACCCCGAGCCGGCGTTGTACTGGGACTACGGCGACTCGGTGATCAGCCACTACGCGCCCTACTGCCACGTCCACGAGTGCTGGACCGCCGACCAGCTGGAGGGGTTCGTCGCCGCGCTCACCCGCAGCGGCCCGGTGGCGCCGCAGGTCCGGGCGCCGTCGCGGGCGCGCTGACCCGCGCGAGGCGGGCGTCACTCGCCGTCAGGCGGAGCTCCGCGCTCGGCGCGCCGCCGGGCGTGCGCGACGACCGCCGCCTCGAGCGACTCGTCGGTCCCGTAGAGCCGGCACACGATCCGCTCGATCGCCTCGACGATCGCCGCGCCGTCGGCGAGCAGCCCATGAACCTCCGCATCGGCATCGGCGAACCGCGCCTCGAACGCGTCGAGGTCGACCGGCAGCCGCAGACCCTGCACATCGGCGATCGCGTCGAGCCGATCGTCGCCCGCCTGCTCCGCAAGCAGCGCGATGCGATCGGTGTCGGCTTCAACAGTGCAGGTGACCGCGCGACCGTGACGGAAGACGAGCCGCGTACCGTCGAACGCCTCCTCGATCCGGCCCCGGCCGATCCGGCCGTCGGTCGTGACGGCGATGCGAACCGCCGGGTCGATCCGCGCCGAGCGCCACGCGTCGTCGGGCAGGCCTGCCAGCACCCCGGCGCGGTGGACGGTCACGCCGTGCGTGCGCCACGGGTCGCGGACGGCCTGGGCGAGACCGTCGGCAACCGGCCGCAGCTCGAGCAGCCGCGTGCGGTTGCCGACCATCGCGCGGACGAGATGCTCGACGACCGCCTGGGCGTCGAGGGCGGCTTCGCCCCGGAGGCGGCGAGTCGTCCCGGAGACGACGCGGTCGAAAGCACCGCTGTCCCGGATCCGACCGTGTAGGGCGACCGACGAGTGGATCAGCTCGACGTCCAAACCGGGCGTCCAGCCGTCAACGGGCTCGACATGCCGATACGGGACCCGCGCCATCGGCTTCGGCTCGTAGTCGCGCCAGACATCCCTAGGTACACGGCCACGTATGCCGTACCACACGTCCAGCAGCTCGCTGTTGAGGACGCCGCAGAGGTAGGCCACCGAGGGTCGCTCCCCGGAACGCGGGGCGACGGATGTGGCGGACTTCGACGCTTGCCACGCGCCGCGTTCGTCGACGGCGAACCGCCCGCGATCGGTTCGATGGAGGGCCAGAACCTTGGGTCCCTCCTGCTCTGCGCGGTCCCGCGGCCATGCAGTCTCGAACCACCGCCGGTCTGGGTTGCGGCGGAGCTCCGCCCGATGCTCCAGTACGGCTCGAAACGGAGCAAGTGCCTGGATCACGGCTTGGGGAGGATCGTCAGCGCGCCCAATCCAGACGAGGTGATAGGCCGACGCCGGGAAGATGGTCCCGTAGACGAGATCACCAGGGTCCGGCACCCGTGCGAGGAACTCCGGATGGTCAGACCACGGGCCGAGCTCTTCAGATCCCGGCGGTCGTGCCATCACTGGCGTACCGGGACCGAATCCGGCGCCGTCGAGAGCTCTCCGTGTCTCTGCCGGTAGACGGGCCAAGAGCTTCGGTTGCAGGGCGTCCGCCCCCGTTTCGATACCGGCGGCGACGTTCCATCGCCGGTCCAGTCGCTCGACCGCGCTTCGCGACTGCGCCAGTACCGCGTCCATGTGCCGGACGACCCGCACCTGGACACTCCGGCTCGTGAACTTCAACGGCCACGGCGTCTCGGCCTCGAGCAGGCCGTGGGGCAAATCGTGGACGAGCACGCCGTCGCGCCGGCCGGGGGCGCCGTCGGCCCGGACACCGAGCCGTTGCACCAGGTCGCGGGTCCCGGCGCCGACGTCCAGATCGCGCAGGGCGGCGCGCTCGTCTTCGACGACGACCACCCGCACCGTGTGGTCGTCGGGCACGGTGCTGGGGTCCTCGACCTTCGTCGCGACGAGGACGAGCGACTCGACGGTCGGCGGTCCGTGCCCCTGGGCCACCCGCAGGTCCTCCTCTTCGGGGGTGAACAGGCGCATCCCGCCGAAGAGGAACGCCTCGTCGATCCGCATCGACGCCAGCAGCTTGCCTCGCAGCCACTCGGCGTTGCCGGCGTTCGTCCAGCCGGCGGGGGTGATGACCGCCATCCGCCCGCCGACCGCGAGCTTCTCGACCGCCATCGCGAGGAAGAAGTAGGCGTAGTCGCTCTTGCCGGGGACGTCCTGCTTCGGCCAGGCCGGCAGTGCACGTAGGCGGTCGAAGAGCACCTTGTTGTTCGCTTCGGCGACGTACGGTGGATTGCCGACGACGAGGTCGAACCCGCCCTCTCGGATCTCGTGCCACGCCGCGCGCTTGTGGCCCTCGAGCTCCTCCAGCCCGTAGCGTTCGTCCGACCCGTGCGCCGGGACGGTAGCCCCGACGGTGCCGCCGACGGGTGACCGCGTGGCGAGCGCGTCGGTGTGGACGACCGAGAGCGTGAACGCGGGTCGGCGGCCACCGTGCTCGATGATGAGCGCCAGCAGGCGGGAGACCTGCAGCAGCAGGTTGATCTCGGTCAGGTAGTAGGGGAACGGGCTGATCTCGGTCCCGTGCAGGCCGCGGGCGACCGCGCGAAGGCCATCGCGCCCCAGTGCGTCATCGGCGTCCGCTCGGTCGGCGACCGCGTCGGTGATCCGCCGCGCCGCCTCGACGAGGAACCCGCCCGACCCGGTCGAGAAGTCCCAGACACGGACCGGGTCACGCTCGTCTCCGCGCAGCCGGAACACCCCGTCCGGGCCGCTGAAGCCGACCCGGTCGAGCATGAGCTCCACAACCGATCGCGGCGTGTAGAACTGCCCGAGGCGATCGCGGTCCACGGCGTCGACCGACGACTCGTAAAGCCCACCGAGGACATCGGCGCGCAGGCGCCCGAGCGGCACCGGCAGCAACGCGTAGAGGACGTCGACGAGCGCCTCGTCGGTCGGGCGGTACCAGTCGTAGCGGTGGTCGCGACCGAACAACGACGGGTATCGGTCGTCGCCGGCACGGAACGCCTCGTCGAGCACTCGGCGCAGGTCCTGACCGAACCGCTCGTATGCGCGTCCGAGCCCGCCGTCCTGGAGGACGTCCTCGACGAACCCGACGTCTTCCCACGCGCGGTGCAGGAGGATCCTCGTCAGCGCCAGCTGGGCGACCCGACGGACGTACTGGCGCCAGGCCCGCGCCGCGAGGTCGTCGGCGGCCGCGAACTCCAGCGGACGCAGCGGCAACTCGGTCGTGTCGGCGCCGGGCTCGAGGTCGGCCGCGATCGCCACAAGCTCTGCCCGGAGCCGGCGCTCGGCCTCGGCGTCGAAGTCGAGCTGGTCCTCGAGCTCCGCACGCCGTCGTTCGACGTCGCCCTCCAGCTGCCGGGCGATCCGCCGGAGCCGCTCGACGAGGTACTCGAGGTCGATGCCGACGGCGTCGCCACGGCGGAGCCGGTCGTACCACGACTCCTCGGCGGTCAGCCGCTCGAGCTTGGCCCCCGTCGTCTGCTCCCGGAACCGGAAGATCTCGACGAAGCGCTCGAACCGCTCGATGAGGTCGACGTCGACCGCAAGGACGCGCTCGTGGGCGGTCTCCCAGAGCGGGAGAAGCGGCAAACGTAGGTGAACGGCTCCCGGCGGCTCGGCACGCGCGTAGACGACGATCTCACGGAGGTTGAAGAGCAACCCATGGTCGAGGTGACGCTGCTCCATGTAGCCGCGGATCTGCCGCTCCGAAGCGTCCGACGGCAGGCTGTGCCGACTGCTCTTCGCGTCGAGGACGAAGCCGTGGGCGACGAGGTCCGAGGGGGTGAAGTCTGGCTTCATCCCGCTGCGGCTGAGCTGCGGGACATAGTCGGTGCGGCCGAAGCCGAGCACCTGCTCGAGCACGTCGGCGAGGACACGCTCGGTCAGCGTCTCCTCGTCGTCCTGCGCGAGCGGCCGGGCGAGGTAGTCGGCGAGATCCTGCGCGCCGTCCCCGAGTTGCGCGTAGGTCGCGGCGTAGCCGTCGATGACCGCGGTGAGGCGGCGCCAGCCGTCCGGGATCCGTCGCGTCGTCACCAGCCACCTCCCGCGCGCTGACGTCGGGCGGGCGCGCTACCGTGCCGAGGATGGCGGACCCGGCGACGACCTCCCAGCACGAGCTCTTGGAAAGCCTTACCGAGGCCGAGATCGACGCCCTCGTCAGTGCCGCTGGCTGGTATGCCAGCTACCACCAGTCCGACATCCGCGAGCGTTGGGACGACCGGTCCGCCGCCGAGGCAACGAGGCGCAACAAGTTCCTCGCCCTCCACCACGGCCTGCGGAAGATGGGCGTGCGCCGGCCGCACCCCGCGCCGGTGACCGAGATCATCGAGATCTGACACCTCCCGAGCGTACGGGCCGTCGCGGACGGTGGCGGAGTCGCCGCCGCTACGCCGATTCCGCGACCCCTGGCACCGGCCGCAGGTCGCGCCCGTCGCCGCTCAGCGGATGACCGTGCTCGCAGACGAGGCGGGCGTGGACCGCGCCACCACAGTCGCGGTGCTCCATCCGCACCGGCGGACCCTCGGGGCCGGCCAGGTGCCGGTCCCCCCACCGCATCAGCGCGACCAGGACCGGCTGCAGCTCTCGGCCGGCCGTGGTTGGGTGGTACTCCTGCCGCGTGCGCCCCCCGTGGGGCCGGTAGTCGCGCCGCTCCAGGATCCCCGCGTCGACGAGGTGCCGCAACCGTTGGGCGAGGACCGCCCGCGGTGCGCCGGTGTTGCGCTGGATCTCGTCGAACCGGCGCACCCCGAGCATCGCCTCGCGCAGCACGAGGAGCGACCACCGCTCGCCGACGACCTCCAGCGACCGGGCGACGGAGCAGACGCGGGGCGTGGGCATGACGCCAGTCTCGCAGATTCCGGATGCTGCATTCGGTTTCCGAACTCAGATTCGATAGCGTGCCGAGCATGAGCGCCCCCGAGCCCGCCGCGTCCACGAGCCCCTCCCCGGTCGCGGGCGTCGACAGCGACCTGGTCGCCGACGCCACGCCCGACGCGTCCCCGGCCGACGGGTCCGCTCCGGCCGCGTGGGGCGAGCCCCGTCAGCGCACCGTCACCTGGTACGACCCACGGGCCACCGCCGCGCAGGGCGCCGCGATGTCGGGCCGCGAGTACATGGAGGCGATGGCCGCACGACAGATGCCGCCGGCGCCGATCGCGAGCCTCATGGGCTTCGGCGTGACCCGGATCGGTGACGGCGAGGTCGAGTTCACCGGTCATCCCGACGAGTCGGTCTACAACCCGATCGGCGTCGTCCACGGCGGGTTCGTCGCCACGCTGCTGGACTCCGTCGTCGGCTGTGCCGTGCACACCCAGCTGCCGGCCGGGGTCGGCTACACGTCGATCGACCTCAACGTCAGCTACCTGCGTGCCGTCCACGCCGACAGCGGCCTGCTCACCGCCCGAGGTCACGTCGTCAAGCCCGGTCGGCGGGTGGCGTTCGCCGCCGGTGAGGTGCGCGACGGGGCCGGCAAGGTCGTCGCAACGGCGACGAGCTCGCTGCTCATCATGGGCCCCGCCTGATCCGCGGCCGGCCCGCCGCTCAGGAGCGGCAGGCCGGGCTCGGTCGGCCGATCACGCGCCCGACCGCGGTGCGGCCGCGAGCCTCCGCGGCCACCTCTCGACCGAGGCCCACGTGTCAGCGGCGACCGATCGTCACCCGCACGTGGGCGCCCACCGCCAGGCGCTTGCCGGCCTTCGTGCGCTGCGTCAGGACCCGCCCGACCTTGCGGCCGCCGGAGACCTTGCGGCGGGTGACCTTGCCCAGCCGGCAGCGTGCCTTCTTCAGGCGGGTGCGGGCGGCGGTGAGCGTCAGGCCCGCGAGCCTGGGCACGACGCAGTACCGCTTCGGCGTCGTGGGCGGCGGGGCGGGCTTCGTCACGGTCACCGTGACGGTCGTGGGCGGCGGGGCGGGGGTCGTCACCGTCGTCGTGACCGGCGCGGGCGGGGTCTGGACGACGCCGGACTCGTCGATCGTCCGCGAAGGCGCGCCGTCGACGTCGTTCCCGATCAGCATGTTGGTGCCGAAGCTCGCGATCTCTCCGCCACCCTCGGCGAGGAGCCCGCGACCGTTGCCGAAGATCGCACTGCTCCCCAGCCGCACCCGCGCACCGGCGCCCTTGGCGTGCAGGCCGGTGGTGAACCCGCTGAGGGTCGAGTCGCGCACGAGGACGTCCGCGGTGTGTGGCGCGGCGGGCTCAACGCCGATGGCAGGCCCGCAGCCCCGATCGATGTCGACGCGGTTGAGGACGACGTCGGTGCCTGCCGCCTCCGGCGCGACGAGGATCCCCGCCTGGCGCTGCTGGGAGATCCGCGTGTCCTCGACGCGCAGCTTCCCGGCACTCCGCAGCCACACGCCCCGCAGCCCACCCGATCCCGGGCACGCGGCCGGGGCGCCCGACGCCGACCCGAGGATGTCGAGGCCGCGCAGGATGACGACGTCGGTCGGGGCGGCGTTGACGATGACGCCGGTGGTGCTCGCGTTCAGGACCCCGCCGAGCACGGAGCGCAGGTCGATCGTGATCGACTTCGTGATCGTGACCGTCCCGAACCCTGCGCTGTCGATGGCGTTGATCTCGCCGCCGGCCGCGGTCTTCGTGATCGTCCCCGCGAGCGTCTTGCACGGCGCGGTGCGTGAGCACGGATTGATGTCGTCACCCACCCCCGAGACCCAGGTGCGCGTGGCCTGGGCATCGGCGGACGCCGGCAACGCGGCGAGCGCCAGGGCGAGCAGCGCGCCACGGCAGACGTTGCGGCGCAACCGGTGGGAGGGTTCGAGGGGTCGCATGGGGATCTCCGATCGTGTCGGCCGACCGTACTCCCGCCCCGACCCCCCACTCCCGGTCGGCAGCGGTGCCCGCCACAACGGCCGGGCGACACCGCCCACGCCACGGGGTGCACGACCGTCCACGGATAGCGGGGGGCGACCCTGCACCCGTGCCCGGTGCCGGCGCCAGCACCCCTCGCAGGCGCAGGACCGCGGCCGGCCGCCGAGGGTCGGCCTGACCCGGCCCCTCGGGTGTGGCCCGGCCCGGGGGTGGGATACCCTGGCGGGCCGGTGAGCGACCAATCCCCACCGTCGGGTGCCGCCGCGGCCCGACCCCTGACCGCCCGGGGCATCGTCCGGCGGTTCGCGGATCTGGCGGTGCTGGACCGGGTCGACCTCGACGTCGCCCCGCACGAGACGGTCGCGCTCGTCGGCCCGTCGGGGTGCGGCAAGTCCACCCTGCTCGAGATGGTGTGCGGGCTGCAGGTCCCGGACGCGGGCGACATGACGGTCGTCCCGGCCGCCCTGATGCCCCAGCGCGACCTGTTGCTGCCGTGGCTCGACGCGCGCGACAACGTGGCGCTGCCGCTGCGGCTGGCCGGGACCGGCCGACGCGCGGCACGCGCCGCCGCCGACGAGTTGCTGCGCCACGTCGACCTGGACCGCTTCGCCCGCAGCCGTCCCGACGAGCTTTCGGGTGGCATGCGCCAGCGGGTGTCGTTCCTGCGCGCGATGGCGACCGAGCGCGAGCTGCTCTGCCTCGACGAGCCGTTCGGGGCCCTCGACGCGATCACTCGCGAGGAGCTGCGGCACTGGCTCGCCGAGCGCCTGCGGGAGCGACCGCGCAGCGTCCTGCTCGTCACCCACGACGTCGAGGAGGCCGCGCTGATGGGGGACCGCGTCGTCGTCCTCGGCCCACGGCCCGCACGCGTCGTCGCCGAGGTCACCGTCGCCGCCGGTCCCCCACGCGAGCGCGACGCCACCGATCCGGCCGTCATCGATGCGCGGCGACGGATCCACGACGCGCTGCGGACCGCGATGCGCCGGACCACCGAGGTCCCGGCATGAGCCGGCCGCGCCCCGACGGCGAGGAGACAGCGGCCGGCCCGGGCACGAGCGCCGACCGGCGCCCCGCGGGCCGCGAGCGGACGGGTGCAGTGGCGGGACCGAGCGCCGGCAGCGGTCGGCGCCGCGCCCGACGCCCGCTGCCCCCGACGGCCCGCGTTGCGCTCGGCATCCTCGGTCCGCTGCTGCTGCTCGGCGCGTGGGAGGCGTACGTGCACCTGGCGGACGTCGATCCGATCCTGCTGCCCGCCCCGTCCGACGTCGCCGTGTCGCTGGTCGAGGACCGCGCGCTGTTGTGGGACGCGTTCCTCGTCACCGGGCAGGAGGTGCTCTTCGGCCTGGCCGCGGCGCTCGTGCTCGGCGCGGGCCTGGCGGTGCTCATGCACCTGTCGGCGATCGTGCGGGCGATGCTCGGGCCGCTCGTGATCGGCATCCAGGCGGTACCGATCCCCGTGCTGGCCCCGGTCCTCGTCTTCTGGCTCGGGTTCGGCGTGGGCCCGAAGGTCGTGATCGTCACGATCATCTGCTTCTTCCCGGTCGTCATCAACACCCTCGACGCGCTCGATCGCGTCGATCCCGACCTCGGCCGGCTGCTCCAGACGATGGGCGCCGGCCGACGCCAGCGGCTGCGCTGGGTCGAGCTGCCCGCCGCGCTGCCCGCCGCGCTGTCCGGCGCCAAGGTCGCGGTCGCGATCGCCGGCATCGCCGCGGTCTTCGCCGAGTACGCCGGGGCCGAGCAGGGCTCCGAGGGACTGGGCCTGCTGATCAGCTCCGCGCGATTCAGCCTGGCCACCGACCGGGCGTTCGCCGCCGTCTTCATCCTCGCCGTCTTCGCCGTCCTCACCACCGGGGCGCTCGCCCTCGCGCAGCGACTCCTGGCACCCTGGGCACACCGCCGACCCGGAGCACCTTCATGAACGTCCGTCGACCTCTCACCCTGCTCGCCACCCTGCTGGTGGCGCTCGGCCTCACCGCGTGCGGCGAGCGCGACGAGCCGGGGGGGTCGGCCCCGCCGCCGCCGACGGAGGAGCTGTCGCTGCTGTTGGACTACCACCCCAACGCCAACCACGTGGGCATCTACAAGGCCGAGGCGGACGGGCGGTTCGACGAGGCCGGGCTGAAGGTCCGCATCCAGCAGCCGTCCGATCCGGCGACGGTGCTCCAGCAGGTGGCCGCGGGCCGGGTCGACATCGCCATCAGCTACCAGCCCGAGGTCATGCTCGCCCGGGCACGCAACACCGACGTCGTGGCGTTCGCGTCGCTCGTCCAGCGGCCGCTGACCAGCCTCATCAGCCTGCCCCACGCCAAGATCTCCAAGCCCGCCGACCTGAAGGGCAAGACCGTCGGCACCGCCGGGATCGAGTACCAGACGGCCTACCTCGACTCGATCCTCGAGCAGGCCGGGGTCGATCCGAAGGACGTCAAGCGGGTCAACGTCGGGTCGGGGCTCAACCAGGCGCTGATCGGCAAGCGCGTCGACGCGACGCTCGGGGCGTTCTGGAACTACGAGGGCGTCGAGCTGGCGCGTCTCAAGCGCAAGCCGGTCGTCAAGCCCGTCGACGAGCTCGGCGTGCCGACCTACGACGAGCTGGTCTTCGTCGCGCGGGCCGACACGCTCAAGGACAAGGAGTCGGCGGTCCGCCGGTTCGTCCGCGCCGTGGCGCAGGGCTACACCGCGGTCAAGCGCGACCCGGTCCGTGGCGTCGCCCCGCTGCTGAAGGCCAACCGCGACTTGGACGGCGACCTGCAGGAGGAGGTCGTCGAGAAGACCCTGCCGGCGTTCTTCCCCAAGGACGACCGCAAGCCGTGGGGCTGGCTGGACTTCGACCGCTGGGCCACCTACGGGCAGTGGATGGTCGACAAGGGCCTGCTCAAGCGCCGGATCGCACTCGACCCGGTGCTCACGACCGACTTCCTGCCCGGCGAGGGCGCGGGCGAGGGTCGCAAGACCCCGGGCGGCAAGGCGAACCCGTCCGAGAAGCTGCCGGGGTATCGCGGGTCCTGATCCGGGACCGGCGGTCAGGCGGCGACCGGCGGGGCGGTCGGCAGCGTGTCGGGCCGCCGCGCCATGAGGTGCGCGGCGGCGAGCGCACCCCACGGGGCGTAGGGCGCCAGCCAGACGTCGACGTCGGCCTCGGGTACGCGCGAGCGGGGGTCGCCCGTGCGCATCCGGCCGAGCGCCTTGCGCAGGTTCAGGTCGCCCGCCGGCGGCCGGTCGGTGCGGCCCACGCCCTGCGTCGCGACCAGCGCCAGGGTCCAGCTGCCGATCTCGGGCAGCCGACCGAGCCGCAGCAGGAGCCGGTCGGGATCGCCCAGCTCGTCGATCCGTCCCGACGCGAGCTCCCGCGCCGCGCGGTGCAGGGCGGCGGCGCGGGACGGCGCCAGTCCGCACGCCTCCAGGTCGGCGGGCACGAGATCGCGGGCGACGGTCGCCGCGTCGGGCGGCGCCCACAGCCGCATCGGCTCGCCGCCGGTGGGCGCCCACGTCGCCGCGGGCCCGTGGCGATGGGCGATCCGCCGGGTGATCGCGACCGCGTCCTCGTAGGCGATGAGCTGCTCGCAGAACGCGCAGAGCAGCGCCTCGAACACCGACGGCCTCCGCGAGGGTCTCCACCACGGCCGGGCGCGAAGCGACGGTCCGATCAGCGGATCGTCGCGGTGCGCGGCGAGGAACGGCCGCAGGTCGTCGTCGACCGCGAGCGCGAACCGCCAGCGCTCGAGTGCGTCGGCCACCGCCCGGCGCGGGTCGCCGGCCCCGGGCGTGCGTGACCCGACGATCCGCGCGCCCAGCGTCACCCGGCCGTCGCGGGACTGGGCCGCGCGCAGGAGCAGGTCGTGGCCGTCCTGCCGCCACAGCCGCACGACCACCCCACCGCGACGGCGCAGCGTGCCGTCCGGCAGCGCGCCGGGGAGCCGGTAGGGACCCGGCGGGCGGACCTCGACGCGGGCTTCGACCCCGACCGTCGGCCCCGTCCCACCCGCGGTGCCGACCCGCTCCGCGCGCTGTGCCGCGCCGGCACGGGGCTCCGCCAGCCGCCGCCCGACGCCGGTCCTCCCCGCCGATCGCACCGTGCGTCGCGCCGCCCGCCCGCTCAGCGCGGCCGCAGCCGGTGGATCTCGACGAGGAACCGCTGGCCCTCGCTCGCCTCGAGGCCCCGCAGCGAGGGCCGACGGCGGGCGCGGGAACGGCCGACGCGGCGCGACACGACCGCGGTCGCGATCGCTCCGGCGACGAATCCGGTGGTGACGACAGCAGCGGCCTGCTTGGCCACGACGACACCGTTGCGGCGGGTGGGCTGCAGGCCCTCCGACGGCTCGGCGGTCGCGTCGACGGCGATCACCTGCGCGTCGAGCACCTCGGGAGCACCCTCATCGAACGTCATCGCGGCCGGGTCGAAGGACGACATCCCCACCGAGGCTAACGCCCGCGTCGGCGCGAACCGACCGGTCGTCCGCGTGGGAGGTGCGGCGCGCCCCGACCGACGGACCGTTCGGGGGCGACGCTCGACCGGGGGCCGCTCACGTCCGGGGTGGCGTCACGAACCGCCACCCCCTGGCGGGTTCTGCCACCACGCCTGCGCAAACCGCCCCGTCAGCCCGATACCAGGCCCGATCAGACGTTCTCGGTCCGCCCGCGGGCCATCGTCGTCTCGTCGACCCAGTCGCCGCTGTACCGCGAGTCGGGCGGCACCGAGGGCTCGGCGCCGTCCTCGAGCAGTCGCTCGTAGAAGCGGTAGCGGCGCGCGATCCGTCCGCCCATCCGCTTCATGCCCTTGCTCATCGCGACGTTGGATTCGAGGATCCACCCGGCCTCGCCCCCACCCTGCGGGGTCGACATCGCCGCCTGGTAGTGGACCTCGTAGAGCTTGGCCCCCAGGCCGGTGTGGGCGTAGTCGGGCTTGACGCCCAGGGCGAAGATGCGGACCCGGTCGACGTCCTTGCGATGGCGCAGCAGCGTGAGCCAGCCGAAGGGCAGCAGGCGTCCGTTGCGCACGCGGGCGAGGACCTGGTTGAAGTCCGGGACGGTCAGGGCCGCACCGACGACCTCGCCGGTGTCGCGCTTCTCGGCGACGAACGCCCACTTCTCGTCGAGGATCGGGCCGAGCTCCTTGGCGTAGTGGCGGACCTCCTTCTCGGTCAGCGGCACGAAGCCCCAGTTGCGCTCCCAGGCGCTGTTGTAGACCTCGAGAAACCGCCCGATCTCGGCCTCGATGTCCTTCTTGCGGAAGTTGCGCACGACGATGCCGTGGTCGGGCTCGACCCGCTCGGCGGCCTTCCACAGCATGGGGTGGACGCCGGCCCGCTCGCGGGCGTGGCAGTCCCACATCAGCGTGTCCATCGCCCTGGCCATCCCGGCGTTCTCCAGCAGCGCCCGGTAGTACGGGTGGTGCCAGCCGGTGAGGACGATCGGCGGCCGGTCGTGGCCGGCGATCAGCAGGCCACACTCGTCGTTGGAGGTGAACGAGAACGGCCCGACGAGCCGGTCGCAGCCCCGCGTGCGGACCCACTCCGCGGCGGTGTCCAGCAGCGCGTCGGCGACGGCCTGGTCGTCCTCACACTCGAACCAGCCGAACTGGCCCCAGCGGTTGTCCTGGAACGCGTGGAGGTTGCGGTCGATCTGGGCGGTGATCCGCCCGACGACCCGTCCGTCCCGCTCGGCGAGGAAGTACTCCGCCTCGGCGTGCTCGAAGAACGG
Source organism: Solirubrobacteraceae bacterium (assembly GCA_050252545.1). GTDB lineage: Bacteria > Actinomycetota > Thermoleophilia > Solirubrobacterales > Solirubrobacteraceae > Patulibacter. Next base: position 18,594 of record JBFWKS010000039.1, read on the forward strand.
GTTGCGCTTGCGGTTGAGCTCCTGCTTGTGCAGGAACCGCAGTGGCGGGACCCAGTGCTCCTGTCCTCGGTAGAGCCGGAACGGCAGGTCGACGAACGCGTTGAGGTCACCGCGCGTGCGCACGGGACGGATCTGCACGGTCACGGGCGCAGACCCTAGCGGGCGGACGTACCCCACTCCGCCCGCAGGTGTACAACCCAGGAGCCCCATGACCGACGCCGCCCCCACCGCTGCCCCCGTCGACGTCTTCGCCAAGGTGCGCGGGCACGAGCGTGAGGCGATGCTCGCCGCCGCCCGCGAGGCCGGGCTGCTGCCGTACTTCCACGTGCAGGAGTCGGCGGCGCAGCCGGTGGTGCGGATGGAGGGCGCCGAGCGGATCCAGCTGGGGTCCAACAACTACCTGGGCCTGACGTCCGATCCGCGGGTGACCGCCGCCGCGCACGCCGCGATCGACGAGTACGGCACCGGCCTGACCGGGTCGCGCCTGCTCAACGGCACGATCCCGCTGCACCTGGAGCTCGAGCGCGAGATCGCCGACTGGATGGGCACCGAGGACGCGATCGTCTTCACCACCGGCCACCAGGCCAACATCGGGACGCTCGGCACGCTGCTGACCCCCGGCGACACGGTGATCGCCGACAGCGGCGACCACGCGTCGATCCTCGACGGGTGCCTGCTGAGCCGGGCGAACCTGCGGCCGTTCCGTCACAACCGGATCGCCAAGCTCGAGCAGCAGCTGCAGCGGGCCGCGAGCGACGGCGGCGGGGTGCTCGTCGTCGTCGACGGGGTGTTCTCGATGGAGGGTGACATCGCCCCGCTGCGCGAGATCAGCGAGCTGTGCGCCCGTCACGGCGCCCGTCTGATGGTCGACGAGGCCCACGGCGCCGGCGTGCTCGGCGCTCGCGGGGCCGGCACCAGCGAGCTGCTCGGCGTGGAGGACCGCGTCGACCTGCGGATGGGCACCTTCAGCAAGTCCCTGGCCAGCTGCGGCGGGTTCATCGCGGGGGCGAGCGACGTCGTCGACTACCTGCGGATCAGCTCGCGGAGCTTCCTCTTCACCGCGTCGGGCGTGCCGGCCGCGGTCGGGGCGGCGCTCGCCGCGCTGCGGATCGTCCGCTCCGACGAGGGGCCGCCGCTCCTGCGGGCCGTGCTCGACAACGCGCGCTACCTGCGGGACGGCCTGGAGGCCCTGGGCTACGCCGTCGTGCAGCCCCAGCCGCTACCGGACGGCACCCCGGGCGGCGCGACCGACGTCGTCACCCCGATCGTGCCGGTGCTCGTCGGCGACGACTGGAAGGCCGCGCTGCTGTGGCGCGCGCTCTTCGATGGCGGCGTCTTCGTCAACACCGCGCTGCATCCGGCGGTGCCGCCGTCCGGCGCGCTGCTGCGCACGTCGGTGATGGCGACGCACACCACCGAGCACCTGGACCGCGCGCTCGAGGTCTTCGGCCGCGCCAAGCGCGAGTTCGAGGCCGAGCACGGCGCGCTGCCCGGTCCCGGGGCGCACGGCGGCTGACGTTCTCCGGCTGTCGCCGACCGGCGCTCCCTCCCGTCACCCGGGGGTGCCGCGACCCGCGGTCCCCGCTACCCGCGGACCCGCCACCCGCACCCCCTCACGCGCGGCGTCGATCGCGGAGCCCCAGGGATGAGACGCGGGCGACAACCCGTCCCACCGTCGACCTGCACCTGAGCCTCACGCGGACGGACGTTCGGGTCGCGGAGAAAGTTCCCGCTAGGAGCGGCCAGGACGTTCACGCGGCGTTGACGGCCGGCGATCGATCGCCTTAGGTTGCGACCAGGTGAACGCCGCTGCCGCGGCTGGGCAACCACGACGCGCACCGTCCCCTCCGGCCCGCGCGCCCGGGCGCCCGGGCGCCCCACCCGATCGCCACCGACGGACGACGAGGAGCGAGCAGCGCGTGCTGGAACATGCGCAGATGGCCCCGGGGCGCGGGGAGATGGCCGCGGCC
>JBFWKS010000040.1:0-20424 GCA_050252545.1 Solirubrobacteraceae bacterium
GCGGTCGCACGACAGCCGTCGTGCTCGCCGCGTGGCTGACGGCGCTCTCGCCGCTGCTGTTGACCTACGCCCAGCAGGTCCGCGGGTTCGGGATCGCCGTCACCGCCGGACTGCTCGCCGCCGTCCTGCTCCTGCGCGCCCAGGACCAGAACTGGCCGCCGCGCGCCACGCTGATCGCGGGCATCGCGATGGGCGTGGCACCGTGGACGCACTACGTCGTCCTCGTGCCCCTGATCGTGATCGTGGCCGGGACCGCCCGGTCGTGGCTGCGACCGGTCCGCTGGCGGTTCGTGGCGCCCGCACTGGCCGGGTGGGTCAGCGCGCTGATCATGGCCGCGGTGCAGTACGACCACGTCGGGGCCGGCATGGACGGCGTCACCCGCCTCGGCGGCGATGATCTGCGCCGCGTCCTGGCCACCGGCTGGGACGGCCGCTACCTCTTCCTCCCCGTCATCGGGTGGCTGGCGCTGGCCGGGCTGCTCCTCGCCCTCCTGATCGTCGCGCGGGGCACCGGACGGGCCCGCGCCGTGGCCCTCGCCGGTCTCGCGGGACCAGCGGTCATCGTGGCGATCTCCGCCCTGGGACCCGACATCGTCACCACCCGCTACCTCGTTCCCGCCGTCCCGTTCCTCCTCGTCGCCGCCGCCCTCGCCACCCAGACCTGGCGGCCACTCATCGCCGTCGCGATCGCGCTCGCAGCCCTCGGCGGGTGGGGCGTCCTGCGCGCCCAGGACTCCAGCACCGGCGGCAACTTCGACACCGAAGCGATCATCCAAGGGGTCGTTCCCGACCTGCAGCCCGGCACCGTCGTCTCCGCCGAGGAGATCTACATCGCCGCGTGGTTCCCGCCCTACGTCGCCGAACGCAACGGCATACCCGGCGTGCGATTCGCGTGGGGCGGCGGTGCCACCGCAGCCGCCGCCTGCGACCGCCGCCGCATCATCCAGATCCTCCCCGCCACCGCCGACCTCAACGCCGCCACGACGTTCTGGCGCGACGTCTTCGCCTACCGCACCACCATCCCGGCCACACATCTCACCGGACCGCGCCGCCCTCATCGCCGAACCCGCCGGCCCTCGACCCAAGGCCTGCGAGAGCGTGCAGCGCGTCCGGTACTGACGACCGCGTCGGCAGCGCCAGCTGACCCGCTGGCCGCGACTGGCGACAGCGGGTCGTTTCACCGGCGCGCGGCGACGGTCAGCCGAACCGCTGTTACGGACAGCCGCCGGCTGGATCCCGTCGCAACGACTGGGGCGGGGCGGCGGCAGAACCTTCCAGGAGGTGATCATTGGTGACGCCGACCCGCCGCCGACCGACCCAGCCCCCCCCGTCCCGCCCCTGGCCGGGACGGCTCATCTAGGCTTGCCCCGTGGCGACCACCGACCCCGCGTCCGAGCTGCCGGAGGCGGCGGATCCCGCCGCTCTCGGCCCCGCCCCCGACGTCCGCCGGCCACCGGCGCCGCCGCGGGGTGGGCTGCTGGCGCTGTGGCGCTTCGCCCGGCGCAACGGGATGCTCCGGCGGCAGTACCTCGTCCTCGGTCTGCGGCTGCTGCGGCTGAAGCTCGAGTACCGCGACCGGCTGCAGCTCGACGGTCCCGCGTTCGTCTGCCGCGACGTGCACTTCGAGATCGGTCCGGAGGGGTGCGTGCGGCTGGGTCGCTGGTCGTGGCTCGGTGACGGGACGAAGGTCCGCTGCCACGAGGGCACCGTCGAGATCGGCGCCAAGAGCGTGCTCGGCCAGGAGTGCACCATCAGCTGCTACGAGCACGTGTCGATCGGCCGCGAGTGCATCGTCGCCGACCGCTCGATGTTCATCGACTTCGACCACTCGGTGGCCTGGGTCGACGCGCCGATCCGCACGCAGGGCATCTACACGCGCCCGGTGCGCGTGGGCCACAACGTGTGGATCGGCTACGGCGGCTGCGTCCTGCGCGGCGTCACCGTGGGAGACAACGCCGTCCTCGGCACCTACGGGGTCGCCACCCGCGACATCCCCGACAACGCCGTCGCCGGGGGCGTGCCCGCCAAGGTCATCCGCATGCGGGACGCCCCCCAGCGGATGCGCTGGGAGAACTGAGCCGCACCGCCGGAGTCGCTCCGTCCCGCCACGGCGAGACGGAGCGATCCACGCCCGGACCGGCGCCGGTCCGGGCAGGCGGTCACTCGGCGGGGCCGTACTTCGTGCTCGAGAAGTCCTTCGAACCGACGACGCGCCTCATGATCCGGCCCAGGCGCGTGTCGCAACGACTACCCCCGGCCTTCGTGGCCTCGCAGCCGAACTCGCTGAACGTCTCGAGCGCCCCCGCCCCACCGCCCGGATCGACGGTGGTGAACGGCTTGCGTCGCATCGCCGGGTCGATCTTGCGGCGGAACACGGCGGCGTTCGCGCCCGTGCGGCGCTCGATCCGCTGCCCCTCGACCGCCGGGTAGGCGCCACCGTCGACCCGCACGTGCCAGCGGCCGCCCTTGCGCTCGATCCGCACCGTCTGGTCGACGCTCCACGCCCCGACCGAGACGCCGTTGGTGACCGAGTTCAGCAGCGACACCTTCGCGCGCAGGCCGCTGCCGGACCGCCCCACCCACACCTCGTTGGTGAACCGCTTGCGCAGGTCGGTCGACTTGACGTCGCCTTCCTTGCTCTTGACGTCCAGACGCAACGCCGGCACGGTGGTGACGTTCTTCCACGAGGCCGGGATCTTGAACTTGCGCAGCCACGGGTAGGGGATCCCGAACTTGCGTCGGATCTCGGGGATCCAGATGTGATCGGGCAGGTCGAACGCCAGATGCGTGGGGGTCACGGTGAACGACGTGCGACCGGTCCGGGGCTCCCAGGCGAGCACGGCGCGCGACCGCGACGTCATCGCCGGCGCGGTCGAGAACCGGCGTCCGTCGCCCTTGAGCAGCCGGCCACCGGCGAGCCGGTTGGGGATGAACCACCGCAGCACGACGATGTCGTCGGACGCCGTCGTCGGCGCGACGGTCCGCTGATCGCGCCGGATCCCCGACCCGACCGGTCCGAAGACGTCGGCGACCGCAGCCCGGTAGGACGCGGAGTCGGCCGGCGGAGGCGGCGGCGTGTCGCGCCCGCAGCGCGGCACCTTGGGGATGAACCCGTCGGTGTACGTCTTGACGTAGTGGTCGGGGACGTACAGGCCACCGGTCTTGATCCAGACCTTCGACCCGTACGCGACCTGGCCGGTCGTCTGGCAGGTGACCGGGATCCACTGGCCGGCCTTGACGTGGTCGACCTTCGCGCGGGGCTCCAGCTGGGGCTTGGTGCGACCGTCGAGCGCGGCGCGCACGTAGTAGGTGTTGGTTGGCTTCCAATCGCGCAGCGACGTGACCTTGGCCGCCGATGCGGTGGCCGGCACGAGCGCTGTGGACGTGAGCGTGGCGGCGAGGACCGCGAGGGCCGCTCGCCCGGAGATTCGGGACACGGTGGACTCCTGCTGATCGGGGGCGCACGCACGCACCCCGGGGACGGCCGCAGCCTTGCACGGTCGCGACCGCACGCCGCCGTCTTCTCACGGACGTCTCATCGGCCATTCGCATCCGGGACACACGGTCCCGGACGCCACCGCGACCCGCTACGCCGCGTCGGACTTTCGGCCGGCGACCATGAGGTTGTAGAAGATCCCGGCGGGCAGCCGGCCCTCGAGGAAGCGCCGGTCGACGCGCTGGAAGAGCAGATAGCCGTGGAACGCGTAGCGCTGCCACCCCATCGGCACGTCCTCGCGGCGGGCGGTCGTCTCGAGAGCGCGGTTGAACCAGCCGAACCAGTTGGCGGCCAGCTCCTCACCCATCACCTGCACGCCGTCGAACCCGGCACCCTCGACCGGCCGCCGCAGCTCGTCCGGCACGAACGCGTGGACGTCGACCAGGTGCTCCAGGGCGTGGTTCTCCTCGCCGCCGTCGTCCTGGCCGTGCTCGGCCGCGCGGGCCCGGATCGCCCGGCGCCAGAGCGGGGCGAGCAGCGTCGCGGCGCGCTTGGGGACCGTGGCGAGCCGGTCGCCGTTGCGCGACGGCTCCCCCGCGAACACGATCACCCCACCGGGGCGCAACACCCGGTGGAGCTCGGCGAACGCCCGGTCCAGGTCCGGGATGTGGTGCAGGACCGCATGGCCGCACACCAGATCGAAGGTCTCGTCGTCGAACGGCAGCCGCTCCGCGTCGGCCACCCGTGCGACCACCTCGAGCCCGAGCCGCTCGGCGTTGCCGCGCAGCGCGTCGACCATCCCCGGCGAGATGTCGGTCGCCGTGGCCCGGCCGACGACCCCGGCGCGGAGCAGGTGCAGGGTGATGTAGCCGGTGCCCGCCCCGATCTCGAGCGACCGCTCGAACCGCGGCAGCGGATGCCCCAGCAGCTTGTGGAGCTTGCCGAGCACCTGGTCGCGGCCGACATCACCCCAGTCGATCCCCCACTTGGCGTCGTACTGGGCGGCGGCACCGTCGTGGTAGCGCGTGTTGACGTCGCGGATCCGCTCGGCGGTCTCCGGCTCGGCGGCGGCGAGCCCGCTGGTGGGAAAGGGCGTCATGGGTCGCGGAAGTGTACGGCCGGCGACCCCCGCGCCGGCGGTCGGGCGCCGTGACGGTCCTCTACCCTGGCCCGCGATGCCCGACGTCGATACCCCGCGGTACGTCCAGCGCGACCAGCCCGACGGCGTTCCCCCGCTGGAGCTCACCGGCGAACGGACCCTTCCCGACGTCCCCGAGGAGAACTACTGGTACCGGCGCCATCTCGTCGTCTACGAGTGGATCGCCGACCGGGTCGCGACACGGGCGGTCGCGGCGCAGCAGGGCACGGCGCGCAAGGGCGCGGGCGCCGACGTGCGGGTCGTGGACCTGGCGTGCGGCGAGGGCTACGGATCCGCGGTCCTCGCCCGCAGGGCGACGCACGTCGTCGGCGTCGACGCCAACCCCGAGGCCCACGAGCACGCGCGGCTGCGCTACGTCGCCGACAACCTGCGCTTCGACCGCGACCTCGTCGAGACGTGGGAGGGCGACGTCGACGTCGTCGTGTTCCTGCAGACGATCGAGCACGTGCAGGACCCCGACGCGCTGCTGGCCCGCCTCGCGACGCTCGCCGGACCGGACGGCGAGGTGATCGTGTCGACGCCCAACCTGCTGACGCTCGCGCCCGAGGGCGCCGAGAAATCCGAGAACCCGTGGCACATCAAGGAGTACCGCGCCGGCGAGTACCGGGAGCTGCTGGAGCGCCATTTCTCGCACGTCGAGATCCACGGGCTCTTCCACGCCCGCAAGCTCGCCCTGCACCAGACGGCGATCGAGCGGCTCGGGTGGGATCGCGTCCACAAGGCGCTGCGGCTGACCAAGCCGTTCTACGCCTGGTTCACCCCGGCGATCGCCACGTCGGACTTCGCCCTGCGGCGGCCGGAGGACGGCGCCGACCTGGACCGGGCGCTCGACTTCGTCGCGGTCGTGCGGCCGTGACCGACGACGGGCGGCTCGTCCTCGTCCTCCACACCCACCTGCCGTACGTCGAGGGCTTCGGGACCTGGCCGTTCGGTGAGGAGTGGCTGTGGGAGGCCGTCGCCACGTCGTACCGGCCGTTGCTGGACGTGCTGGCCCGTCACCCGCTCGGCGACCGGGTGACGGTGTCGGTGACGCCGGTCCTCGGCGACCAGCTCTCCGCACCCGGCGTCGCGGAGCGGTACCGGACGTTCCTCGACGACGTGCGCGAGGACGTCTTCGCCCGGGAGATCGACGGGTTGTCGGCGACCGGTGCGCACGCTGCCGCGCGGGCGCTGGAGGCGCAGCGCGACACGTATCGGGACGCGTCGCGGGCCGTGGCCGCGGGGAGCGGCGCGGCCGACGGAGGCGTCTGGCCGGATCGTGATGGACGTCGGCCGCAGAAGGGACGCTCTCGGCCCGAGAACGGCCGGGCCTCCCCCGACCCGCGGCGTGCCCCCGACCTCACCGACGGCCTGCTCGCCCGCGCGGACTGGACGTCGTCGGCCACCCACGCCGTGCTCCCCGTCCTCGCCACGCCGGAGGGCGTCGACCTGCAGCTGCGGGCGGGCACCGAGGCGCACCGGCGACGGGCCGGATCCTGGGCGGGTGGGCTCTGGCTGCCGGAGTGCGCCTACGACCCGTCGCTCGACGACGCGCTCGGACGGGCCGGCGTGCGGACGACCTGCGTCGACCTGACCGACCCGCTCGGGCACGGAACGACCGCACAGCTGCAGCCGTACGCGACCGGTTCGGGCACGACGCTGCTGCCGCTCGACCGCGCGCTCATGGACCTCGTGTGGGCCGACGGGGCGATCCCCGCCGCGGGCGCCTACCGCGACTCGCACCGCCGCACGACGTTCGACCTGATGCCGTGGTCCAACGACGGCGAGGCGTGGGACCCCGGCCGTGCCCGTCACCGGGCCGTCGAGGACGCGCGGGGGTTCGTCGCCGCCGCCCGGGAGCGCCTGCGCGACGGCGGCACCGCGACGGTCGCGATGGACACCGAGTTCCTCGGCCACTGGTGGTTGGAGGGCCCATGGTGGCTCGAGGCGGTGCTCGACGAGCTGCACCGCGCCGGCCCGGAGCTCGCCGTCGCCGACGACCCGGGTGTGATCTGCGATCCCCTGCCGCTCCCCCCCGTCGCGCGCACGACGACGACCTGGGGCACGCCGCGCACGCTGTGGACGTGGAGCAACCCGGCCTTCGCCGATCGAACCGCACGGGCGCGCCGTGCCGAGCTCGACCTGGTCGCCCGTGGGGCCGCCGCGCCGGCCCGGGCGTGGCGCGAGCTGCTGGCGCTGCAATCCAGCGACTGGGCGTTCCTCCACACCCGCGGCACCGCCGGCGACTACCCCGACGTGCGCTCCGACGGCCACGCGCAGGCCCTGGAAGACGCGCTCGGAGCGGTAGGGTCTCCCGATCCGTCGGTGCGACATCTCGCGCCGTTCCTCGACGGTGGGGTCCCGGCCCCGTGAGCCCATGCGCGTCCTGATCCTCAGCTGGGAGTACCCGCCGGTCGTCGAGGGTGGACTCGCGCGGCACGTCCACAAGCTCGCGACGAACCTCGCCGCGCAGGGCCACGAGGTCGATGTCCTCACGCGCGCCACCGGGCCCGTCGGCGACGGGCCCCGGCTCGCGGAGGGCGTGCGGCTGCACCGCGTGCCCGAGCCCGCCAAGCCGACCGAGATGGACGCGTTCCTCGAGTGGATCGCCGCGATGAACCACGACATGACCGTCCGCGGTCGCGCGTTGCTCGACGCGCACGCGTTCGACGTCGTGCACGGGCACGACTGGCTCGTGGCGTCGGCCACCGACCACCTGGCGCGTCACGCCGACCTGCCGATGGTCGCCACGATCCACGCCACCGAGTACGGCCGGCATCAGGGCTGGGTCGGGCGCCACCCGCAGAGCCACATCCACGGGATCGAGACGTGGATGGCACGCCGTGCGGACCGCACGATCACCTGCTCCCACTACATGCGCGGGCACGTCGCCGACGTCTTCGGCCTGGACGAGACCCGGGTGCAGGTGATCCCCAACGGCATCGATCCCGGGGACCTGCGCGATCACGACGACCTGGAGGCGCTGCGGGCCCGCTTCGCCGCGCCGGACGAGCGCCTGGTGCTGCTCGTCGGCCGCCTGGTGTACGAGAAGGGCTTCCAGTTCGCCCTCGACGCGCTCGGCGGGCCGGACGGCGTCATCGCCCGCGTCGGCGGGGTCCGGTTCGTCGTCGCCGGCTCCGGCACCCACGAGGAGGAGCTGCACCGGCAGGCCGCCGAGCTGGGCCTGGACGCCCACGGTACGTTCGTCGGCTGGATCGACGACCACCTGTTGCATGCGCTGTACCGGATCAGCGACCTGTGCGTGGTCCCGTCGATCTACGAGCCGTTCGGGCTGGTCGCGCTCGAGGCGATGGCTTCGGGCTGCCCGTGCATCGTCGCCGACTCCGGTGGGCTGCGCGAGGTCGTTCCCGAGGATCAGGTCGACCTGCGGTTTCCGTCCCGTGATCCCGTGGCGCTCGGCACGCTCATGGAGCGCCTGCTCACCGACGACGACCTGCGGGCCCGGGTCGTCGAGCGCGCCACCGAGCACGTCCGCCGGTTCGACTGGGCCGAGATCGCCCGCGAGACCGCCGCGCTGTACGCCGAGCTCGTCGCCGAGCGGCCGGTCGTGCGGTCGGCGACGCCGTCGTCGCTGCCGGGCTGAGCGGCCAGGCGCGCGGCACGCCGGCCGCCGTGCGGTGGGCCGATCGGGCGATGCGACGAGCACCGCCACATCCGGCCGGATTCGTCACATCGCCCCGGAAGCGCCCCTACCGGCCGGCGGCGGGCGGGCGTATCCTCGGTCCATGGGTGCCGTCGAGCCCGATCTGCCGTTGTTCCCGCTGGCCATCGTCGCGCTGCCCGGCGAGGACGTGCCGCTGCACCTGTTCGAGGAGCGGTACAAGGCGCTCGCCGCCGACTGCCTGGATCAGGATCGCGAGTTCGGGATCGTCCTGAGCGACGACGACGGCCCCCGGGCGGTCGGCTGCGCGATGCGGATCGTCGAGGTGCTCCAGCGGTTCGACGACGGTCGCCTGGACGTGCTGACCCGCGGCACCCGGCCGTTCCGGGTCGTGGAGGAGCACCACGTCCACACCTATGCGTCGGCCGAGGTGGAGTTCCTCGACGACGAACCCGAGGCCCTCGACCACGACGCCGCGGCCGCGGTCCGGCAGGCGTACGTGTCGCTCGCCCGACAGGCCACCGACCACGAGGTCACGCCCGCCGACCTCGTCGATGCGGGTGCCTACGCGCTGGCCGGCACCGTCGAGTTCGCCGTCGACGTCAAGCAGCAGATGCTCGAGGCGCGGTCCGAGAACGCCCGCCTGCGCCAGCTCCTCGCCCTGCTGCGCGGTGCCCTCAAGCGCCTCGAGTTCGCCGACATGGCGAAGGTCCGCAGCGCCAGCAACGGCGTCGTGCGGTTCGGCTGACCGCCTGCCGCGAACGGCAGGCGGGCCGGCGACGAGGCCTACCGCCCGCCGATCTCGAACTCCGGGACGCTCCAGCCGCCGTCACGCTCGGCGCGATCGCGTCGGGGACCGGCCTGCCAGCCGCCCGATCGGGCGACCGCGGGCTCGGGCGGGGCGGCGCGGCGGGTGACCACCGGCTCGCGCGGCGCGACGCGACGCGTGACGCGCGGCTCCCCGTCGGGCACGCGCACCGGCCGCGAGCCCTGGTCGGTGGGCTCCAGGTGCGGCTGGCGGTCGTAGCCCGTGGCCACCACGGTCACCCACACCTCGTCACCGAGCTGCTCGTCGACCATCGCGCCGAAGATGATGTTGGCCTCGGGATGCGCGGCTTCGCCGATCGCCTCGGCGGCCTCGTTGATCTCCCACAGCGACAGGTCTGCCCCGCCGGTGATCGACAACAGGATCGCCTTGGCGCCGTCCATCGACGTCTCCAGCAGTGGGCTCGACACCGCGCGCTCGGCGGCCTGCACGGCCCGCGACTCGCCGGTGCCGTGGCCGATGCCCAGCAGGGCGGCGCCACGGTCCTGCATGATCGTGCGGACGTCCGCGAAGTCCAGGTTGATCAGCCCCGGAACGGTGACCAGCTCGCTGATCCCCTGCACGCCCTGGCGCAGGACGTCGTCGGCGACGCGGAAGGCGTCGACCATCGACGTGCCGCGCTCCAGCACCGACAGCAGCCGGTTGTTGGGGACGACGATCAGCGTGTCGACCTCGAGCGCCAGCTCCTGCGTGCCCTGGTCGGCGGACTCGGCGCGGCGTCGGCCCTCGAACGCGAACGGCTTGGTGACGATGCCGACGGTCAACGCGCCCAGCTCGCGGGCGGCACGGGCCACGACGGGCGCCGCACCGGTGCCGGTGCCGCCACCCTCGCCGGCGGCGATGAAGACCATGTCGCTGCCCTGCAGCGCGGCCCGGATCTCGTCGAACTGCTCCATCGCCGCAGCGCGCCCGACGGTCGGGTCCGCGCCGGCGCCGAGGCCACGGGTGCTGCCCTGCCCGAGGTGGATCGTCAGCTCGGCCAGGCTGTCCTGCAGCGACTGGGCGTCGGTGTTCACGGCGAGGAACTCCACGCCGGTGATGCCGTGCTCGATCATGCGGTTGACGGCGTTGGTGCCACCGCCGCCGACACCGACGACACGGATGACCGGCCCGTGCGGGTTGGCGATCTGCGGGGCACGGTCGCCCCACGCGGCGACGGTCGCCTCGGTGCGCTCGACCAGCGGCATCGCGTCACCGCGAAGCTCGGCACGGTCGGGCTCGACGTCAGCCAGGCCGAGGATCTGCGACGGGTCGGTACCGATCTCCACCCGGCTGGGCAGTCGCGGGTCGACGGGCGGGGCGTTGGCCGCCTCCGTCTCGTCGGTGCGACGGAAGAGGTCGGCCAGCGGGCCCTCGCGGAGGCTGGATCGATTGTTGTGCGGTGTCATGGACGGAGCACCTCCTGGGCGAGGTCACGATAGGCCTGTGCGGCCCGGCTGTCGGGGTCGTAACGCAGCACCGACATCCCCCGCACGGGGGCCTCGGCGAAGCGGATCGTCTTGCGCACGCGCGTGACGAAGAGTTGGTCGCCGAAGTGCTCCTCGAGCAGCTCCAGCGCCTCCTGGGCATGGACGGTCCGGGTGTCCAGGAGGGTCGGCAGGATGCCTTCGATCCGCAGTCCCGGGTTGAGGTGCTCGCGCACCATGTCCACGGTCTGTCGGAGCTGGGCGAGGCCACGCAGCGACAGGTACTCGGCCTGTACGGGCACGATCACCCGGTCCGCGGCGGTCAGGGCGTTGATCGTCAGCAGGCCGAGGCTCGGCGGCGTATCGATGCAGACGTAGTCGTAGCGGTCGGCGACGGCGCGCAGCGCGCGCTCCAACGCCCGTTCGCGACCGATCATCGACGCCATCGCGACCTCGGCCGACGCGAGGTCGATCGACGCGGCCGCGACGTCGACCTCGGCCGTGTGGGTGACGTCCTCGATCGGACGGCCCTCGACGAGCACGTGGTACATCGACGGCTCGACGACGTCGGGGTCCAGGCCCTGCGACATCGTCAGGTTGCCCTGCGGGTCCAGATCGATCGCGAGCACGCGGTGACCCTTCTCCGCCAGCGCGACGGCGAGGTTGAGCGTCGTGGTGGTCTTCGCCACGCCGCCCTTCTGGTTGGCCATGACGATGACCGACGGGCGGTGCGTCGGCGGGGCCGAGGCCGCATGGGCGGCAGGTCCGGGGGCGACCGGGCCGGGGTCGTCCGGGCGCCGGCCCAGCACCGCGGCGGCGAGGCTCCGGGCACCGTCGAGCGGCGACCCGAAGGCGGGCGGAGGCGTGGAGGGATCGGTGGGGTGCGACACGGTGGGGTCCAGACGTCAAGACGTCCTGCGCTCCGCTTCTTCGCCGGGCGGCCGTCGGGTCCTTCCCGCGGATCCACCGTCGCCCGGGTCGGGAGCGATGGCGCGCGCCGGCGGGAGGAGGATGGGGCCATGCGCCGCTCTCCCCTCCCCGTCCGCCCCCGGATCATCGGTCCGGCCGCCACCGCCGTCGCCGTGATCCTCCTCGCCCCGGGCGTGGCGTCCGCGGCGATCGTCCCGGGCTCCTCGATCGCCGGCGTCCGGATCGACGCCACCGACGCGACCGTCCGCGACCGTCTGGGGACGCCCCGCAGGATCAGCCGGCCGGTCAGCGAGATCCACGGCCAGCGGATCACGATCTACCGCTACGCCGGGCTGACCGTGACCTTCGGTCCGGGCCCGGCGGCCGAGCGCCGCGTGACGTCGCTGTCGACCACGAGCCGCCGCCAGCGGACGTCCAAGGGCGTGCGCGTCGGCTCGCGCCGCAGCCTCCTGCGTCGGGCCTACCCCAACCTCACGTGCGAGCCGGTCGGCCGCCGGTCGGTCTGCTGGCGTGGCCGGGCCGAGCCTGGCCGCAAGGTCACGACGTTCTTCCTGAGCACCCGCAACCGCGTGACCCGGATCGACGTGGGACGGATCATCGACTAGGCGTCCCGGGGAGACGCTCGCCGCGCACCGGCCGGCCGGACGACCACGGCCCGCGACAGCGATGGCCCTCACGTACCATCCCGCGGGTGCCCGGCGACCTCCTCGACCGACGACTCGTCGTCGTCACCGGCAAGGGCGGCGTCGGCAAGTCGACCGTCGCCGCCGCGCTCGGGATGGCGGCGGCGCGACGCGGACGACGGGTCGTCATCGCCGAGGTCGGCCGGCGTGGAGACGTCGCCGCCACGCTCGATCCCGGCACCGGCGCCCACTTCGGGGAGGCGCTCGACGCCGAGTCCCACCGGTTCGACGAGCGTCGGCTCGCGGTCGACGGCCTGGATCTCTGGCACGTGTCGGTGTCGCCCGAGGCCGCACTGCACGAGTACCTGAGGGACCAGCTGCCGGTCGGGCCGCTGCTCGACCTGCTGCCGGCCAACCGGTTGTTCACCGCGTTGACCGCCGCCACCCCGGGGATGCGCGAGGTCCTCGCGATGGGCAAGGTCTGGGAGCTCGCCCAGCCGCAGCGGCGCACCCGGGGCGCCGAGCCCTACGACCTGTGCATCATGGACGCCCCCGCCAGCGGTCACGCCACGGCGATCCTCGGCGCCCCCGGGCAGTTCGCACGGACCGCCCGCGTCGGCCCGATCGCCCGTCAGGGCACGATCATCTCGTCGACGATCGAGGACCCGGCGCAGACGGCGGTGATCGTCGTCTCGACCGCGGAGGAGCTCCCCGTGACCGAGGCCGGCGATCTCGGCGACGTGCTCGGCGATCGGGGCCTGCCGGTGGCGCTCGGTGTCGCCAACGGCCTGCTGCCTGACCGCTTCGACGACGCCGACCGGGCCGCACTCACGGCCACGACCGTCGTCCATCCCGCGATCGCCGCCGCCCGCCACCACGCCGGCCGCGCCGCGGAGCAGCGGCGTCAGCTCGCCCGGCTCCGGGAGCGGATCGACGCCCCGGTCGCCACGCTCCCCCTCGTCCCCGTCCGACGGCTCGACGCCGCCGCGATCGGCGATCTGGCCGATCGCCTGGCGGGCCAGCTCTCCCGGCCCGACGACGCAGAGCACGCCGCGTGAGCCCCGACGCGTCGATCGTCGACCGGATCGCCGACGCCCGGGTCGTCGTCTGCGCCGGTCCCGGCGGGGTCGGCAAGACGACGACCGCCGCCGCGCTCGGCCTCGCGCTCGCCCGGCGCGGCCGCCGGGTCGCGGTGGTGACGATCGACCCCGCGCGCCGGCTCGCCGACGCGCTCGGGCTGGGTCCGCTGGGCAATGCCCCCGAGCGGGTGGACCCCGACCGCGTGTCGGCCCTCGGCGTCGACGCGCCCGGCGAGCTGTGGGCGTCGATGCTCGACCCGCAGGAGACCTTCGACGCGCTGATCGCCGAGCTCAGCCCCGACGCCCGGGTTCGCGACGACGTGCTCACCAACCCGATCTACCGCCAGATCTCGGGATCGACCGGCGGCAGCCACGAGTTCACCGCCGTCGCGCGGCTGTACGACCTGGCTCGCGACGACCGCTTCGACGTCGTCGTGCTCGACACGCCGCCGTCGCGCAATGCCCTGGACTTCCTCGACGCGCCCGACCGGATCGCCGGATTCCTCGAGGGCCGCGCGATCCGGGCGATCATCGGCCACGGCAACAGCGGCGTCGCGGCCCGGATCGCCCGCCGCGGAACCGGGCTCGCGCTGCGTGGCCTCCAGCGGCTGACCGGCGTCGACCTGCTCCGCGACCTACAGGCGTTCTTCGCGACGATCGGGCCGCTGTCGGACGGGTTCGCGGCCCGTGCGGCCGCGGTCGGCGAGCTGCTGCGCGACGGCCGGACGCGGTTCGTCGTCATCACCGGGCCCGGGCCGGTCCCGGCCGCCGAGGCGGAGTTCTTCCGCGCCCATCTGGCCGAGGTCGGGATGCCGTTCACCGGCCTGGTCGTCAACCGCGTGAGCATCGTGGATCCGCCCGACCGGGAGCTCGACGGCCAGGCGGTCGCCGCCGACCTGGGGACCGTCCTGGGCGAGCGGCTCGCGACCGAGGTCGGCCGCACCTGGAACGCCCACCGGCGGCTCGCCGAGCGCGACCGCGAGACGGTGGCCGCCCTGTCCCGCAGCACCGGTGACGCCCACCCGACGGTCGTGCCGACCCTCGACGCCGACGTCTTCGACCTCCCGGCGCTGGGCGCCGTGGTCGACGCTCTCGATGGGCCCGCGCCGGCCTGACGGCGACGGAGTCGTCGGCGCCGGGCGCTGGCCCCTGGCCGCCGGCGGGTCGATCAGCCGCCGAGCGCCACGGGCCACGGACCGTCGTCGCCGCGATCGTCGCGGGTGCCGTCGACGGCCGGCTCGTCCCAGGTCTGGTCGAGCCACAGCGCCGACGGATCGGTCGCGGCCAGTCGATCGGCGTCGTAGAGGTCCCGGCCCGTCGTGTCCCCGACGTCCGGCAGCCCGCGGATCGCCAGGCTCTCGATGATCGGCCGCGGTCCGCCGCGGTCCGGCATCTGGACCGCGGACGCGGCGTCGGGCTCGATGTCGTGGTCGCCGGGCACCCCCGGCACCGCGCCGTGCTCGTCGGCGCGGTGGCGCGCGTCGGTGATCCGGATCGGGCCGTGCGGCTCGTGCAGGTCCGCGCCGCCGGAGAGCACCCTCGCCGCGAAGCCCGCCTCGTCGGCGTCGGTCTCGGCGCCGACTCCCCGGCCGCCGGTCACATCGTCGTCGGCGTCGGAGGCCTCGCCGTCACCGTCGGTGTCGTCGGCCTCGGCGCGCGCGGCACGGCGGTCGATCCACCGGCCGTGGCGGGCGATCTCCTCCTCCAGCCGGGCGTCGTCGGCGGTGTCGAGCGCACCGTCGAGGATCTCCTCCGCCACCTCGACGAGGTCTCCGCGCAGGTGGCCGCAGACGCAGTCGCGCAGCACCGCCCGCAGGCAGTCGGCGAGCTCGTCGACCCGGTCGGGCAGGTCGCGGTCGACGCGGCGGCTGCCGAGCACGACCTCGCGCTCCTGCAGCACCAGCCGCGAAAGCCGGGCGGTCAGGTCGCTGCGATCGTCGGCCTCGGCGCACAGGGCGGCGAGACGTCCGGCGAACCGGCCGGCACCCGGACCCTCCGGCTCCAGCAGTGCCCGGCCGGCGAGCAGCAGATCACTCAGCGTCTCCTCGGGCCGGTCGCGGTCGAGGGCCAGCGACCAGCGGCGCAGTGCCCAGGCCACCTCGCCACGGGTCGGCAGGCGCCGCGCGACGAGGTCGACGAAGGTCCGCAGGTCCGGGACGTCGTCCGCGCCCAGGTCGGCGACGCCGCGCGCCGCGAACGTGCCGCCGAGCGCCATCGCCCGCCACGGACCGCCGTCGCAGCGCAGCCACAGCAGCGGGCCGGTCGCCGGTGCGGCCGACGGGCAGTGCAGGCGCAGCGCGGTGACGAGCCGGCGGGCGGCCTCGCGGGCCCGCAGCGGCGTGTCGGGGTTGCCGGGGCGGGCCGCCCAGCGGAGCGTGACGACCGCGTCGGCCGGCCCACCGTCGTGCCCGGTGAGCGCCGCGTCGGGCACCTCGCCACGGGCCGCGTCCGGCCGGTGCAGCGCGACGCCACGGGTGATCGCCACGGTGCCCATGCCGGGCCGCACGCCGACGAGCGGGAACGCCACGACGGTCTCCGTCGCGTTGACGGTCAGCACCGCCTCGAGCTCGGCGAACGCCGCCTCGAAGTGCTCCTCCCGCATGCGGAAGTCCGGGGTCTCCTCGAAGACGCGCTCCAGGAACAGGCGCACCGCCAGGCGGGCACGGGCGTGGGCGTCGGACGGCGGACGCTCGACCCCGCGCGCCTCGAGGTACGCCTCGACCCCCCACGCCGCCACGACCGCGTGCGACGCCTCGGTGACGGCGGGCAGACCGTCGAGCACGTCGGCGTGACGCTCCAGGTAGAGGCCGACGAGCGCCCGGTAGCTGTAGAGCGTCGGGCGGGCACCGCCGGCGTGCTCGAGCAGCTCGTAGGGCACCTCGTCGCCGCCGTCGGACCGGTCGGCGAGCGCCCGGGCGGCGTGGGCGGCGGCGGTCCGCAGCGCGGCGTGCAACTGGGGGTGGCGCATGCGCTCCCCGTACGCCCCGGGGCTCCCGCACCCTGCCGGTGCACGCGATCGTGCAGCGACCCGGGCACCGCGAGCGCCTACGATGGAGGTGATGACCGCGACCGAGAGCACCATGGGGTGGCGCCGCAACGCCGAGGAGCGCCTGAGCGCCGCCGGCTACCGACGCGGTGGTGCCCGCACCACGATCCTCGACCTGCTCGACGAGCAGCGCTGCGCCCGGACCGTCCTCGAGATGGAGGACGCGCTGCGCGATCGTGACCAGAGCGTCGGCCGGGCGAGCATCTACCGGGTCCTCGACGAGCTGGAGCAGCTCGGGCTCGTGCAGCGGCTGGAGATCGGTCAGGGCATCGCGCGCTACGAGCGGCGCGCGGCGGACCACCATCACCACCACCTCGTCTGCGAGCAGTGCGAAGCGGTGCTGCCGTTCACCGACGACGCGTTGGAGCGGGCGATCGACGGCCTCAGCGCCGGCACCGGGTTCGAGGTCACCGACCACGACGTCGTGCTCCGCGGCCGCTGCGCCGCCTGCCGCGCGGCCGACCGGTAGCGGCCCGCGTTCAGCGGACGGCGCGCAGGTACCGCGTGCCCGTCCGGAACGTGCGTCCGCCGGTGCGGACCTCCATCCGGATCCGGTTGACCCCGGCACCGCGGACCGGCACGCGACCGCTCACCCGACTCCCGCGGACCTTCAGCCGACGGCGGGCGACCACCCGGTACTCGCCCTTCACCTTCCGCCGCACGTACACATCGACGGCGTCGACGCCTCGCGCCCGGCCGCGGACGCGGAGCCTCGCCCCCTTGCGCACCCGGCGCCGCGGCTGGCTCAGCGACAGCTCCGGACGGATCGGCGGGGTCACCTGCGGCGAGCTGTGCCCGTCCCAGGTCGCGCGCACCGGGGCTGCGCGCCGCCACGGATAGGTCGCGCTCCAGGTGCCGTCGGCGGCGGTGATCGCGGTCGCGATCCCGACCCAGCGGCCGCTCTCGCCCCGCTTCTGCACGCTGACGTTGCGGCCCGGCGCGGCCACTCCTCCGACCGTGAGCCGTCCCGACAGCGCCAGGTCCTCGCCGTAGTCGACCGGGTCGTCCGGGACGTCGAGCGTCAACGCGATGCTGGGCCCCGCGGATCCACCGACCCGCTGCCGCAGTGCCGGCAACAGCCCGTAGAGCACGGCCCCGGGGCAGTCGGTCTTGGTGCCGTCGCGATGGCCGAGCACGCGCGGGAGCGTCACGACGCGGCCCCGGGGGTACTGGTTGCCCGACCCGCCGATCGACTCCAGCGCGACGGTCCCGGCCGACGGCACCCCGTGGACCGCGAGCTTCCAGCGGATCAGGGCGGCGACCGCGGCCAGCGCGGCCTCCGGCGGCCCGGTGGCGGTGAAGTCCCCGATGATGGCGATGCCGGTGGAGAACGAGTTCCATCCGGCCGCCTGCGCGCCGATCACGGGCCGGTCGATCCCGCCGGCCCGGCCCTCGAAGATCTGGCCGAACCGGTCGACGACGAAGTTGTAGCCGATGTCGTTCCAGCCGTTGGACCTGACGTGGTACTCGGTGATCGCCCGGACGATGGCCGCGCTCTCCTCGCGGCGGTAGTCGTTGCGGTTGACGGTGTGGTGGACGAACGCGAGTTGCACGTCGCCCATCGCGGGCCCGCCGCGCGGCTTCAGGCCCGTCGCCCAGACGCTGCGGGGAATGATCGCCGGCGCATCCACCCGCGGGTCGCCGGTGGCCCGTAGGCCGGCCTTCCGTGGCGCCGCGACCGCGCGCGCCACCGCCCGCGCGGACGACCGCTTGACGGAGCCGGGCACGCTGACGAGCTCCAGGCGCAGGTCGCGGTCGGGCCGCCGCCGCGTACGGATCTGCAGCTCACGGGCGTCGGCGAACCAGAGCGGATCGGCCATCGTCGCCCGCTCGCCGTCCGGGGCGTGCCCGTCGTGCACGCCGAGCGACTGCCACGCGCTCCACCGTCCGCCGGCTGCCCGGGCGCGCACCCGGACGCCCAGCCCTCGCACGTCGCCGATGCGCGCCCCGAGCAGGTCGAACCGGCGCGGCGCACGGAACGTGCGCGACACGGCGCCCGGATCGAGCTCGCGGCGCGGGATCCGCAGCACCGCAGCACCGTCGTCGGTCGCGGCCGTGACCGCGGCGGGCGTGGAGGCCACCACCGCCGCGGCACCGACGGCCACGCCGGTCTGCACCGCGCCACGGCGGGTGGTACCGGGCCGATCGGCCGCCGGGCGTGCACCGTCCGTCGACGCGCGCGTGGCGTCGACCGTCGTGCGATCCGGTTGCGGGTGGCGGGCAGGGTCCATCGAACGTCCCAACCGGGGACGACCCCGAGAGTTCCGGTCCCGGCCGTGATCGGCAAGCGCGGCAACGCGTCGCCCGCGCCGTGCGGACGCCGAGACGCCGTCCTCAGGTTCCGGTGACGACCTCGAGGTCGCGTGGTGCGACGTCGGCGCAGTCCGCCGGATCGGCGTCCGGGTCCCCGAGCCAGCGGGCACCGTACTCCCGCATGCCGTCGATGATCGGCAACAGCGCGCGGCCCTTCTCCGTCAGGACGTACTCCACCCGCGGGGGCACTTCGGGGAAGGTCCGGCGGGCGACGATGCCCTCCTCCTCCAGGCCGCGTAGGCGCAGCGAGAGGGTGCGCGGGCTGATCCCGGCCAGGGATCGCTCGAGCTCGCAGAAGCGCGACGTGCCCTCGGCCAGATCGCGAACGAGGAGCAGCGTCCACTTGCCGCAGACGATGTCGGCGGTCCGGCAGACCGGGCAGGTGGGATCCACGGCCATGCCAAGACTTTACCGAATGAAGCACGAGGCCCCGTGGCAGACGCCACCCGGCCACGCGTCAGGCGCGACGCGACGGCCGTCAGACGGCGGGCAGTGCGGCCGGTGCGTCTCCGGCCTCGCCACGGCGCTGCTGGTCGGCGACGTCGTCCATCGACGTCGCGGAGCGACCCTCGGCCCGCAGCAGCAGGTCCAGGTCGTTGGGGCGGGCGGCGGCCCGCATCGCGTCGTCGCGGGCGACCTGGCCGTCGAGGACCATCCGGCAGAGCGCCTGATCGAAGGTCTGCATCCCGTAGTGGACGCCCTCGGCGATCACCTGGTTGAGCTCGTTGATCCGTCGCGGGTCCTGGACGATGTCGCGGACGAGCCCGGTGGCGCGGAGGACCTCGCACACGGCCAGGCGCCCCGACCCGGGCTCGCCGTCGGCACCGGCCCGGGGCACGAGCCGCTGGCTCACGACGCCCTGGAGGGTCGCGGCCAGCATCGTGCGGATCTGCTGGTGCTGGTGCGGTGGGAAGAACCCGACGAGGCGGTCGACGGCGCCGGTCGCGTCCAGCGTGTGGACCGTCGAGAGCACGAGGTGGCCGGTCTCGGCGGCGGAGAGCGCCGCACGGACGGTCTCCTCGTCACGCAGCTCGCCGATGAGGATGACGTCGGGGTCCTGGCGCAGGACGCGGCGCAGCGCCGGACCGAACCCGTGCGTGTCCGCACCGACCTCGCGCTGGTTGATGATCGCCTGGCGGTCACGGTGGAGCATCTCGATCGGGTCCTCGATCGTGACGACGTGGCACGCCCGCGCACGGTTGATGCGGTCGACCATCGCGGCGAGCGTCGTCGACTTGCCCGAGCCGGTGATGCCGGTGACGAGCACGAGTCCGCGCTCCTCGTCGGCGAGCTCGCCGATCACCGGCGGCAGGCCGAGATCGTCGAGCGTCGACGGCTGGTCCGGCACGACGCGGCAGACGATCGAGACGTGGCCGCGCTGTCGGAACGCGTTGACGCGCAGACGGGCGAGCCCCTCCTCGTGGTGGGCCAGATCGATCTCGTGGTCGGTGGCGAACGCGTGCTCGGCGCTCCCGTCGGGGAGCATGCCGCGCAGCGCGGCGTCGGTGTCACCGGGCGTGAGCGGCGCGTGGCCGGGGATGAGCTCCTGCAGGGTCCCGTCGATCCGGGCCATCGGCGGGCGACCGACCTTCAGATGCAGGTCGGAGCCGTCCGCGGCGACGAGGGCGGCCAGGCACTGGCGCAGATCGACGGTCATACCCTCCCCTCGGCAGCGCGTCTGCCGGGGTCGCGGTCCGTCGAGGGTGGATGGACGGATGGGCGAGGCAGCCCGACGACGGCCCCGTCGAGCGGAGGCCGGCCGCCAACGACGAAGGGCGCCCCGAGAGGGACGCCCTTCGCACGCGTGCCGGTGGGACGGGACCTACGCGACGTCGCGGAGCTTCTGGGCCTCCGCGAGCGACTGCAGCTTCTTCAGCGACTGGTTCTCGATCTGGCGGATCCGCTCGCGCGTGACGTTGAAGGTGCGGCCGACCTCGTCGAGCGTGCGGGGGTGCTCGCCGCCCAGGCCGTAGCGCAGCTCGAGCACGCGGCGCTCGCGGTAGGA
>JBFWKS010000041.1:0-19925 GCA_050252545.1 Solirubrobacteraceae bacterium
TGCCGAGTCGTGGTCGGATCGCGTGCTGGACGGCAGCGCGCTCGTCGTCGACGCGATCCTCGGCACCGGCGCGACAGGGCCACCACGCGACACCGCGGCCGACGCCATCGCGGCGATCTCCCGGTTCGCGGCCGATGGTGGGCACGTGATCGCCTGCGACGTGCCCAGCGGCGTCGACGCGACGACGGGGGAGACGCCGGGCGTGGCGGTGCGGGCGCGGACGACGGTGACGTTCCACGCGGCGACGCCCGGCCTGTGGATCGCCCCCGGCAAGGCGCTTGCCGGCCGCGTGCGCGTTGCCGACATCGGCATCCCCGACGACCGCGGCGCCGCCGGCCGGCCTGCGGCGTGGGCCGGTCTCCTCACCGACCGGCTCGTCGCCGCACTCCCGACCCGTGGCGCCTCCGGCACGAAGTTCCGCTCCGGCCACGTCGTCGTGGTCGGCGGTGCTCCCGGCATGGTCGGGGCCCCGTGCCTGGCGGCGCGTGGCGCGATGCGGGCCGGTGCCGGCTACGTCACGCTCGCCACGCCCGGCGAGCTGGCGACAGCGGCGGCGGCCCACGCCCCGGTCGAGGCACTGGCCATGACCTTGCCCACCGACCCGACCGCCGCTGCCGACGCGGTGCTCGAGACGCTCGGCCGCCACGACGGCACGCTCGTCCTCGGTCCGGGGCTGGGCCGGTCGACGGCCGCGTTCCGCCTGGCCCGAGCGTTGGTCGGTGGTGCGGCCGGGCCGCTGGTCGTCGACGCCGACGGCCTGGCCGCGTACGCCGGCGACCCGGAGGGCCTGCGGCACCATGGGGCGTCCGTCCTCACGCCGCACGCGGGAGAGCTTGCGCGGTTGCTCGACCGCCCCGGCGGTGCGGTCGCCGCCCGGCGGCTGCACCACGCCCACGACGCCGCCGTGCGCAGCGACGCGATCGTCGTCCTGAAGGGCGACGACACGCTCGTCGTCGCGCCCGACGGGCGGACCGCGATCAGCCCTGGGGGCGTCCCGGGTCTGGCCACCGCCGGTACCGGCGACGTGCTCGCAGGCACCGTCGGCGCGCTCCTGGCCCGCGGGACGGACGGCTTCGTCGCGGCGGCGGCCGCCGTGCGCCTGCACGCCCTCGCCGGCATGCTGGCCACCGAGGAGCACGGTGCCGACGGGGTCGTGGCCGGTGACGTCGCCGAGGCGCTCGGACGGGCCCGGCGCCGGGCGGCGGCCGGTTCCGACTGATCCGGGAAGCACGTTGCAGTGGTGGGCGTCAGGGCCGTCGTCCGGCATCATCGGGACGAGGATCGCGATGGCCGCGTCGCCTCGTCGTGCCCGGTGGTCCCATCGGGCGTGAGGCCGTCGTCCGGCCGCAACTTCCACCGTCCCGGAGGGTTCTCCACCATCATGAGCAGTCTTTCCCGTGTCCTGACGAGCATCGGTGCCGCCGGTGCCGTGGCGCTCCTCGCCCCGGGTGCCGCATTCGGTGCGACATCCGTCAAGGAGCTCGGCGAGGTCGCGGACGGTAAGAAGCCGCAGTGCCCCGAGAACTGCTCGCTCGTGACGCGTACCACCGTCCTTCCGACGTCGGTCACCGGTAGCCGCACCCTGTTCGAGGCACCGGCCAACGGCCGGATCGTCGCGTGGACCGTGACGTTGGGCGACCCGGTCGAGAAGGACCGCGAGGCGCTCGAGAAGCAGCTCGGGCGGGCAAAGGCGCAGCTCGTGATCCTTCGCCGTGAGAAGGGGGTGACGACCGCCGTCAAGGCGGGGTCGAGCACCAAGCACCTCGACCCGTACTTCGGCAGCACCGTCACGTTCGCGCTCCCCAAGACCCTGAGCATCCGCAAGGGCGACGTCCTGGGGATCAGCGTGCCGTCGTGGGCCCCGGTCCTGGTCCAGGGATACGACGCGAAGACGTCGTGGCGCGCGAGCCGGCCGAAGGGTCGCTGCGGCGGTACGACCGCAGAGCGGATGCAGGACTACTACACCGACACGACGCTCGCGGTGGGCAAGAGCGGCTCGTTCAACTGCCTGTACAAGGCGGAGCGGATGGCCTACACGGCGACGTTCGTGCCGAACCCGACCCGGACGAAGCCGAAGGCGAAGAAGAAGAAGTCCGCCCAGAAGGCGTCGTCGCGCACCGCGATGCGCACGCTCCTCCTGCGCCCCGACCTGGTGCACTGATCGGCGGCGGCGTCGCGGCCGCCGGGCGGCGGGCGGGCGCCGTCCCGCCGGCGGGACGGCGGCCCCGCGCCGTTACGGGCAGACGCCCGGGTTGGTCTGGCAGAACTCGTTGAACTCGCCCGGCGCGGCGCCGCCGGAGGAGCCACCCGAGCCGCCCGACGACCCGGGGTCCGAACCGCTGCCGGAATCGGAGCCCGAGTCGGGCGACCCGGACCCCGACCCGGGCGAGGGGTCGCTGGGGCTGGGCGTTCCGCCGCCCGACCCGGAGCCGGACGGCGTCGTCGTCTGCGTCGACGTCGTGGCGTCGGGCGAGCCGGAGCCGCTGTCGGGCGTCGTCGTGTCGGTGGCGGTGCCGTCGCCGGAATCGACCGAGCTGTCCGGGGGCGGGGTCGGACCGGTGGTGAGCGTCGGCAGGTCGTCGAGCGAGCCCGAGTCGGCACCCCCGGCCCCGATGCTGGCACCCGACGGCGGGGTCAGCGCCGGCTCGTCGCGCGGGGTGACGTCGGACACGTCCTCGCCGCCGCACGCGGCGAGACCGAGGGAGGCCACGACGACGAGCGAGGTGGCGAGGAGGCGGGTGGGGGACCGGTGCGTCATCGGCGGGCTCCGGTCACCGGCCCGGATCAGGCTGCGGCACCCAGCGGCGGCATGCGCCGACCACAGGTGGGACAGTCGTTGAGGTCGAGCTGCGCCATCTGGTCGCAGTGCGGGCAGTGCCGGAGGTTCTCCAGTGCCCAGGGAAGGTCGGACGGGCTCGGCGCGAGCGGCGTCAGGCGCGACACGACCTCGAGGACCTCACCGGTGTCGCGGTCGCGATAGGTGTGGCCCGGCTGGGCCTCGATGATGACCTCGCGCCCGGTGGACGGGGCGCGGAAGCGGTAGCGCTGACGCTCGGACATTGCGTGGAATCTACCGGCTGCGGCGGTCGTCCGGGCCGCACGCCCCGCACGTCGCGCGGTCTCCGGCCGGTCGTCGGGGTGGTTCCGGCCCGACGCGGCGTGCGCCGTGCCGGGCGATCAGGCGGCTGCCTGGGTCCGGGCCTCGACGGCCTCACGCAGCTCGCGCAGGCGGCCGAGACGGCTGCCCACCCGGTACTGGGAGGGGGACAGGCCGTGGTGTCGGCGGAACGCCTTGGCGAACTGGGCGGGCTGCCGGTAGCCGACGTGGCGGGCGGTGTCGCGCACCGAGACCGGATCGCGGGCGAGCATCTCGGCGGCGCGGTCCATGCGAATCTCGGTCAGGGCGGTCCTGAAGCTCGTGTCACCGACCTCCTGGAACGCCCGCTGCAGCTGGCGGCAGGAGCAGGCCACGCGACCGGCGAGCTCCGCCACGGTGAGGTCGGACGCGTACTCCTGCTCGAGGATCGATACGGCTTCCTCGTAGAGCGCGGTCCGGATGCAGATGGTGTCGGGTCGCTGCATGTCACCCGGAGTACGGGCGAGGGCTCCCGGGGGATCAATCCCGGCCCGATTCGGCGGATGAACGCTCGCCTGGCGCGTCCGTCCGCGCTACCGTGTGCGTATCCGCATAAGTCGTGCGGATTGTCACGAACGTGTCGACGAAAGGACGCAACGATGCTGGTGGGGGACGTGATGACGGCGTTGACCGTCGAGGTGGGCCCGTCGCACACGCTGCGGCAGGCGGCGGCGCGGATGGCCGAGCGGTCGGTCGGGTCGGCGGTCGTCATGGACCCGGACGGGGAGGGTCCGGGGATCATCAGCGAGCGCGACGTGCTGCGTGCGGTGGCGGACGGCGTGGACCTGGACGCGGCGCGCGTCGGGGACCATGCGATGGGGCTCGTGGTCTTCGCGACGCCGCGCTGGTCGCTGGACGAGGCGGCCGACGCGATGGGCCGCGGGCGATTCCGGCACCTGGTGGTGCTCGAGGGCGGTGAGGTCGTCGGGATCGTGTCGGTCCGCGACATCATCCACGCGTGGGCGAACGAGCGTGCCGCCTCCGGGCGCACGGCAACCGGCGCCGCAGCGGCCTGAGCCGACCCGTCGGCGGGCCGGCGGGCCGGCGGGGCCGCGTCGCCTCAGCCGTTGCGTCGCGGGCCGTCGGGGCGGCGGGCCGCGTCGGGCTCGTCGTCGCGCGCGGCGGCCGCGGCGGCGCGCCGGGCGACCCGCAGGCGCTCGCGGAGCTCGTCGGGGTCAGCCGGCGTGACCTTGGGGAAGCTGTAGGTGTGCTGGTCCATGGTCTTCTCCTTACGACACCGGACCTGACCGAAGGTTCCGTCGTCGACCTGACGTTTGATGCCCTCATCATCGGCGGATCAGCGGACGTTCAGCGTCCGGCGTCCCTGCGGCTCGACGGACGTTCGACCCGCCTCGGAGCAGGCGGGCCCACCCGGGGGTTCGCCGTCGGGGTGGGGAGTCCTTCCCGACGGTGAGCCCCCGGGGCGACCTTCCGGCCGCGATCGGGTGGCGCGGGCGAGGCCCGGACCGGTGGACGTCAGGCGGTCGCGGCGTCGGCGACCGGGGTCGTCGCCGGGACGTCGCGCAGGTACCGCTCGGCATCGAGGGCGGCCTTGCAGCCGGAGCCGGCCGCGGTGATCGCCTGGCGGTACGAGGAGTCGATCAGGTCGCCGGCCGCGAACACGCCGGGCCGGTTGGTCCGGGTGCTCACGCCCTCGACGACGACGTACCCCTCGTCGTCGAGGTCGACCTGTCCGGCGACGAGCTCGCTGACGGGGTCATGGCCGATCGCGATGAACGCGCCGGCGATCTCGAGGGTCTCCGGCTCGCCGGTCTCCACGTGCCGCAGGACGACCGTCTCCAGTGGGGAGAGTGCGGGGCCGTCGCCCGCCGGGGCGGCGTCGAACCGCTCGACGACGTACGGGGTCTTGAAGGTGATGTTCTCGACGGCCCTCGCGCGGTCGAGCATGATCGCCGACGCGCGGAACTCGTCGCGGCGGTTGACGATCGTCACCGAGCGGCCGAACTTGGCGAGGAAGATCGCCTCCTCCATCGCGCTGTCGCCACCGCCCACGATGAGCGTGTCGCGGTCCTTGAAGAACGCCGCATCGCAGGTGGCGCAGTACGACACGCCTCGTCCGCCGAGCTCGTCCTCGCCGGGGACGCCGAGCTTGCGGTGCTCGGCACCGGTGGCCACGATCACCGCGCGAGACCGGTACTCGGTGTCGTCCACCCAGACCTTGTGGAGGCCGCCGGGCTCGGACGAGAGCTCGACCTTCGTGACCTGCTCGGTCTTCAGTCGTGCGCCGAACCGCTCGGCCTGATCGCGCAGGTCCTGCATCATGTCGGGCCCGAGGATGCCCTTGGGATAGCCGGGGAAGTTCTCGACGTCGGTCGTCTGCTGCAGCAGGCCGCCCCAGTTCCAGCCCTCGATCACCAGCGGCTCCAGTTCGGCGCGCGCGGTGTACAGGGCGGCGGTGTAGCCGGCGGGACCGCTGCCGATGATGATGACGTTCTCGGGCTCGGGCATGGGGTAATCCTCGCGGATCGCAGGAGGCGCGGCGGGGAGGTCCCGCGGCTCCCAATACTTTACAGAATGAAGCGGTGGATCGAGCCGGCGGCCGCCGCCCGGCGGGCATCCGGCGACAGGCCTTGGCCGTGGGGCCACGGCGGCGTGGATCGTGGTCCGGGTGCGACCTGATCTTGGCTGGCGGGCCAGCCAAACGTGGCATCCTCTGCGTCATGAGTGACTTTCAGGTTGTGGAGACCTTCGAGACGGTGAATCTGCTCCGGGACGGGGCCGCGGCGATCATCGAGCTCAACCGGCCGGAGGCGCTCAACGCCTGGACGTTGCCGATGGGGCTGCAGCTCCGCGAGGCCGTCGCCCGCTGTGCCGCGGACGACGACGTCCGGGCCGTGATGCTCATCGGTGCGGGCCGGGCCTTCTCCGCCGGGGCCGACCTCTCGGGCTTCGGGTCCGAGGAGATCCCGAAGACGGCGTCCGGCCGGCCCGACCTCGGCTGGGTCCTGCGGGACCGGTACAACCCGCTGATGCAGGACGTCCGGGCCCTGCGCAAGCCGGTGCTGGCGGCGGTCGACGGGCCCGCGGCGGGGATCGGGATGTCGCTCGCCCTCGCCGCGGACCTCGTCATCGCGAGCGAGCGCGCCAAGTTCATCCACGCGTTCACCAAGCTCGGCCTGGCACCGGACGGAGGCGCCTCGCTGTTCCTCCTCGCCCGGCTCGGGTGGACGCGCGCCGCCGGGATCATGTTCGGAGGCCGCTCCGTCGAGGCCGCGGAGGCGCTCGAGATCGGCCTCATCAACCAGGTGCTGCCCGTCGACGGGTTCCGCCAGGCGGCCGAGGCCGAGATCCGTCGGCTCGCTTCGGGGCCCACCACGGCCTATGACGCCATCAAGCGGACGATCAACCTGCAGATCGGGCGGCACCTCCAGGAGCTCCTCGACCTCGAGTCCCACGAGCAGACGCGGATGGGGGAGACCGACGACTTCGTCGCCGCCGCGACGGCCTTCGTGGCGAAGCAGGAGCCGGTCTACACCGGCCGGTAGCGGTCGCCGCGTCGGTCGACGGGAGTGGCCCGGGTGCCTCCAAACCCTGCTGCCAACGGGACTCCCGCCTCATCCGAGGGGTGCAGAGCCCGAGCCGGGGGAGGGGGCGCGTCCCCTCCCGTCCAGCGCAGCACTAGAATCGCGTCCGCTGTGCGACGCTCGAACCGGCTCCCTCACCACCCCCGGGCAGTCCTCCCGACCCTGACACGGATCTTCGGCCTCGCCGTCGCGTTCGTGCTGACGTCGGCCGGACCAGCCCACGCGGATCTGCTCTGGCCCAAGGCGGGTGGTTCGCCGAACGCCGATCGCATCCAGACGCTCTACATCGTCGTCTTCGCGATCGCGCTCGTGATCTTCGTGGCCGTCGGCGGCGCGCTCGTCTACGCGCTGATCAAGTTCCGCGACCGGCCCGGTGCCGTGGCCGTCCAGTCGCACGGCAACACGCGCCTGGAGATCGGCCTGACCGCCGCCGCCGGGGCCGTCGTGCTCGTCATCGGCGTCGTCAGCTTCATCATGCTGCCGGGCATCCGCAACCCCGACAACTCCGACGCTGACGGACTGCGGATCGAGAACGCGGCGCTGCCGGCCAAGGACGCCAAGCTCCTGCCGCCGAACGGCAACGCGCTGAACATCGATGTCAACGGTCAGCAGTACGCCTGGCGCTTCGTCTATCCGGACGGCGACAACGACCGCCAGAACAACGTCACCGCGTACGAGGAGATGGTCGTGCCGACCGGCACCACGGTCACGCTCGACATCCGTTCGTCGGACGTCGCGCACTCGTGGTGGATCCCGGCGCTCGGCGGCAAGCTCGACGCGATCCCCGGCTACACCAACCACACCTGGTTCAAGGTCCCCAGCTCGGTCCTGCGCAACGACGACGAGCGCCGCAACGGCCGTGTGTTCACCGGGCAGTGCGCCGAGCTCTGCGGACGCAACCACGGCAACATGACCGCCCGCGTGCGGGCCCTGCCGCCGGAGCGCTTCCAGGAGTGGTTGAAGCGCCAGGCGGCCGACACCGCCGCCGCCGCCGCGACGCAGCGGCGCTACCGTGCCGAGCAGGCCCGCAACGACGCCGCTTCGGCCGACGCCGAGAACGAGGCGCCCGCGCCCGGCAGGGACGAGACCTCCGTCCCCGCCGTGGACGCCGAGGCGACCCCCGGCAAGGACGCGGTCCCCGCGCCCGAAGACACCGAGTCCACCGACGCGCCGCAGCGCTAGTCCCTCCCTCGAAGGCACCGTCTGATGGCTACCACCCTCACGCCGATCCCGCAGGTCCTGGCGCACAAGGTCGAGCCGCCCAAGAAGGGCTGGCTCGACTGGATCACCACGACCGATCACAAGAAGATCGGGATCATGTACCTGGTCCTCACCTTCGCCTTCTTCGGCGTCGGCGGGGTCGAGGCGCTGTTGATCCGGCTGCAGCTCGCGGTCCCGGACAACACGCTGCTGCAGTTCGAGACGTACAACCAGCTCATCACGATGCACGGCACCACGATGGTGTTCCTGTTCGTGGTGCCGGTGATGGCCGGATTCGGCAACTACTTCGTGCCGCTGATGATCGGCGCGAAGGACATGGCGTTCCCCAAGCTCAACGCCCTGTCGTTCTGGTTGCTGGCGGCCGGCGGACTCGTCTTCTACGCGTCGGTGTTCTTCAACCCGCCCGAGTGTGGCTGGACCTGTTACGTACCGCTGAGCTCGGCCGACTACCTGCCCAACGGCGGCGTCGACGCGTGGATCTTCCTCGTCCACCTGACCGGCATCGGCTCGATCGTCGGCTCGATCAACTTCTACGTCACGATCGCCAACCTGCGTGCGCCCGGCATGACGTGGAGCCGACTGCCGCTCTTCTGCTGGACGATCCTCACGTACTCGGTCCTGCTGATCCTGGCCCTGCCGGCGATCGCCGCGGCCGTGACGCTCCTGCTCGCCGACCGGCACTTCGGCACCCACTTCTACGACCCGGGCAACGGCGGATCGCCGATGCTGTGGCAGCACCTCTTCTGGTTCTTCGGCCACCCCGAGGTCTACATCATGGTGCTGCCGGCCTTCGGCATGGTGTCGGAGATCCTCCCGGTGTTCGCCCGAAAGCCGATCTTCGGCTACAAGGCGATCGCCGCGTCGACGCTCGTCATCGCGTTCCTCGGCCTGATGGTGTGGGCGCATCACATGTTCACCACGCCGAGCCCGAGCGTCGTCCTCGTGTTCTTCATGGTCAGTTCGATGCTGATCTCGATCCCGACAGGCGTCAAGATCTTCAGCTGGATCGGCACGCTCTGGCAGGGGACGATCCTCTTCCGGACCCCGTTGCTGTTCGCGGTCGCGTTCCTCGGGACGTTCCTGATCGGCGGCATCACGGGCGTGTTCCTCGCCGTGTACCCGGTCGACTGGCAGCTGCACGACACGTACTTCGTCGTCGCGCACTTCCACTACGTGATCATGGGCGGTGGCGTGTTCGCCGTCTTCGGGGCGCTCTACTTCTGGTACCCCAAGATGACCGGCCGCATGATGAGCGAGTCGCTCGGCAAGTGGAGCTTCTGGTTCATGCTCGTCGGCTTCCACCTGACCTTCCTCGTCCAGCACTCGATCGGCCTCGACGGCATGCCGCGACGGATCCCCGAGTACGCCGACGTCGGTCCGCTGGCCGAGCTCAACATGATCTCGACGATCGGGGCGTTCACGCTCGGCTTCGGCATCCTCCTGACGGCGATCAACGCCCTCCGCAGCCTCAAGCGCGGCCCGGTCGCCGGTGCCGACCCGTGGAAGGCCAACACGCTGGAGTGGTTCACCCAGTCCCCGCCACCGCAGAACAACTTCGACTCCGTCCCGCGCGTGCGCTCGGTCGAGCCGATGAAGGACATCCGCGCGGAGATCGAGCGGCGGACGGATGCGCGCACCGACGCTCGGGTGGAGCAGCCGGCGTGACCCGTCGCTTCCTCTCTCGTACCGGGGCTCCGCGTGGCGGATCCCCGGCGGTGTCGCCGTGAGTCCCTCTCGCGCACACGCGGTCGGCCCGGCGCCGTTGGTCGTCGGTCTCCGCGGCCGGCAGCTCGTCGGCGACCTCGTCGCACTGACCAAGCCCAAGGTCCAGTCGCTGCTGCTGTTCACCACGCTCGCGGCGATGTACGCGGCGGGTCGTCCGTCGTTCGCCCTCGTCGCGGCGACGCTCGTCGGCGGCGCGCTGTCCGCCGGTGGTGCCAGTGCGTTCAACCACTGGTTCGACCGCGACATCGACGCGCTGATGCCCCGGACCGCCGACCGCCCCGTCCCGAGCGGGCGGATGCAGCCGCACGTCGCGCTGTGGGTGGCGCTCTGGCTGTCGCTCGCGTCGGTGGCCGTGCTCGGCTTCGCCGTGAACTGGGTGGCCGCCGGCCTCTCGGTGGCGGGCCTGGTCTGGTACTGCGGCGTCTACACGATGTGGCTCAAGCGCCGCACCACGCAGAACATCGTCATCGGCGGTGCCGCCGGCGCGTTCCCGCCGATGGTCGGCTGGGCCGCGGTGACCGGCGACGTCACCTGGACGTCGGTCTGCCTGTTCGCGATCGTCTTCGCGTGGACGGCACCGCACTTCTGGGCCTTGGCGCTCCTGATCCAGGAGGACTACGCGACCGCGCGGGTCCCGATGCTCCCGGTCGTGCGCGGGGAGGCCGTCACCCACCGTGCGATCGTGAACTGGAGCGGGGTCACCATCGCCGTCTCGGTGGCGCCCTTCGCCCTCGGCACGATGGGATGGCTGTACCTGGTGGTGGCGGTCATCCTCGGCATCGAGCTCATGCGCCGCTCGCTGCTCCTTCGCCAGCGGGGCGATCGCCCCGCCGCCGTCGCCCTGCACCTTTATGCCCTCGCCTACCTCGCGGTCCTGTTCCTCGCGATGGTGGTCGACCGCCAGCTCGGATTCTAGGAGGACCCATGGACCGCAATCTCGCCAAGCGGAACCTGCGCGACGCGCTGATCGCCGGCATCGTCGTGATGGTGATGTTCCTGCTGACCTTCGTCGCCGCCGTCATCTACATCGCCTGATCACATGAGTGAGCTCGACAAGCCCGTCCCTCCCGCGGGAGAGGACATCCACCTGCCCGGCGGCAGCATCCAGCCGCTGCTCCTGACCATCGGCATCACGCTGATCCTGCTCGGCGTGACCGGGATGTACTGGGTCATGGCGCTCGGCATCATCCTCACGGTCGCCACGCTCGTCGCGTGGATCCGTGATGCGATCCGCGAGATCGACTCGTTCCCGCTGCATCACGACGACCACTGACGGCGCCCGCGACGACCGCCCGCCGGCCGCTGCCCGACCCCGGGCGGTAGGTCCGGCCAAGCGCCTCCGACCGGCGTAGACTTCGGCGATGGTCGCACCGACCGCCATCTCCTACGGAGTGGCGAGCCTGCTGGTGGTGCTCGGCATCTTCGGTGCCCTGCTGTTGCTCGGCCTGCTGTGGCCCGGCGACGGGACCCGACAGGTCGACTGGCGCCCCACCCGATCGCCGGAGCAGGAGGCGATCAACGAGATCGACGACGTGCATCAGATGCTGAACGCCACCAACGCCCGACGCCGCCTCCGAGGCGCCCCCGACCTGGACGAGGACACGCTCGGCCGCCGCGTCGCCGCGGACCGCGAGGCGCTGCGGCTCTGGGCGGCCGAGCACGGCGTGACCACCGAGAACGACGGGGACGACGCCTGATGCGCCTGCTCCTGGTCGGTGGGGGAGAGCGTGGGCTGCGGCTCTGCCGGACGCTGACGGCGGACGGCCACGCCGTACGGGTCGTGACCCGCGACCCCGAGCGTCACGACGCGATCCGCGCCGCCGGCGGTGAGCCATGGGACGGCGATCCCGACAGGATCGGCACGCTCCGCTACGCACTCGACAACGTCACGATCCTGTTGTGGGCGCTCGGCACCGCGACCGGCGACGAGGCGTCGGTGCGTGCGCTGCACGCCACGCGCCTCGAGATGCTGCTGGAGCGCACGATCGACACGACCGTGCGCGGCGTGCTCTACGAGTGCTCCGGGACGCTACCCGTCGAGCTGCTCAGTCAGGGTGCGCGGATCGTCGAGCGGCTCTGCCGCCACAACGAGATCCCGTGGGGGCTGCTCTACCACGAGCCGTCCGATCCGGACGGGTGGGCGGCGTCGGCCGCCGGTGCGATCGAGCAGATCCTCAGCCGCGACCGCGGCTGACGAGCGGGCCCGCACCGTCGCCGTCCCGGCGAGGGCGGGACGGACCCGCCGTCGACGCGCTCCGGCGGGCGCCGGCCCCGACGGCTCGGGGCGCGGCGCCGGGACGGACTACTTGGCGGCGGGCGCCTCCGGCGACGGGACGATGCGGATGTACGGCAGCGGCTGCTTCCAGCCCTCCGGGTACAGCTGCTTGGCCTCGTCGTCGCTGATCGCGCCGGTCAGCACCACGTCCTCGCCCTGCTTCCACTGGGCCGGCGTCGCGATCCGGTGGGCGTCGCTCAGCTGCAGCGCGTCGAGGGCCCGGAGGATCTCGTCGAAGTTGCGGCCGATCGTCATCGGGTAGACGAAGACCAGGCGGATCTTCTTGCTCGGGTCGACGATGAAGACGTTGCGCAGCGTCGCGTTCTGGGCCGGGGTGCGCTCCGTCGGGTCGCCCGCCGTATCGGCCGGCAGCATCCCGTAGGCCTTGGCGACCTCGAAGTTCGTGTCGCCGATCAGCGGGAAGGTCGGACGTGCGCCTGCGTACTCGCCGATATCGTCGAACCACTTCTCGTGGTTGTCGATCGGGTCGACGGAGATCGCGATGGGCTTCGCACCGCGCTTCTCGAAGTCACCGTTGATCAGGGCCATGTAGCCCAGCTCGGTGGTGCAGATCGGCGTGAAGTCCCGCGGGTGCGAGAAGAGGATTCCCCAGCTGTCGCCGAGCCACTCGTGGAAGCGGATGCGACCCGCGGTCGTCTCCGCCTCGAAGTCCGGAGCGGTGTCGCCAATCGTCAATGCCATGATCGTCCTTCTGACGCGCATCGAAAACGATGCATTACAGATCCGCTTCTAAGGGTAGACGTTCTGGAGGGCCGGGGCGTGTGGCCGCGGTGATCGGCTCCGCGGGCGTGTCAAGGGCGGCCGGGCCACCGCTCGAACAGGTCGACGAGCATCCGCGCCGTCGCACCCCACACGAACGCGTCGCCCGACTCGAACACGTCGGTCTGGAACGGGATCCCCCGTCGGACCAGGCGGCGGCGATGGTGGCTCGCCCGGAGCGCCTCGAGATCGAGGTCGAAGACCCGGTCCACCTCGTACGGCGACAACGTCCAACGAGACGGCGGCTCCACCCACCCGACCACCGGATAGATGAGGTACCCCGTCACGAGGGTGCCGACCGGAGGCAGCGCGCCGACGACATCCACCGATGCCGGCACCAGGCCGACCTCCTCGTGTGCCTCGCGTAGCGCCGTCGCGGTCGGGGACCCGTCCTCCGGATCGGCCCGACCACCCGGAAAGCTGATCTCACCCGCATGCCTGCGCATCTGGCTGTGGCGCTGCGTCAACAGGATCCGGGTCCGGCCGTCGCGTTCCCACAGCGGCACGAGGACCGCGGCCCGCGTCGTCCCGCCGGACGCCGAGAGCTCCGCCGCCTCGGCCGCCGGGATCAACGCGCCACGGAGGCCCGACGGGGGCACCGGGACGCCGGTGCCGGCAGACCGTTCCGAGACGGTGCCGGGAGCGTCGTGCGCGGTCGACGCCGCACGTCCGTCGCCCGACGGCAGGATCAGCCCGTCGCGGCGCTCGGGCACCGGAACGACGTCAGCGGGTCGCGGCGATTCGCTCGACACGCTCGTCGAACATCACTTCCCCGTCGAGGATGCGGTGCACCGGGCACTTCGTCGCGATCACCCGCAGACGGGCGAGCTGCTCGTCCGTGACCTGCTCGCCGACACGGAGCGTCACCTCGAACGCCGTCGGGCAGCCGCGCTCCGCCGCCGGCCGCTGATGACACTCGACCTCGAGCTCGCCGACGTCCCAGCCCTTGCGCTCGGCGTACATCTGGAGCGTGATCGCCGTGCACGCCGCCAGGCTCCCGGCCAACAGCTCCTGCGGGGTCGGTGCGGAATCGTCGCCACCGAGCTCGCCCGGCTCGTCGACATGCACCACGTGATCGCGCATGCTCACCGCATGGCGCAGGCGCCCATCGCGCGTTGTGCGGGCTGTGATCTGGATCGGCACGTCTACGCTCTCCGTTCGCTGGGTCGGCAGGCCGACACGTCGATCGAGTATGACACCGCCCCCCGTCCATGCCGCCACCGTGGCGGCCGCAGCGGCGCCGCACCACCCACACCGCGTCGGCGACGCCCATCGGTACACTGCGCCCGGCCAGTACGGGGCGTGGCGCAGCCTGGTAGCGCACCGACTTTGGGTGTCGGGGGTCGCTGGTTCGAATCCGGCCGCCCCGACTCCAGCGCCGCACCGACCGCGAGCGACCGACCGAACCCGAGTCCCGCCCGCCCGCCGGTTCGAATCCGGCCGCCCCGACTCCAGCGCCGCACCGACCGCGAGCGACCGACCGAACCCGAGTCCCGCCCGCCCGCTGGTTCGAATCCGGCCGCCCCGACTCAGGGCCGCCCCGACTCCAGCGCCGCACCAGCCGACAGGTTTGGTCGCCCGAATGGACCGGGCGACCTGCAACGATAGGGGGGTGACGACGATCGACGAGGCGCAGACCGGGGTGACCGGCCGGGGCACCACCGACCCGGAGCCCGAAGCGGGCCGCACCGACGTCCTGCGGGCATCGCCGCCGATGTTCAGGGCACCGCTGATCGACCGGTTCACGCGCGTGCACCCGATGGTGCCGCCGCTGATCTTCATCCCCGCCATCCTCTGGCTCGCCCTGGCGGCGGACCGTCGGGGCGTCGCCACCCTCACCCTCGGGTTCCTGGTGTTCGCCGGCTGGATGGTCTGGGGACTCGTCGAGTACTGGATCCACCGGGTGCTGTTCCACATCGAGCCGGAGCGCGGGATCGGCGCGCGGCTGCACTGGATGGTCCACGGGGTCCACCACGATCACCCGAACGACCCGCTCCGCCTCGTCATGCCGCCCGCCGTGTCGGTGCCGGGCACGGCGCTGTTCGTCCTGCTCTTCACCACGACGCTCGGTACCGGCCCGGGTCTGGCGGTCGGGGCGGGCTTCGTCCTCGGGTACCTGGTGTACGACATGGTCCACCACCACCTGCACCACCGGCGGGCGCGCACCCGCACCGGCCGGTGGTTCCGCGAGCTGCACATGCGCCACCACTTCCAGGACGACACGCGCGGCTACGGCATCAGCTCGCCGTGGTGGGACATGGTCTTCGGCACCTTCACCCGTCGCGGCCGCGACGGGTGAAGGTGCCCACGTCCGCGCGCCGAGGTCGCCCGCGCCGGGCGCGGTCGGGCTCGTCGCCCGGTACCGTCCCGAGCGCCCGCCCCCGTAGCTCAGCTGGATAGAGCAGCGGCCTTCTAATCCGCAGGTCCTTGGTTCGAATCCAAGCGGGGGCGCTCATCCGTCGATCGGCGGCGTTCGCGCTGGCGGCTCGAACCCGAACACCGGGACGGGCGACGCCGCGCACCGGCGCGGCGCGCGGTACTCTGCCTGCGACGCGGCGGACGTAGCTCAGCTGGTAGAGCTCCTGGTTGTGGTCCAGGCGGTCGCGGGTTCGAGCCCCGTCGTTCGCCCCTCGTCACCGGTGCCGTCGCCCTCGGGCGGCGGCACCGCGTCGTTGTGGGGACCCCCACGCCCGGCTGTGCAAGACACGACCCGGGACCGGGACACCGCAACTCCTCGCGATCGGCCCGGTTGGTGGCAGATAGAGCACGGAGCCGGACGCATCGTCCCGACGCGTCCACCGAGGCACGTGCCCCGCTCCGACCCAACCACAGGAGAGAGTCATGTCCCGTACCTTCACCACCAGCCGCGTCGTCACCGCCCTCGCCGCCACCGCTGCGGCCGCCGCGGTCGCCGCACCGATGGCGATCGGCGCAGGGGAGGGAAGCGACGTCCGCGCCGGGCTCCGCAACCCGACCGCCCCCAACGAGCTGAGCCGGGAGACGCAGATCATCGCGTCCAACGGCAGCTTCGGCACCCGCCAGTCCAACAAGGGCACCGGTGGTGGCGCCATCTACGGCTGCCGCGCCCCCGCCCTCGGCCGTGGCTGCATCGAGGCGTCCAACCTCAACCTCGGGCACGCGTTCAAGTTCCGCTTCCGCGGTGAGCTCGGCGGCACGATCAACACCCAGTTGGCCGACAAGTCGAAGGCCAAGCCGTTCACGACGAACGCCACGGGCGTGGCCACCGGCCTCAACGCCGACCAGGTCGACGGCAAGGGTGCCGACGACATCGTCAACGACACGCTGAGCCGGACGAAGATCGGCGTCATCGCCGCCGACGGCAAGCTCTCCAACGCGCGCGGCGTCAAGAGCTCGGTCCGCGAGGTCGCCGGCCGCTACCTCGTCGTGCTCGACCAGGACGTCCGCAAGTGCGTCCC
Source organism: Solirubrobacteraceae bacterium (assembly GCA_050252545.1). Taxonomy (GTDB): domain Bacteria; phylum Actinomycetota; class Thermoleophilia; order Solirubrobacterales; family Solirubrobacteraceae; genus Patulibacter. The sequence continues at coordinate 16,120 of JBFWKS010000041.1, forward strand.
GCAGGTCACGGTGTACGACAACAACCCCGACGCCAACGCGGTCGTGACCCCGGTCGCCGGGCAGCCGACCATGCTCCGGGTCCACACGCGCACCGGCGGCAACAAGGACGTCAGCCCCGTCGCCGCCGACCGCCAGACGGCGCTCACGGTCAACTGCTGACCGCGGGGACGGGTCGGGCGCCGTGGCTCGCGCCACGCGCCGATTCCGTCCTCCGTCCGGCTCGCCGGAACCACCACGACGGCCGTGCGCCCTTCCCGGGACACGGCCGTCGGTCGTTCCGGGCGGCTCGCCGGCCGGCCGGCGAGCCGGATTCCCCGCCGCCCCGGGCTCGGGGTGGTCGGGGTCTACGGACTCCGGCGCCACCGCGTCCGCAGCGCGGCCCGCACGCCCGTCACGACCGCGGGAACGAGCTCCAGCGCGGTGCCGACGAACCGGCCGACGGGGCCCGTCACGAACCCCAGCAGAACCCGGTCGACCGCCCGCCGAACGGGCGGGGAAGTCCGAACAGCCATCACGACGCTATCGTTGCCGATCCTCATGTCCGCCGTCACCACGACCGTCACCGAGCTGCCCGAGTCCCGCGTCAAGATCGCGGTGGAGGTGGCGCCGAAGACCGTCGAGCAGGCGATGCTGGACACGGCCAGGGTCCTCGGGCGCGACCTGCGCGTTCCCGGGTTCCGCAAGGGCAAGGTCCCGCCGCCCGTCGTCATCCGCCGCTACGGCCGCGAGACCGTGCTCGACGAGACCCTCCGCCGCTCGCTCGGCGAGTGGCTCGTCGCCGCCGTCGACGACGCCGGCGTGTCGACCGTCGGCGAGCCGAGCGTCGACATCGGCAAGACTCCCGAGCCCGGCGGGCCGGTCCTCTTCGAGCTCGAGGTCGGCGTCCGTCCGGTGGCGACCCTCGGCGACCTGGCGACCCTCGAGGTCGGCCGTCGCGAGGCCACGCCCGATCCGGAGCGGATCGACAAGGAGCTCGAGCAGCTCCGCGAGCGCCATGGCAAGCTCGAGAAGGTGGACCGCGCCGCCGCCGAGGGCGACAGCGTCCTGGTGAGCTTCGTCGGCCGGATCGACGGCGAGGAGTTCGAGGGCGGCGCCGGACGCGACCAGCTCATCGAGCTCGGCTCCGGCCGCCTCGTCCCCGGGTTCGAGGACCAGCTGCAGGGTGCCGAGGGCGGCCAGGAGCGGGAGGTCCGCGTCACCTTCCCCGACGACTACGGCGCGGAGCAGCTGCGCGGCGTCGAGGCCGTCTTCACCGTCGAGGTGCACGAGGTCCAGGAGCGCACGCTCCCGGAGCTCGACGACACGTTCGCGGAGGAGGCCGCCGGCGCCGACTCGCTCGCCGAGCTGCGCGACGAGATCGGCCAGAAGCTGTCGGAGCAGGACGACGTCACGATCGAGCGCGAGTACCGCGACGCGGTGCTCGACACCGTCGCCCTGCGCGCCGAGGTCGAGATCCCCGAGTCGCTCGCGACCGCGAGGGCCGCCGAGCTCCTCGACCAGACGCTGCACCAGCTCTCGCACCAGGGCATCTCGCGTGAGCTGTACTTCCAGATGACCGGCCGCAGCGAGGAGGACGTCGTCGCCGAGGCCGTTCCCGAGGCCGAGCGCAACCTCCGCCGCGAGGCCGCGCTGCACGCGTTCGTGGCCGCGGAGGAGATCGAGCCGGCCGAGGGCGATCTGTTGTCGGCGCTCCAGCAGCCCGCGATGCAGCAGGGCACCACGCCCGAGAAGCTCCTCAAGCGCCTGACCAAGCAGGGGCACCTCGACGAGCTACGGGACGACGTCGCCCAGCAGCAGGCGATCGAGCGGCTGCTCGAGCGCGCCACCGCGGTCTCGGTCGAGGATGCGCGGGCCAAGGGCCTGCTGTGGACCCCGGTCCCCGGCGAGCCGGCCCCCGCCGGTGGTCGCCCGTGGGCGACCGAGGACGAGTCGGCCGCCGACGACGCGGCGCCGGACGGCGACGCGTCCGCCGACGAGTCCTGAGCCCCGCCGGGCCGGGCGGGACGGCGGGGCCTGATTGCTAGGCTCGTGCCGGGTCCTCCGATCCACTTCGTCGCATCCTCCGCGCGGGCTCCGGCCCGTGGGGGAGGAACCCTCTCCGCCACCGAGAAACAGGAACCGCACGCATGAGCCCTATGGTCCCCATGGTCGTCGAGCAGACGTCGCGCGGCGAGCGTGCGTTCGACATCTACAGCCGCCTCCTCAACGAGCGGATCATCTTCCTGGGGACCCCGGTCGACGACCAGATCGCCAACCTCATCGTCGCGCAGCTGCTGCACCTGGCCTCGGACGACGAGGACAAGGACATCTCGCTGTACATCAACTCGCCCGGCGGGTCCGTGTACGCGGGGCTGGCGATCTACGACACGATGCAGTTCATCAAGCCGCAGGTGCGGACGATCTGCGTCGGGATCGCGATGTCGATGGGCGCCGTGATCCTCTCCGGCGGCGCGCCGGGCAAGCGGATGTCGCTGCCGAACTCCAAGATCCTCATCCACCAGGTGAGCTCGGGGTTCCAGGGCCAGGCGACCGACGTGGAGATCCACGCGAAGGAGATCGTCGACCTGCGCGGCAAGCTCGACGAGATCATCGCCCACCACTCCGGCCAGCCGCTGGCGCGGGTGAAGAGCGACACCGAGCGGGACTACTTCATGGACCCGGAAGAGGCGAAGGACTACGGCATCATCGACCGGGTGATCGAGAACGCCTGACGGCGATCCTCCGCCGTCCGTCGTCGAGCCGAGCAAGGAGTCACCGATGGCACGCGCAGGCGACAACGGCGAGCAGCTGCTCTGCTCCTTCTGCGGCAAGTCGCAGCGACAGGTCAAGAAGCTGATCGCCGGACCCGGCGTCTACATCTGCGACGAGTGCATCGAGCTCTGCAACGAGATCATCGACGAGGAGCTCGCCGTCCAGCCGGGCTTCGACGCCGCCCGGCTGCCGCGCCCGCGCGAGATCTTCGACGTGCTCGACGAGTACGTCGTCGGGCAGACCGAGGCCAAGCGCACGCTGTCGGTTGCGGTCTACAACCACTACAAGCGGATCCGCCTGGCCGAGCAGATGGCCGGCGACGACGCCGTCGAGCTGCAGAAGTCCAACATCCTGCTGCTCGGGCCGACGGGCTCCGGCAAGACGCTGCTGGCCCAGACCCTCGCCCGGATCCTCAACGTCCCGTTCGCGATCGCCGACGCCACGGCGCTCACCGAGGCCGGCTACGTCGGCGAGGACGTCGAGAACATCCTCCTCAAGCTGATCCAGGCCGCCGACTACGACGTCAAGAAGGCGGAGACGGGGATCATCTACATCGACGAGGTCGACAAGATCGCCCGCAAGGCGGACAACCCGTCGATCACGCGCGACGTCTCCGGCGAGGGCGTCCAGCAGGCGCTGTTGAAGATCCTCGAGGGCACCCAGGCATCGGTGCCGCCCCAGGGCGGGCGCAAGCACCCGCACCAGGAGTTCCTGACGATCGACACGACGAACGTGCTGTTCATCTGCGGCGGCGCGTTCGCGGGGCTCGACGACGTGGTGTCCCGACGGCTGGGCAAGAGCTCGGTCGGGTTCGTGGCCGAGGACGAGCGTCGCGCCGACGCGGTCGCCGAGGACACCCTGTTCGAGAACACGCTCCCCGAGGACCTCGTCGACTACGGCCTGATCCCGGAGTTCATCGGGCGCCTACCGGTCGTCACCGCCGTTCGGCAGCTGCTGCGCGAGGATCTGATCCGGATCCTCACCGAGCCGCGCAACGCACTCGTCCGGCAGTTCCAGGCGAGCTTCGCGTTCGACGACAAGATCGGAAGAGCGT
>JBFWKS010000042.1:0-19595 GCA_050252545.1 Solirubrobacteraceae bacterium
AGTGGATGGGGGCGCTGCGCGACGTCGCCAGCGCCGCGTTTCCCTACCTGCAGGGGCACCCCACCCGCGTCCATCCGCGGACGATCGCCCGGATCGTTCGCCGGCTGGCGCGGCACCGCAAGTCGCTGCTCCCCGGTGCTCGCGCCCTGCTGTCGGCTCCGAGCGAGGTCCTCGCCGGATTCGAGCGCGAGGAGGTCAGGGCGTTCCTGGCGATGAACGTCGCGACCGGCTCGTTCCGGCCCATCGACGAGCCGGCCAACATGTCGGCGATGGTGTACTTCGCGATGCTGCACCTGTATCGCCTGCACCGACCGATCGGCGGCTCCGGGGCCTACTGCGAGGCGTTGGCCCGAGCCGTCCGGTCCTGGGGCGGCGAGATCCGGACGTCGTCGCCGGTCGAGCGCATCGCGATCCACAACGGCAAGGCGGTGGGCGTCGTCCTGCGGAGCGGCGAGACGATCCTGGCGAGCCAGGTGATCTCGGCCACCGACCCGGTGTCGCTGGTGACCAAGCTCCTGGCGGACGCGGACGTCCCGCCGATCACCCGCACCGAGGTCGACCGCCTCCAGGTCAACGCCAACAACGTCGCCCACTTCAAGGCCGACCTCGCCGTCTCCCGACGCCCGCGCTTCGTCAAGCCGGGGATCCAGGAGGAGCACTTCGGGGGTGGCATGAGCTTCGCCCCGTCCCAGGCGCACGCGCACCGCACGCTGACGGAGATCATCAACGGTGGGCTGTCCGACGAGCCGCCGTTCTTCTACATCGCGGTCCCGTCGGTCCTGGACCGCTCGCTCGTGCCCGCGGGCAGTGACGGCGACAGCATCTTCGTGTGGGTCGGAGCGGTGCCGCACGAGTTCGCCGACGGCCGTACGTGGGAGACGGAGAAGCAGCCGTTCTTCGACAAGGTCATCGACCACCTCGAGCGGTTCATCCCCGACCTGCGAAGCACGATCGTCGGTCAGCAGGTGACCAGTCCGGCCGACATGAACGTCGAGTGGGTGCACAAGGGGTCGGCGCGAGGCGTGGACGTCGTCCCGAGCCAGATGGGTCCGTGGCGGCCGACCCCGTCGCTGGCGGGGTACCGCACGCCGTTCGGCGGGCTGTGGCACACCGGGCACGGGGCCCACCCGATGTCGGGGACGTCGGGTTGGCCGGGGCGCATCGCCGCCCGCACCGTGCTCAAGGCGCTCGACTGACGATCACGGACCGGGCGGCGGGCGCCGAACGGGCGACCGCCGCGCTCCGGTTGCGGCGAGTCGACGAGAGGCGTAGTCTACGGGCCAACGCAATGTGCCGAATATCGTGTTTGGCGCAGGCGATGCCCGGGACCGTGGACCCGCCGCTCGTGGGGGCGGACGGTCGCACGGCCCCGGGCTCGGAGAGATCTGGCCTTCAACAGCGTTGGGATGGGGAAGATGGAGAACACCGCCGCGATGCCTCGGCCGGCGTGGCTGACGGACGACGACGAGCTGCCGCACGACATCGGCGGCGCGCCCCCCGGTTGGACCGAGAACTACCTCGGCAACTTCTGGGACCCCGCGGCCGGGGTCGGCGTGTACGTGCACCTCACGCGCCGGAGCGACCCGTTCCCGCTGTGGGACGAGCAGGTCCTCGTGGCGCTCCCGGGCGATCGCTACCTGACCGCGAAGGGGTTCGCCGCCGGTCGCGACGGAGAGGGGCCGGCCGTCGTCGGCATCGACTTCCGCTGCGACGAGCCGTACGTCCGCTGGACGAAGCGGTTCCGCGGCGCCGCCCGGTTGCTGGACGGCGACACCTACCGGAGCGCGCCCGTCGGCGACGGCCCGCACGTGTTCGTCGAGTGGGAGCTGGAGTACGTCGCGCTGAGTCCCGCGTTCGACCTCGGTAGCGAACCTGTCGACCTGGCGTGGGCGTCGCGGCACTACGAGCAGCACCACGCCGTGCGCGGGTGGCTTACCGTGGGCGGCGGCGAGCGCTACGAGCTGTCGGGCACCGGTCTGCGGGACCACTCCTGGGGCGTGCGCGACTACGCCACGGTCGGCACCACCACGTGGCTGCAGGGCCAGTTCGTCGAGAGCGGTCGCCACCTGATGCTCATGCAGGTCGCCGGCTACCCCGGCCGGCCCGCATTCGTCCGCGGCTTCACCGGGGACCGCACGTCGGTCGTCCCGATCGCCCCGGGCGAGATGCCCTTCGCGCGGACGTTCGAGGAGGCCACCGCCGACTGCCGGATCGAACTCGACCGCGACGGCGAGTGCAGCGTCCTCGACGCGCGGATCCTCGCCTACGTGCACGGGGGCTTCACGGGTCCCGCCGAGATCGTCGTCGGCCGTTGCTCCCCCGCGGACGCCAGCCACCACTACGTCGAGGCGTTCACGCGCTTCGAGTGGGACGGCGAGGTCGGCTACGGCATGACCGCGAGGACCGTCGACCTGCAGGACCACACCCGACCGGAGGACCCCCGATGACCACGGACACCCCCGCGCTGACCGCCGAGAAGCTCCAGCGGTTCCTCGCGCGCCGCAGGCCCAACGCCACGACCGTTGCCGTGCGCGACGTCGTGCCGCTGACCGGCGGATACAGCTGCGTCACGGTGCGCTTCACCGCCGAGATCGACGGCGAGCCGGTGCAGCTCGTCGCCCGGCAGGACGCGCCTGCTGAGACGGTCGTCCAGAAGACCGACCGCGTGCGCGAGTGGCGGGTGCTGGAAGCGTTGACCCGCCAGGGAGGCGTGCCGATGCCGGCTGCGCTCCACGCCGACGAGGACGGGTCCGAGCTCGGTGCCCCCACGATCGTGCTGGAGCTTGCCGAGGGCGGATCGTTCCTGGCCAAGGTCCGGGGCGGAGACGAGGCGACGCAGCGCGAGTGCGCGCTGCAGATGGCCGATCTGGCCGCGGCCCTACACGCCACCGACGTCTCGGCCCTGCCGCAGGACGTCGAGCGCCCACAGGACTGGGACGAGTACGTCGTCGCGCTCGCCGCCGACTGGCGGGCGATGGAAGAGCGCCTGAGCGACTCCTACCCGATGATCCGCTACATGGCCGCGTGGCTCGAAGCCAACCGGCCGGCGCCGGCGCCGCTTGGGCTCGTCCACGGCGAATTCCAGCCGTCTAACCAGGTCCTCGACGGTGACGGCGGCCTGCAGGCGATCGACTGGGAGTTCGTGCACGTTGGCGACCCGCGCGAGGACCTCGGGTGGTGCCAGTGGTGCGAGTCGGTGCAGCCACCGGTGCTCATCGGCATGGACCCGGAGGCGTTCTGCGCCCGCTATCGGCAGAAGTCCGGGCTCGGCGAGGACGTGATCAACCCGCTGACGCTCGCCTACTTCTCGATCCTGCCCGCGGTGAAGGTCTTCGGGAACGTGCTCGACGTGCAGCAGGCGTTCGCCGACGGCGAGGCATCAGGGTTCCGCACGGCGTTCCTCGTCGGTGCGGTCGCCACGGCGTTCGAGGGGTGGTTCGGTGCCACCGCACAGATCGAGCGTGCCGCGAGCGCGGGCCGGAGCGAGGTGGCCGCATGATCGTCCGTCCGAGCTCCCGGCAGCTGCTGGAGCGGGTCCGCGAGGAGCTGCGGACGACCGTCGCCGGCGCGGTGACCGACTCCGAGGTCAGGGCGGCCCTGGAGATGATCGACTCGGTGCTGGGCAGCGTGTCCGTGCGCACCGAGCACGAGGTCGCCTGGATCAGGGAGGAGATCGCCGAGATCGAGGCCGGGGCCCGCTCCGTGATCGAGGCCGGAGCCGATGCCGACGGCCGGATCGATGACGCGCTCGCCGCGCTCGACGGGCAGCGTGCTCCCGGCGATCTGCTATCGGACCTGCACTGCGAGTACAACGCCGCCGGCGAGGTGCTGTCTCGCTCGATCGAGGCGGCGCTGCCGGTCGGCGGCGAGCTGCGGCGGGAGATCGAGGGGATCCTCGCCCGACGACTCGAGCGCGAGGTCCAGATCCGCGGCGAGTACGCGCTCGCCGGACGCTAGGGAGCGACGCTTGGCGCTCCCGTCCGAGGCCGACGAGCGTCCGCGGGTCGGGGGTCGCCGGACGTTGCGGGTCGGCGACCGACCGCCGGGTTGGAGCGCTGCAACCGCCGCTCGCCCGCCGACTTGCGTCGGACAGCGCGACGCAGGTATACTGGCCAAACGCCCTGTGCCGTACATCGCGTTTGCCTCTGTTTCGAGGCACTGTGGGACGTGGGGAGCCGCCGAGACGGCGCTCCCGCGGAGGGGCAAGAGGAGAGCATGCTTCGGGAGAACGACAAACGTGCCATGGCGCACCCGCGGGATCGTCGGTCGGCACCGGCCGCGGCGATCGCCGCCGGTCCTGGCCGAGTGATGCCGGCTGCCGACCGATTGGTCGATCGTGTCGGCGGTTCGGCGTTGCGGGAGCTTGGTGGGATGTTCCATCTGGCGTTGCAGACGTTGTCGCGGGCTGCTCGGGCGCCTTACAGCTATGGGCCGGAGTTGGTCGAGCAGTTTCGGTTTGCGCTCAAGGTCTCGCTCTTTCCGTTGATGATCACGTCGTTCGCGCTCTCGTTTGGGCCGGCCGGGATCCAGGCGGTGAACTTCCTCGGGTTGTTCGGGGCGCTGGACCGGTTGGGTGGTCTGTATGTCCTGATCGTGGTGCGGATGTTCTCGCCGTTGGTGACGGCGATCGTCGTCGCGGGCGTTGCGGGCACGGCGATGTGCGCCGATCTCGGGGCGCGGGAGGTGCGGGAGGAGACGGCGGCGCTGAGCGTGCTTGGCGTCGATCCGGTGAAGTCGCTGGTGGTTCCGCGGTTCATCTCGCTGGTCCTCGTGTGCGTGTTCTGCAACGTCCTGGCGCTGATGGCGGGCATCGCCGGGGCGATCGTCGTGATCGTGCAGAACGACGCTCCGCTGGGACCGTTCTTCTCGACGTTCTTCAGCACGGCCACGCCGTTGGAGCTTGCCGCGTCGTTCGTGAAGTGCGCGGTGTACGGGGCGATGATCGCGGTGGTCTGCTGCTACAAGGGCCTGCACGCCAAGGGCGGTGCCGAAGGGGTCGGGCGGGCCGTGAACCAGGCGGTGGTGATCGCGTTCATGGCGATCGGGCTCATCGACTACGGGTTCACCCAGTTGCTGCTGGCCACCAATCCGATCCTGTCGGAGGTCCGATGAGCTCGGTCCCCGGAGCGCGCACGGTCGCGCAGGCACGCAACGCGCTGCTGGAGATCGGTGATGCCGCAGACTTCACCGGTCGCACGGTGTGGGGCGTGCTCAGCGGGCGGGTGGCCCGCTACGGGTCCGAGGTGCTGCGTCAGGCCGGGATCCTGGTGACCGGGTCGGTACCGATCGTGCTCGGGATGGTGTTCGCGCTCGGTCTGGTGATCGGGATCGAGGGCTCCTACGCGGCCCAGCAGGTCGGAGCGCCTGCCGTCGCGGGAGCGTTCGCCGCGATCGGTGACCTGCGCGAGATGACGCCCTACGCGTTCGGGTACATGATGGCCGCGAAGGTCTCCACCGGGTACGTCGCCGAGATCGGGACGATGAAGATCACCGACGAGGTCGACGCCCTGGACGTGATGGGCCTGGACTCGGTCCTCTACCTGTGCTCGACCCGCCTGCTCGGGATGTGGTTGATCATCCCGTTCGTCTACGGCGTCGCGGTCGTCGTGGCGTACGTGGGGTCCTACATCTCGGTCGTCGTGCAGCTCGGTCAGGTATCGGCCGGCGGCTACTTCGAGCTGTTCTGGAAGTTCCAGAGCCCACAGGATCTGCTCTTCTCGGCGACCAAGGCGATCACCATGGCGACCTTCCTCGTCCTCGTCGGCGTCTACTACGGCTACCGCGTTCGCGGCGGCCCGGTCGAGGTCGGTACCGCGACCGCCCGCGCGATGGTCGTCAACCTGGTCGGCATCCACTTCATCGGGATCGTCGGCTCCCAGATCTTCTGGGGCGGCGCCCCCCGACTCCCCATCGGAGGCTGACGTGACGACCGCCCCGGCATCGCGCCCGTCGCGCCACTCCTTCCTGCCCGACCGGGTGCGTCGCGTCGCCGTTCTACTCACCGTCGCCCTCGCGATCGCGGTGGCCGTGATCGCGACGACGTCCGGCTCGGCGCCGTATACGGTTCACGCCCGGTTCCAGAACGCGGGCCAGATGGTGAACGGTGGCCTTGTTCAGGTCGCGGGGGTGAAGATCGGGACCGTCAAGCGGGTCTCGCTCGCCGACTCTGGCGAGGCGGACGTCGAGATGGAGGTCACCGACGAGCGGTTCGTCCCGTTCCGCCAAGGCACGCGCGCGACGATCCGCTCCGTCGGCCAAGCGACGCTCACCAACCGGTACGTCGCGATCTCGCCCGCACCGAACGGAGCCCCGGAGATCCCTAGCGGGGCGGTACTCCACCAAGAGGACACGGTCGGGATCGTCGACCTCGACGCGATCCTCTCCTCCGTCGATCCGCGGTCGCGCCGAGACATCCAACGGCTGTTCGCCCGCGCCGACGAGGTCTACGCCGGGTCGGGCGCGCCGGCGTTCAACCGCATGCTCGCCAAGCTCGAGCCCGCGATGGCGGAGGTCGACCGGCTTGCAGCAGAGCTCGTCCACGACCGCGACGCGCTGCGACGGCTCATCCAGACCGGCTCCGCTGCGGCTCGGGCCGTCGCCTCGCGCCGCCCGTCGCTCGATCGGGCCGTCGTCGGCACCGCCACCGCGTTCAGGGCCGTCGCTGACGAGCGCGTCGCCCTGGGGTCCGCCCTCGAGCTGGCGCCGGCGGTGCTGCGCCAGGCTCGCGGAACGGTGGGCGAGGTCGCTCGGACCGCGTCGGCGCTCCGCCCGACGCTGCGGCTCGTCCCGCCGCCCCAGGCCGAGTTGCGCCTGCTGCTGCGCCGCGCGCCGAAGGCCCTTGATCGGTTCACGCCGGTGATCCGGCGTGTCAACGAGCTCTGGTCGCCGCTGGGCACTGCCCTGGACGGTGTACCGCCGCTCGGGGGTCCCGCCGTCGAGGCGCTCAAGGCCCTGGGGCCCGCGGCCAAGGACCTCGTGCCGATCCTCGAGGGCTTGCGCTTCTACGGCACCGACGCCCTGATCGGCGTCGTGAACGGACTGTTGACCATCGCGTCTGGCCAGTACAACGAGCTCGGTCACTACGTCAAGCTCGAGTTCGTCCAGAACATCCAGACGGTGGTCAACGGTGCGCTGGGCGGGGCGTTGCTTGGCGTGACGAAGATCACCGGAGGGCTCGTGCCCGGGGTGTTCAACGTCACGCCACCGCAGATGAGCCGCTGCCCCGGCGGGGCGGTCCCGCCGGCGCCTGACGGGTCCAACCCGTGGTTGCCCCGCGAGGGGCTGTGCGACCCCAAGCAGAGCATGTCCGCGCTCGTCAACAGCCCGACCGCGTTCTGTCGGCACGCGTCGGACTGCGAAGGCGACAAGCGGCCGACGGAGTTCGACCTCCCGGCGCGCAAGCCCGGTGAGGACGGCGGCATCGCAGCCGCGCGGACGCCGAGCGGCCGACTGGAGGGAGACCGATGACACGACGTCGCGCGCTACTGGTCGTGATGCTGCTGGTCGTGGCGGTGGTGGTCGTCGTCGGTCGCGATGGCGGCGGCAGCGACCGCTACCGGTTCTCGGCGGTCTTCGATACGGCTCAGGGCATCGTTCCCGGGCAGCTCGTCAAGCTCGGCGGCGCCCGCGTCGGGACGGTGCGCTCGGTCGACCTGACGCCGGACCACAAGGCCCGCTTCGGCCTGGAGATCGAGTCGCGGTTCGGGCCGTTCCACGAGGACGCCTCCTGCAAGATCCTCCCCGAGGGCTTCATCTCCGAGAGCTTCATCCAGTGCGACCCCGGGTCCCCTTCGCGACCCGCCCTCGGGCCGGCGCGCGGGAGCGGGACCGCGGAGCCGACGGTGCCGCTGCAGCGAACGTCGGCCTCGGTCCAGCTGCAGCAGGTGCTCGACACCTTCGCGTTGCCGACGACCGAGAGGGTCCGGACGATCATGATCGAGATGGGGATCGCGTCGGCCGGGCGTGCCGACGACTTCGATGCGCTGCTGCGGCGCGCCAACCCGGCGTTGCGCCACACCCGCGACATGCTCACCGTCCTGGCCGATCAGCGGCAAGCGATGGGCCGTGCCGTCGAGCAGACCGACCGCGTCCTCGAGGTACTGGCCGGTCGGGACGGAGACGTCCGTCGCTTCGTGCGCTCCGCCGAGTCCGTCGCCCGCAACGCCGGTGACCGCGACGTCGACCTCCGGCGCTCCGTCCGCCGGCTGCCGGCGTTGCTGGCCGAGGCAGACAGCTCCCTGCGGAGCCTGGAGCGCCTGGGCACCGATCTCACCCCAACAGTCCGCGCGCTCGGCCGGTCCGCGCCCCAGCTCAACCGCCTCACCCGGGTCGTGCCGCCCCTGGCGGCGCAGGTGCGGCCAGCGCTCGACCACGCCGACAGGGCGTTCGGCGCCCTCCGTCGCGCCGTCGGGCCAGCGACTGGGCTTGTCGGAACGCTCGACACCGCCGCGCGGGAGTCGAAGGAGCCGGTGAAGCACCTCGCAGAGCTGCTCGAGAGCTCGCGCAGCACCGGGGCGCTCGACGGTGTCGGCCAACGCGTGTTCTACGGCCTGTCGGTGTCCACGGCTGCGTACGACGCCGTCTCCCACACCGGCAACATGATGCTCGGCGTGCACCTTCGGTGCATCCTCGCGCCCGCCCAGCCCGGGTGCTCGCAGCGATTCGACTCGCCGCAGGGCGGCCAGATCCCGCTCAACGATCCGGCCTACAAGGCCTCCGAGGCCCGAGCCCGCCGCATGCTCGCCGATCCGAAGAAGCACGTCGACGACCTCCCACCGACCGTGCGCCACCGTCTGCGCAAGACCCTCGATCACCTACTCAAGTGACCCGACCCCGCCGCAACCGCCGACGCCGAGACGTCGCACGCGCGTACCCCTGGCTCGGCCTGGCCGCACTCGTGCTGATCATCGCCGGCTTCGCGACGTCCTACAACGCCAACTCGGGCCTGCCGCTGGAGCGCTCCTACGAGTTCTACGTCGACCTGCCGGACGCGAACCGGCTCGTGAAGCTGAGCCAGGTCCGGATCGGGGGCGTCCGCGTCGGACAGGTCATGGACGTCCAAGGTCGTCGCGGTTCGTCGGCGGACCCGCGTCCCGGCGCCCGGGTGCTCGTGAAGATCACCGACGGCCAGGAGCAGCTCCCGGTGGACTCGCAGGTGGCCGTCCGCCCTGCGTCGGTCCTCGGCGCCACCTACCTGGACATCGTCCCGGGGCGCTCGTCGACGACGATCGAGCCCCGCGGGGTGTTGCCGATCGCGCAGGCGACCGACAACGTCGAGCTGACCGACCTGCTGGACCTGTTCGACCGGCGCACCGCCCGGGACGTCCAGCGGGCCGCGCGATCGGTCGGTGACGGGCTCGCCGGTCGGGGCGCGGACCTCGGCGAGACGGTCGAGACGACCGCCCGGCTGCTGCCCGATCTGGGGGTCGTCAGCGGACGGTTGGCCGCCGACGAGACCCGACTCGGGCCGCTCTTGGCGGCCGTCGATCGGACGATGTCCGGCCTCGCGGCCGAGGAGGACGCGCTTCGCGAGGGCACCACGGCCGCGGGCTCCGTCTTCGAGGCCCTCGACCGCTCCGCCGCCGACGTCGCGGCCACCATCGACGCCTTCCCCGTTTCCGCGACACGCGTCACCCTCGGTTTGCGACGGCTGCGCCCCGCGCTCGCGGACCTCGCCACCATCGCCCGCGAGTTGCGCCCGGGAGCCCGGGTCCTGCCCACCACGCTGCGCCACGCGAACTCGCTGCTCGAGCGAGGGGTCCCGGCGTTCGCCGCTCTCCGTCGCACCGCTCCCCGGGTGACCCAGACCGCCGACGACCTTGAGTCGTTCAGTCGCCTGCCGCACAGCAGCGGCGCGATCCGCAAGCTCGGTCACCTCTCCGAGGCCTCCGCTCCGTTGGCGAAGGATCTCGGCGTCGCGCAGGTCCATTGCAACGTCGTCGGGGCGTTCACCGAAACCGTCGGCTCGGCGTTTGCCGGGAACGGCGTGGGCAAGGGGCCCACCATCCTCAACTTCCACCTCAAGTCGCTCGGCACGAACGTGACCGAGATCTTCCAGAACGGGTCGCCGCTGCCGAACCTCCACACGAACTACGCGCCGTTCATGAACGAGCGCGAGTGCGAGGCAGGCAACGAGCCGTTCCACCACGACCGACGCGTCCTCGCCAACCCGTCCGGCGACCAGCCCAAGAACTACCTGCCGACCAGCGTCGATCCGGCACGTACGGCCGAGGCTCGGCGCGTCGGTCTGCTCGACGATCCGCCGGCGGAGGTCGGGCGATGAGGCCGGGCCGCAAGACGCCCGGCGACCGACGGCGATTGATCGCCGCGGTCCTGCTGCTGCTGCTCGTCGTCGGCTCGGCGGTGTTCGCCTTCGGGCGCCGGTCGATCGCGCCGGGCGGCTACACCGTCAGGGCGATCTTCTCGGACGCCCAGCAGCTCAAGGGCGGCAGCGCCGTCCGGACGTCGGGCCTGGACATCGGCCGCGTCGAGTCGACGGAGGCATCGAGCGACGGGACGGCGCTCGTCACCATGCGGCTCAAGGCCGACACGCGCCGGCCGCGGCGGGACGACCGCTTCGTGATCCGGCCACGGCTTGCGTTCGAGGGCAACTTCTACGTCGACATCATGGCGGGCTCGCCCGCCGCGCCGACCCTGCCGGACGGCGCCGTGGTGCCACGGGCGCAGACGTCGACCAGCGTCCAGCTCGACGAGGTGCTCAGCACGCTGACCGCGCCGATCCGCGATTCGAGCAAGAGCCTCGTGGCCGGCCTGGCGACTGGTCTCGGCGCGGGACAGGGCTCCGCGGGGACGTTGCTCAGCGGCGCGACCGGGCTGCGGCGTGCGACCCGCGAGCTCGATCGGGCGCTGGAGTCCGTCCGCGGAGCCGCGCGGGGGTTCCGGGGGACCGGGGACGGCGACCTCGGACGGGCGCTCGCCGACGCGAGCGCCGTCACTCGCGACCTGGCCCGCAACCCGCGCGAGCTGGCGACGATCATCGACGACTACGCCACGGTCGTCGGGGCCCTCGTCGCTCAGGACCGCCAGCTGCGCCGCTCGATCCCCGCCGCCCGGAGCTTCCTGGCCGGTGCACCGGCGTCGTTGCGACGGATCGACGCGGTCCTGCCGTCGCTACGGCGGTTCGCCGTGGACCTGCGGCCTGTCCTGCGCGAGCTGCCACGACAACTGCCGTCGCTGAACGCCGTCTTCGCGCAGGTCGCGAGCACCGCGTTGCCGGGTGAGCTCGACCGGTTCGTCGCGACGCTGCGGCAGCCGGTGCTCGACCTCCCGCAGCTGGAGCGACAGCTGGCGTTCGTGCTGCCCTACGGTGGGCCCCTCGGCCGCTGCCTGACGAAGGTCGTGGTCCCCGCGCTGGAGCAGCGGGTGCCTGACGCGCACCTGACCGTCAAGCAGCCGGTGTGGCTCGAGGCCCTCCACATGGCCGCCAACCTCGCCGCGTCCTCGCCGGGGTTCGACGGCAACGGCACGACGGTCCGCGCGGGCATCAGCGAAGGCGAGGGGTCGCTGCTCGGGTTCGTGCCGGGGATCACCGAGATGGTGAGCGTCATCGGAGGCTCGGCGATCGAGGGGGTCAGCCCGCAGTGGCTCGGCACCAACGTGTGGCCGACGGTCCGAATCGACCGGCCGTGCGAGGACCAGGCGGTGCCGAACCTGGCGAACATGACTGCCGGAGAGGCGTTCGCAGGCTTCCGCAAGGTCAGCACCAAGCGGCTGACAGAGGAGCAGCGCGAGAACGAGGCAGCGAAGCTCGCGACCCTGCGCGACGCGCTCCGTGGACGCGAAGTGCCCCGTCGGCCGGTGAAGCGGGCGGGCGGTCACGATGCCGGCCGCCGGGCGCTCTCGCGCACCATGCCACCCACGACCAAGGAAGGCCGGTGACCCGTCGGATGTCGTCCTTCAGGTATGTCCCGGCGATCGCCGCGCTGCTGATCGCCGGTCTCGTCTCCGTCGGCTACCTGCTGGTGAAGCAGCGGTTTCCGGTGCCGTTCCGCGACGTGTACGAGGTCAAGGTCGTCCTGCCGTCGGCAGACGGTGTTGCGCCCGGGCTGGGTCAGCCGGTGAACGTCGCCGGCGTCCGGGTCGGCACGATCGCGGCCGCCGACGCCGTGCCGGGCGGTGCCGAGGTGACGCTCCAGATCCAGCGCCAGAAGCTCGCCCGGGTCCACGCCGACGGCTATGCGGCCCTGCGGCCCATCACGCCGCTGAGCGACATGCGCGTCGAGCTGAATCCGGGCTCCCGCACGGCACCGGCGCTCCGCGAAGGCGCCACCCTCCGTTCGTCGCGCAACACGGCGCCCGTCCCGCTGGCGACGCTCCTATCGGGTCTCGACGGGGACACCCGTGCGTTCTTCACCACGCTCGTCGACGGCCTCGGTCGCACCGCCGAGCAACGCGCCCCCGACCTGCGCCGCGTCTTGCTCTCGTTCGGTCCGACGACCGCGCAGCTGCGCGAGGTCAGCGAGAGCCTCGCGGCCCGCCGACGGACACTTGCGAGGCTCGTCCACAATGTGTCCCGGGTCGCCCGGGCCGCATCCTCCGACGGTCGCCTGGCCGACCTCGTCGTGTCCGGCCACCGGGCCCTCGGGGCGCTGAGGGCCGAGGACGCGTCGCTGCGGACCTCGCTGGCTCGGCTACCGGGAGCGCTGGAGTCCGGAGCCGAGGCGCTCGACGCCACCGGTAAGCTCGCCGGGGAGCTGCAGCCGGCCGTCCGGGCCCTCACCCCCAGCGTCCGTCGGCTGCCCGGGACGATCCGCACCCTCGGCTCGTTGGGCGGTCGCTTCGCCACGACGTTGCGCACGGAGTTCCGTCCGCTGACGCGCGAGGCACAGCCGTTGGCGGCGCAGGCGGCGCTAGGGGTACGCAGCACCAGCGCCCTGCTGCCGGATCTGTCCCGCACTGTGCAGCGGGTGCAGTACCTGGCCAACTCCCTCGCCTACAACCCGCCAGGCAAGGAGGAGGGCGGCCTCTTCTGGGGGTCGTGGATGATTCACAACTGGAACAGCCTGCCGTCCTACGGCGACGCGCACGGCGGCATCATTCGCGGGCTCCTCGTGCAGGGCTGCGACCAGATCGTCGCCATCGACGCGGTCAGCTCGCTCACGAAGCTGCTGACCGGGTCCGCCAACGTCTGCCCGTCGGTTACCGTCCCGAACGGGTCGGCGCGCTCCGGGGGCCCCGCGCCCACGAGGAAGGCCGGACGATGATCACGCGTGCCCCTACCCTCGCCCGGATCCTGTTCCCGGTGAGCTTCGTGATCGTCTGCCTCGTCGTCGCGATCGGCCTCTGGCGCTCGTTCGGCGGCCCCGTGCCGATGCAGGCGATCTCCTACCAGGTCCACGTCGTGGTCCCGTCGGCGGACGCGATCTTCACCAACACCGACGTCCGAGCGGCGGGCGTGCGGATCGGCCGGGTCGCGACGGTCCGCACCAGCGGCCGGGCCACCGACCTGACGCTGGCCATCGACCCCGACTTCGCGCCGATCGGTCGCGACGCCCGGATCACCGTTCGCAGCAAGTCGCTGCTCGGTGAGGGGTACGTCGAGCTGGCACCGGGACGGCGCGACGCACCACGGATGCCTGACGGCGGCACGCTCGACGCGTCGCGGGTCCGTCCGACGCAGCGGCTCGACGACGTCCTGCAGACGTTCTCGCCTCGTACGCGGCAGAGGATGCGCTCGATGATGGCCGGCATCGCGACGGCGTTCGACGGGCGCTCCGAGGATCTTGGCAAAGCCCTGGGGCGAGCGCGTCCGCTGAGTCGGAACGTCGAGCTGCTCCTCGACGAGCTGCGGAGCCAGACCGGCCCGATGGCGTCGCTCGTCGCCGACGCCGAGGCGTCGTTCGCGGTCGTCGGTGCCCGCAGCAGCCAGCTGCGCGAAGCGGTGCTGCAGGGCTCGCGGGTGTTCCGAACGACCGCCGCGCGGAACGACGCGCTGCGGGCGACCGTCGCGGCGCTGCCGCCGTTCCTCGCCCAACTGCGGGCGTCGGCCGACGAGCTGGGTGCCATGAGCGGCGACCTCCGCCGGGCCACCCGGTCGTTGCGGCCGACGGTCCCGTTGATCGTTCCGGCCCTGCGTTCGATCGACCGAGGGTTCCCGGAGTTCGAGAGGACGTTCCGTCGCGTCGTGCCGGTGCTGCGGTCTGCGGACGAGGCGCTCCCCACGCTGTCGCGAGTGCTCGCGGCCGGCGGGCCCGCCCTGCAGCCGGTCCACGATGCCCTGCGGGAGCTCGTCCCGTTCATGCGGTTGGCGTCGCTCAACCGGGCGTCGATCATCGCGAACTTCGCCAACATCTCGGCGCTCCTGGGTGGCGTCACCGTCGGCAGTGGCGGGCACCTGATCCACTACGGCTCGGCCTTTCTCTCGGTCTGGAACGAGATCATCGGCGGGTACACCAAGCGCCTGCCGACGAACACCATGAACCCCTATCCGAAGCCGGGCTCGGTCTACGACCTGCAGCGCAACGGCGTGCTCTCCGCCTACGACTGCCGCAACCGCGACAACCCGTTGATCGTGCCGCCGACGGGGACGACGCCCCGCTGCATCACCCAGGGCAGGTGGACGGCCAACGGCGACACTGCGTACTACCCGCGCCTGCAGCGCGACGCACCGTAGGGGGCTGAGCCGGGCGGTCGCGAGCACGGTCGGGGTGCGTCGCCGCCCGCCGCACCGCCGGTGGTCGACGCCGGCTCGACCGACGCTGCTCGTGCATGACCCTCGTGCCTTCTGGACGACGGGCCGCCTAGACGTCCATCCGCGTGAACCGCGCCAGCGCGGCCCCGCCGAGCAGCATGGCCCACACGGCGGCCCAGACGAGCAGGCCGGGCCCGGCGGGCTCCGCACCCCCGAGCGGGCCGAGCACGATCTGGGCACCGTCGTCGTCGGTGAGCCGCGACAGCACGTCCTGGTAGAGGCCCTGGAACGGCAGCACACTGGAGACGACGTCACTGGCGCGCTCCAGCGTGGCGTTGTCGATCGCGTCGCCGATCTGGCCCAGCAGCCCGCCGACGAGCCCGGCGCCGACGGACATGAACGCGGCGATCCCCGCCGCCGTCTGGGTGAGCAGGACCGACAGCGCCAGCGCCAGCAGCGCGACCAGGCCGACCGCGGCGGCCAGCTCGACCGCGGGGACGAGCACCTGCGGCGGCGCGTAGTCGCCGCGCCAGCGCATCACCCCAGTGCTGGCCAGGTGCAGCACCAGGGCGTAGGGCACGGCGATCGCCGCGGCGGCCAGGCCGCGCCCCACGAACACCCGGACCCGGCCGACCGGTCGCACGAGCAGCGGCTGCAGCAGGCCCCGCTCGGCGTCCCCCCGGATCGCACCGGCCGTGAGGAACACCGCGAGCGTCGCGCCGAGGAACAGCACCGCGAAGCTCGCCATCCCCAGCAGCACCCCGGCGGTGGCCTCGTCGACCGCGGGACGGACGACGTCGGGCACCCCGCCGAAGGTCCCGGCGTTGTCGTCGAGCTCGTCGCGGACCGCGCCGACGCCGAGCCAGAACAGCACCAGGAAGACCAGCGACAGCACCAGCACGGCGGGCAGCACGCGGCGGCGGACCGCCTCACGCAGGCCCAGGCGGGCGACGAGCAGCACGTCGGTCATCGCCGCTGCACCCCGCCGTCGGTCGCGTCGCCGACGGCGTCGCGATAGACGTCCTCCAAGGTGGAGCGCCGCACCGCCACCCCGTAGACGCGCTCGCCGGCCGCGACGGCGTCGGCGATCAGGTCGGGGACGTCGTCGCGGGTGGCGCCCTCCACGCGCCGCGTCCCGCGGTCGGTCTCCAGCTCGACCCCGGCGGGCCGGGTCAGCGACTCCGGGGTGCCGTCGGTGACGACCCGTCCGTCGAGCACGATCGCCACCCGGTCGCAGATCCGCTCGACCTCGCCGAGCAGGTGACTGGACAGCAACACCCCGACGCCCCGGTCGCGCAGCTCGGCCAGCAGGTCGCGGACGATCGCCCGGCCGACCGGGTCCAGGGCGCTGGTCGGCTCGTCGAGCAGCACCACGGCGGGGGTGCCGACCAGGGCCTGGGCGATCCCCAGCCGCTGCTGCATGCCCTTGGACATCGACCCGACGCGCACGGTGGCGCTCTCGCCCAGCCCCACGCGCCGCAGCAGCTCGCGTCGCTCGTCCGGCCCGCCGCCCGATCCGGCCAGGCGCTGGTGCACGCCCAGGACCTCGTCGGCCGACAGCCAGTCGGGGAAGCGGAACAGCTCGGCCAGGTAGCCGGTCGCCGCCCGCGCCGCGGGAGAGCCTGCAGGGTGACCGGCGACCTCGATCGTCCCCGCCGTCGGGCGGACCAGGCCGCAGACGACCTTCGTCAGCGTCGTCTTGCCCGCCCCGTTGGGGCCCAGCAGGCCGACGAGCTCGCCCGCTCCGACCCGCAGGTCCACGCCCTGCAGCGCCCGTCGTCCGCCGCGGTAGGTCTTGTGCAGGCCCTGCACGCGGAGGACGTCGGTCACGCGAGGGGACGGTAGTCGACCGGAGGGCCCCCGCCGTGTTGCGTGGGCCGTGCGACGTTCCGGCAGCGAGCCCCGCGCTGCGGCGTCCGGCCGTACGCTGAGCGTGTGCGCGCCACCCGCTTCCTCTCCGTCGTCCTGACCCTCACGACCGTCCTGACCCTCGCCGCGTGCGGTGGGGACGATGCGACATCAGATGCGCGTCTGACGCGCGCCGACTACGAGCTGCTCGTCAAGCAGCACCGGGAGCAGGAGGCGCTGTTGAAGCGCGAGCCGACGACGCTCGAGGGGGTCAAGAAGCTCGGGCGGGCGATGGAGCGCATGTGCGACGAGTACGGTGACGCCGGGCCGGTGCTGCGTGCCGCGGCGCCTTCCTGTGACGCGTCGGTCTCCTCGTTGGCCTCGATGATGGAGTTCAGCGAGCTGGCCGAGAGCTGTGGCGAGGACGACCCCGAGTGCTTGGATGAGGCGCTGGAGGGCTTCGTCGGAACGTTCGGGGGGTTCGTGCGGGCGTTCGAGGAGGGCAACGGCCAGGTGGCGGCGCTCGACCTCAGCCCGGACTGCCGGGCGGCGTTGAGCGCCCCGAAGGAGGCCGTGGCGCTGTTCGTTGAGATCCGCGACAGCGGACGTGCGCTGCTTTCCGCGGACGATGGCGACCTCGAGAAGGCCGGTGCTCGCTTCGACGCGGCCCTCAACGCCCTGGCGGACTCCGACCCTGCTCTGGTGGATACCGACCCCGCCCCGTGCGAGAAGGACATCGAGGCCGACTGACACCGGCTTGCGCGGCGTCGGTCGGTCACCGTTCACCCGCTCGGCTCACCACCACCGACCGCCGACCCGTCCCCCGCATCCAACCGGGCGTTGAACGCGTCAGCGGCTTCGCGAATGCCCTCGCCGTGCTTGGGGCAGAGGGTCGCGCGGACGTGCCAGGCGTGACGGCGCGGGTCGTGGCCGGGCAGCAGGGGGGCGACGAGCATCCGCAGCAGGTAGGGCCAGGCCGCCAACGGACGGCAGAGCCAGGCGGTCAGGCGGCCGTGGTGGGCGACGAGGTAGCGCTCCTGGTTGCGGTGCAGCTCCACCACCCGGCGACGCGACCCGGGACCGGTCGACAGGCCCTCGTGGTGCACGCACCGGGCCGACGGCACGTACAGCGTGTGCCAACCCGCATCGGCCAGGCGGCGCTGCAGGTCGACCTCGTCGCCGTAGACGAAGTACTCCGGATCCAGATGGCCGATCGACGACGACGCCTCCACCCGCACCAGCAGGCACGCCGACTGGCACCAGTCGACCCGCCGCGTCCGCGGACCGCGCGACTGCACCACCAGCCGCCGGTGCAGCAGCAGCGCCTGGGCGGCCGTCGTCCCCAATCCCGGGAACCGCCACGCCGACGGCTGCGCCGCGCCGTCCGGACGCAGCAGCATCGCCCCGGCGCACGCCGCCCGGTCGTCTCGCTCCAGCGCGCCGAGCAGCTCCTTCGTGGCCCCGGCCCGCAGCTCGCTGTCCTCGTTGAGCAGCAGCGCGTAGCGGCCCGCCGCCTCGTCCAGCAACCGGCTGTCGTTGGCGGCCTTGCCCTCCCGGCGATCCAACGCGATCACCCGCGCACCGACCGGGTGCTCACGGGCGATCCGCACGCTCTCGTCGGACGACGCGTTGTCGAGGACGAGCACCTCGCTCGGCACGTCGAGCAGCCGCTGCTCCCGCGCCACCGCGTCCAGGCACGCGGGCAGGAACTCCGCCCCGTCGGTCCCGACGACGCAGAACGAGACCAGCGGGCGGGACGCGCGGGGAGCCGACGGCACGAGGGCACGGTACCGACGGCGACGGAGACGGCGCCCGCCCACCCCGCCCCGCGGGCGCGATCGCGGGCGGGGTGTCGGAGCGCCACGTGGTGGGCTCCACCACGCGGCCCGGGACCGCGTCGCGGGGCGTTCCCCGGTTCACCGTCGCCGGACGACGGTGAACGGGGGAGCACCACCCGCGCCGGGTCTCGCCACCGCCACAGCCGGCTCTCGCCACCGCCCGCGCCGGCTCCCGTTACCTCCCGCGCGCCGGCTCCCGCTACCTCCCGCGCGCCGGCTCCCGCTACCGCCACAGCCCGCCCCGGCCCTCGCCCTTACCGGGTTCGGCCCGCCTCGAGGCCGGTCGGTCGCGGCGGCGCGCTCCTGCGTCGGCTCGCCTGTCCGGCGCCGCTGCGCCACACTGCGGGCGTGGTTCCCGACCGTTCCCAGCCGATCCGCCCCGCGCGACGTGCCCGCCGCCGGTGACCTGATCGGCGGCTACCGCGTCCTGGAGCCGCTCGGCCAGGGTGGGATGGGCACCGTGTGGCTGGCCGAGCACACGACGCTCGACCGGCGCGTGGCCCTCAAGCTCCTGGATCCCGAGCTGGGCCGGGACGCGTCGTTCCGCGACCGGTTCGTCCGCGAGGCGCAGCTCGCCGCCCGCCTGGACCACCCCAACGTCGTCACCGTCTTCGACGCCGGCGCCGATGACGCCGGTCTGTGGCTGGCGATGCGGTACGTCGACGGCGAGGACCTGAAGCAGCGGCTGGCCGCACGGGCCGGCGGTCGGCTCGACCCGGCCGAGGCGGTCGCGATCCTCGAGCAGATCGGTGCGGCGCTCGACCACGCCCACGCCCACGGCATCGTCCACCGCGACGTCAAGCCCGCCAACGTCCTGATCCGCCGCGCCCGGCCGACGGGACCCGACGCCGGCGAGCGCGCGCTCCTGGCGGACTTCGGCCTGACCAAGGAGGTCGGTGGCAGCCGCGACCTGACCGCCACCGGGATGGTCCTGGGGACGATCGACTACATGGCCCCCGAGCAGATCGAGGGTGGCGCGGTCGACGCCCGCTCCGACGTCTACTCGCTCGCCGCGATGCTCGTGGTCATGCTCACCGGGCAGCCGGCGTTCGAGGGGACGACCGTGGCGCGGCTGTTCGCCCACGTCAACGCCGAGCCGCCGCAGCCCGGGCTGCGGATCGACGGCCTGGACCCCATCGACGCCGTCGTCGCCCGGGGGATGGCCAAGGATCCCGCGGCCCGTCATGCGTCCGCCGGGGACCTGGCCCGCGCCGCCCCGGCGGCGCGCGAGGGCGGCCCCGCGCCCGGCGCGCCCACCG
>JBFWKS010000043.1:0-19211 GCA_050252545.1 Solirubrobacteraceae bacterium
GGGGGGGCCGGGCCGGGACGGGCTTGCGGTCGCCGACCATCAGCGCTCGAACTGGATCGACACGTTGGCGAGCTCGACGTCAGCGGATCCCGAGAGCATCCACCCGAAGATCCCGAGGAGGACCAGCTTCTTCGCGTCGGCGTGGATCGTGGACATGCCCGTGCCGGTGACCCGAGGGTTCGCCCCGGTCGCGCCGACCACCGCGTTGCCGGCTGGGGCGGTCCCTCCGGCCAGCTCGGTCGAGTCCGTGAGGTAGTTCCACGACTCGCCGGCGTCGTCGCTGTAGGCGACAGCCCACCGGGCGTCGGCGTGACCGGCGATCACGGCGCCCTGCACCCGGAACGACGAGTAGTCGGTGAGGTCCACGTAGCTGCGGTACTCGTTGGCTGCGCTGC
The DNA here is from genome assembly GCA_050252545.1 of Solirubrobacteraceae bacterium. GTDB lineage: Bacteria > Actinomycetota > Thermoleophilia > Solirubrobacterales > Solirubrobacteraceae > Patulibacter. The sequence goes on from JBFWKS010000043.1 coordinate 396, forward strand.
CAGCTTCCGTCGCGACGGTCCCCAACGACGTCCACGTAACCGACGGGGCCAGGTAGCGGTCCAACGACGTGCCGTCGTAGGGCCCCTGGTTCTCGAGGACCTCGACCCGAGCCTCGAGGTCGCCGGTGTCGCTGCCGGTCATGACGACCTCGTCGTAGGGGATCAGCAGCTCCCAGAACGACGACTCGCACGTCACGTCGACGGTGGCGTCGGCGCCCTGGTGCTGGACCCGCAACGTGAACGTCTGCTCGACGGTGAGGTCGACAGCCTGATCGAACACGCCGATGAGCCACGGGTGGGCCCCACCGGCACTGCCCTGAATGTCGTTCGCCGTCGCGGTCGACGCCATGGCGTACACGGCGGTGGACACCGCACTGTCGCCCTGGGCGACGAACACGGCCTGGAAGATCCACGACCGGCGGTTCGCCCCGGTGACGACCGAGGCGTTGCCCGAGGTCGCTTCGTCGCTCCCGGCCCTGATCTTCGCCTGGAAGTTGACGCCCTCCCCGCTGTTGTTCAGCAGGGTGCAGTGCGCGGTGAGGCGCAGCACATGCCCTTCCAGGTCACCCGCGGGGACGGTGACGGTGGCCAGGTCGACGCCCGGGCTGTTCCCGGCGACACCGACCGCGTCGACATCGGCGGTGACGACCTCGAACAGGCCCGACCCGCGGCCGGTCGCCGCCGCGCCGGGCTCCCCAGGCGCGCCGGCGAGCGACGCGATCCACTCGGCCTGGCTGCCCTCGAACCCCTCGACAAGCGCCAGCTGGTAGGCCGACGACCCGTCGGTCCCTTCCAGCGACGCGAGCCACTCGACCTGGTTGCCCTCGAACCCCTCAGCGACAGCGAGCTCGTAGGCGCTGGCGCCGTCCGACCCGCCGCCCGACGGCGCCGCGGTGAGCCCGCCCTCCCCGTCCGGGAACAGGGGCCCCGTCGGCGACACAGCGAACATCGGGACCCCAGCGACCCGCACCTCGAACGGCCGCTCGAAGTCGCCGACACCGGCCGACTCAGGCACGTCGATGAACACCCCGTCGGCCTCGACGACCGCTTCGATCCTGCGGCGCTGCGCCATCAGACCACCGGGCGGGTCACGACCACGAGGGTTCGGGCAGCTTCCTGCGACACGGACGAGACGAGCCGGAGGTAGCGGACCCCGGCGAGCAGATCGATCGGGATCATCACCCACTCGCCAGCGGCGGGCGCGGTGACCGTGACCGGACCCCCGTCGGTGTCGACGACGGCGCCCCACACCGGCGTGCCGGCATCAGGGTTCCACGACGCCTCGAACGTGATGTTCCCCGCGGTCCACGCCGCCGACATGGCGATCCCGACGACCCGCTGGCCCCACACGTCGACCGGGGTGGACGTGTCGCCATCCTGAGCGATCGTGACGTTGTGGCCGTGCATCAGTGGATCCTCCGGGTCAGGCCACCCTCGAGGTGGCCGATGTCCTTGAGGAGCGCGTGGTGGAGCTTGTCGTGGCGCTCCTCGCGGGCGTCCTGGTCGCGCCGTGCCCGGTCCCGGTCGAGCGCCTGGTTGTGCGCCATCACGCGGGCCACCGGGTCAGCCACCCGGCTGTCTCCCTCGATGAGCTTGCGGAGCATCGAAGCGTCGGCCCGTGGCCAGCGCAGCACCATGTAGTCGACACCGGCGCTGTCGACACCCCACACCTCGTAGACCGGATCGCCCTCCGGTTCGCCACGCCAGTCGACGGGCACGGCCAGCTTGAGCGACAAGGTGTCGTCGCCGAGCCAGCCGATCGTGGCGTCGCCGTCGCGGAGACGACGCGCGATGTCGTGCACCCCCGCGGTGACCTCGTAGGCCACCGCGGTGGTGCCGAGCATCGTCTGGCCGACGGTGTCGAGCATCAGACCTTGCCCAACACCAGGAGCCGGGCGTCGTTGATCGCCGGGTTCAGGTCGGTCTCGTTGGCCACCTCGATCAGCGGCCCGTCCGACCCGTCGTAGTTGCCGTAGAAGGCCATGAGCTTCGCGTTGGCCAGGTCGTGGACCAGGACGTAGCCGCCCTTCACCGACGGCAGCATGTGGGTGATCTCGGTCATCCCGCAGTCAGCGGCGGTGATCGCCTCCCCACCAGTGGGGTAGCTGTCATCGAAGTCGACCTCGATCAGGTTCGCCATGACGCTCCCGAAGTTGAAGCGCTCGACGACCGTGACGGTAAGAGCCATGGTTTCCCCCTCTCGGGTGGGCGTGGCGGACGCGCCAGAGGGCGGGACCCGAAGGCCCCGCCCCGCAGGCTCAGGCGTCCTCGCGGATGTCCTTGATGACGAAGTGGCTGTTGCGGCGCCGGCACGCGAACTCGCCGTACCTGCGCATGGTGGCGACGAAGTCGTCGGTGTCGCCGATCCGCTCCCAGATCGACCCGGTGCGGTCGTCCCACTCCCAGTCGACCAGGTCGTAGAACACCAGGTCGTCGGTCGAGAGGCCGTAGATGCTGTTCGACGGGCAGTCCCGATCCCAGACCAGCGCGGTGGTCGACGAGCCGTTCCGGCCGCCCTTGGGCACCGACACCGTGATGCCCTCGTAGCCGCCCTTGAGCTCGACCGGGTTCATCATCCGGCGCAGCGCGTTGAGCTGGGTCGTGTAGGTGCGGTGGACCCCGTCGTTGCAGGCCAGGAGCTTCACGATCTTGCCCGATCGCTTCTCGCCGGTCATCAGGGCCCGGGACACGAGGTTCTCCGAGATGCCTCGAAGGGTCCCGCTGTTGGCGTACACCTGGGACTTCCACCGGGGCTCCGTGGCCGGGGCGAGGGTGTGGAGCGTGGTGGTGTCCGACACCATGGTCTGGATGCCGGTCAGCTCGATCTGGCCGTCGCCGGGGTTGCCGGTGTTCGTCGACACGCCGTAGGCGCCGGCCCGGCTCACGATGTGCGAACCGGTCGTGGTGATCGCGTCCCCGTCGATCGTGATGGTCTTGGCGTCGAAGTCGACATCGAGGACCTCACGGGCCGCCGCGACGGTGTCGCTGTCGCCGGTGGTGCCGATGTCGACGGCGAACCCCTCGTACAGCCACTCGAGCTGGTGCTGCGGGGTCGTCGACGCGAGGACGACCTCGTTGGCGTCGGTGGTCGTCCCGCACGTCGCGAGGACCCCGTCGCTGGTGCCCCACAGCTGGCGGGTGTAGTCCCGCTTCGCGTCGGTGACGGCGCCGTCCATCTCCGAGTCGATCGCCCGGATGAACGAGCCGCGGCTCTTGGCCATCTGCTCGATCACCGGCCCGGTCAGCGAGATCCGCACGTAGCTGTAGCGGACCGGGATGAAGATGTCGTCGTACTGCTGGTTCCCGGGGGTGGGGAGGGTCCCACGCTCGGCCCGGTTGCCGACGCCCTTGTTCCGCCCGACGTGCAGCGGCAGAAGGGCACGCCTACCGGTGAAGTCCTTGGTGTTGCGCTCGACCTCGGCCAACAGGACGTTGGCGTTGTTGAGCTGCTCGTTGACGGGGCCCTGGTAGTCGTCCTTGAGGACGGCGTCCGCGTTGGCCAGCGTCTGACCCATGGTGGTTCCCTCCCTCCCGGTGTCCGGGGGTTGGCGGTGGCTGGTTCAGGTCAGCCCGGAGAGGTGCGAGACAGCGCCTCGAGTCGGGCTTCTGCCGACGCCCTGGCTTCCGCCATGGACTTCGGCTTCTTCTGGCCTGATGGCTCGTCCCCACCCCGGGGAGTTGCCGGCGCCCCGCCTGGGACGTCCTTGGTCTTGGCCTTGAGCAATGCCTGCGCCCGCTTGTCGAGACGCTCCCTGTAGGCGCCCGCCGCCTGGCGGACCGCTTCAAGGGCATCGCCTCCGACGGTTTGCAGCCGGCGCTTGGCCATCGACATTACTTCGTGGTACTCGTCGGACGTGGCATCACCCAACTCGGCGATGTCGTGCTCGACCGCGAGCTCCTTCGCGAGGTCACGGATCTGGCCCGTGGTCCGCTCGACGGCCGCCTCACGCTCGCGGGTCTCCCGCTCGGCCTTGAGCGCCGCCGCGACCTGCGCGGACACCCGGTCGTCGAACGCCTTGGGGTCGAGCGGATCGAACTCGTCCTCCTCGGCGGGGGCCTGACCGGCGGCCTCCTCCGCCGCGGCGAGCGCGGCCTGCTGCTCGGCGGGGGACAGCTGGTCGAGGACCTGACGCATCGCGCCCGTCATGGACTTCACGGCCTGGTCGTCGCCGCGGCGGATCGCCCAGAGGAAGTCCACGAAGAACGCCTGGTCCTGCTCGTGCATCCCGTCGAGCGCCTCGACGAACCGGCCCTGGTCCACGGTCGGTGCGATCGTCTTGGCGAGACCACCCCACTTCTGGCGGTAGTCCTTGTGCTCCTTCATCCACCCCTGGACCTGGCTCCGGGGGATGGACAGGTGCTCGGCGTCGGGGGCCGAGTCGAGGAGGGCCTGGTAGTGGCCCTCGAGCTCGTCGAAACCGCCGGGCGGCGCGGGCGGGTCGCCTGCCGGCGGCGCACCACCGCCCGCGTCCCCGCCCGCTGCCGGCGGCGGAGCTTCTCCGCCACCACCACCCCCGGCGTCGGAGTCGAGGGCGACGAACTGCTCCCACCCGCGGCGGGTCACCGGCGCTCCTCCGAGCCGCCGGTCTGGTTCCGGGCGATGGCCGCGCGCCCGTACATGAGGGCCTGCTCGAGGTTGGTGAGCGCGAGCGACAGCTCGCGGCCACCCGGACAGTTCGCGATGAGGACGTCACCGAACTCGATCGCGGCGTCCTTGCAGGCCTCAAACCTCGCCACCACCGACTCGTTGATCGGGGGGTGGTTGGTGAAGTCGTGGCGGATGCGGTCGTACAGGTCAGCCATCTCTGTGGCCTTTCACTGGAGGACCGGCGCGGCCTCCTGGCCGGCCGGGGCGGCCCCGATGGGCTCGAACAGGTCCGAGACACCAGCGGGGTCGATCTGCCCCGCGACGACCGCGCAACGGTCGGGGGGCTGGAAGTTGGCGCACGCACCACACGCGGCGCCCATGGGGTCGCCCTGCCGGTAGCCGGCCTCGGCCATCGGGACCTTGCCCTCGTCCCCTGTGGCCTCACCAGCGAAGTCCTGCATCCCAGCGGCGCCCAGCGTGCTCTCGGCACCCCGGCGCGCTCCGCCCATCCCCATCGGCATCATGGCGACCCTCCTCAGGTCATCCCGGCGTCGACCAGGGCGGCCTCGCCAGCGTTCGGGCCGCCGTCCTGGTTGGCCGGCGGCAGAGACGTGGCGCCGGCGGTCTGGAGCTGGACCTCCTGCTGACGCTCGGCGAAATCGGGAGGCACCTGGGACCCGGGCGGCTCGTCGGCCTGCGGGATCAGCGACGACCCCGGCGACCGCTGCTCGGCCATGAGCTGGTTGAAGTGCTGCTCGGCCGCGAGCATCGAATGGGCCTGAATGTGCAGGTCGACGATGTGGCGGACGTCGGCGCTGGCGTAGGCGTAGCCACGGCTCTTGCGGAACCGATTGTGCTCGGCGATGTGCTTGGCGTGGTCCTGCCACATGACCGGAAGCGGGGTCTCACCGTGCGACGGGATCTGCCCCGTCGACATCAGGTGGTTCTCCGCCTCGGCCTCGGCAACGTCAGCGTCGATCAGCTGGGCGAACTCGGACTGCATCGGCAGGTCGAGGAGGCGGGCCATCGCCGCGGGGTTCTGCGGCATCATCTGCGGGAACCGCTCCGCCATCGACATGATCCAGGCCTGCATCGCCACCCGGCTGCGGGGCATCACCGAGTCGAGGGGGACCCGGGCCCTGGTCTGGCCGTGGAGGTGACGGCCGGTCCATTCGAGCTTCTGCGGCAGCCCCGACGGGGTCGACACCGTCGCCGTGCGGTGCTCGACGACGTTGTTCTCCCACAGCATCAGGACCGACGACCCGACCGTCGACCACACCTCGGCCTGGTCGTGCGCGATGAGACCCATCGGGGTCTCGTCCTTCTCGGCGAGCACACCGAGCGCGAGGCCGCTGTTGCGGTCCCCTGGGGCCTGGCCACGGGAGATGTCGTGCACCGACATCAGGTCGTCGATCGCCGCGCGGCACCGCTCGGGGTAGTCGGGGATCCACCGGGCCAGGTTCGGTGGCTCCACCCACCGGGGCGGCGTGGAGCTCATCCCGTCGTAGGTGAACACCTCGGGCAGATCGGTGAGGGTCTCGGCGTCGACCCCGCTGTTGTCGGGCACCGCGAGCCGGGCGTTCCCGGCCAGCTTCATGTGCTCCGTCATGTTCGAGATCGCATGGTTCAACGCGACCTGCAACGGCCGGACGTCGTTGAGGATCGTGTGCCCGTGCCACCGCTTCGGGATCTGCTGCTGGCGGGCCACCGCGATGTTCAGGTGCTTGTGCGTCGCGGGGAACGGCCACGGCCGGTCGATGATCGCCTCGTCGTTCACGACGACGACGTGACGGCCCTTCGTGCCACGACCAGGCCGCTGGTAGAAGGTGTAGACGGTGCACAGCTCGACCTGCTCGGACCGCGAGTCGGCCACCCGACGCTGGTGGGGGCCCATCGCGTTGGTGGCATCGGGCCGTGGCCGCACCGGCAGGTCGAAGTGCTCCTGCACCTGCGCGGGGGGCATCGTCGTCGCCGTGATGAACCAGCCGGCGTCACGCCAGTTCCGGCTGCCCGGCTCGAGCGTGAACTCGGTGATGGCCAGCGCCTTGAGCGCCACCTCGCCGTTGTGGATGACCTTCCCGGTCGACGGGTCGACGCCGAACTCCTCGCCGGCGTCGGGATCCCACTCCCACATGACCGCGCTGGTCCCGCCGAGGTAGGCGTTCATCAGGGCCTCGGCCCGAATGTCCTCCCAGCCCAGGTCGTGGCGGGTCGCTTCGAGCGCATGCTCACCGATGCGGGCGCCGCCGAGGCTGCCGTCGTCGGCGGCGTCGGCCAGGACCTCGAACGACAGGTTGCTCTTGAGGAGCCGGGCCAGGTTCGTGACGAGGTTCGGCGCGACCCGGTTCTCGGTGAGCTTCACCCGGCCGGCGTCCTTGCCCGAGTAGTTCCACTCGACGAGCTCGTTCGACCCGCGGGTCCACACGACCCACTGCTCACCTTCGTAGAACGCCCGGTTCAGCCAGTAGTCCCGCCGCGCCGCGGCAAGGACCCCGTCACCGCGTTCCCACTGGCGGCGAACCCACTGGGCGATCGACCCAGCCTCGGAAGCGTCCTCGTCCACTCAGCTCCGAGTCAGCGCCCGGCCATGCCCTCGGGCACGAGGTTGTCGTAGCCCAGCTGGGCGAGGTGGTCGGCCAGGGAGTCGTCGGTCTCGGCCTCATCGAGGAACCGGCGCCGTGCGGCCTCGCCGGCCTCGAAGCTGGCGTAGGTCGCCTGGGCGTGCTGCGCGGCGGCCCGGGTCAGCGCGACGGTCTCGGCGGGGGTGCGGCCAGCGACGTGGCGCATCAGCTCCAGCCGTTCGGCCCGGTGCTCGGCCGCTTCGGCCTGGAGGTGGGCGAGGAGGTCAGCGACGATGGCGTGGCGGCCGGTGGCCAGCGTGGCCAGGATCGCCTGCGCGTCCGTCGCGGCGGCCGTCGCGGCGGCGAGGGCCTGGTCCTTCCGGCCGGCGGTCGTGAGCGCCGTCCACGCGATCATCCCGCCGAGCGCCGCGGCGAGCAGCGCCACAGCGAACGCCAGCCCGATCACGCCTTGACCTTCGCCTTGCGGGTCCCGCGGCGCGGCTTGGTGAGCGGATCCTCGATCCGATGCTCGGCCGACGTGAGCGCCCCGGCCAGGTCGTCGGTCCCGGCCGCCTCGATCGCGGAGGCGGCCAGCGCAGCCGAATCGGCGGTGCGCTTGGCCTGGGTCGGGAAGGGCTTGTCGCTGATCGCCATGGTCTCCTCCTCGGAGTAGCCGGCCCGCCGCAACGCCTCGACCGCCGCCTTGTAGGCGTCGCGTTCCTGCTCGAGCTCGAACGCCCGGGCGGCCATGGCGGCCATCTCGGCGGTGAGCCGTTCCACCGCCGCAGCGGGGGCCATCCCGAACAGGGCACCCATGTCCTCGACGACCCCTTGGGACAGGTAGACCCGGCCGAAGGCCAGGCCGTCCACGTCCCTGTTGGTGTCGATGAAGGGGCCCCGGTCGTTGCCGGTCAGGTAGCACGCGCCCGGGAGCATCTGGGCCGAGTCGACGACGAACATCGCCACGAGTGTGGCATGCCACGCACGCGATGCGCGACGATGCCCCGCTCACATGCGGCCGAGGACCTCGTGGTCCGACGCTCGGGCCCGGCGGGCGAGGATCCGGTCGACGTCCTCCTCGATCGACCCCTTCGGCGCCTTCCGCCGCGTCGGGACCTTCGACCGGCTCATCAGCCCGTACCGCAACGCGTCGGCGGCGTGATCGTCGCCGTGGGTGTCGAGGTCCTCGACCTTCACCTTGTCGTGCACCAGGTCGGGGAGCGTGCGGATCAGGTTCTCGCAGCCGGGGAACACCCGCAGGTGCGGATGGTCGAACCGCTCACCCTCCTCGGTGACCGTCCCGCCCCGCAGGTAGTCACGGACCCGCGCCCACCCGTCGAGCCGGGCGTTCATGGCCTTCCGGCACGTCAGGCCGGCGTCGCGGTACATCTGCGCGATCGACAGGCCCGTGCCCTGCTTCGTCCAGATCGACGGGTCGGCGACCGTGTAGTCGACCTTCTCGGTGCGGCCGTTCGCCATCTTCGACGCCGCGAGGATCGCCTTGGCCTGCTGCGTCGCGGTCAGGCCGGTGGCGTACACCTCCCGGTAGGCGTACACGTTCGCATCGAAGTCCGCGGTGAACCACAAGCACGCGAACGGGGCCCGGAACCCGTAGTCGATCGCCCGCCACCGTGGCCACGACGCCGGCACGATGAACGGCTTGACCACATGCAGGTCGCGGCGCCACTCGGTGAAGAACTGGCCCTCGAAGATGTCCCAGTCACCCTCGAGGTACTGGCGGCGCTCGGTGTCGCCGAGCATCGCCAGGTTGAACACGTAGTCGGGATCGATGTGCGGGTTGTCATCGACCCGGGCCGGCACGAACGCGATGGTCCGCTCCCGCTTGCGACCCCCGAACTCCACCGCCGAGATCGCGATGTGCTCCCCGTAGCCGGTGGCCTTGACGAAGAACTCCTTGACCCACGCGTGGCCGACCTGGCCAGGGTTCGTCGCAGCGACACAGTGCGGCCGGACCCCCTGCGCCCGCTTCTTCGCGGTGGTCCGACACCGCGACACGAGGAGGCGGTACTGGCGCTCGGTGAACTCGGTGAGCTCCTCGAACAGGATCATGTCGTACTGGGCTGACAGGTAGTGGCGGACGTCCTCCTCGAGGTCGAGGTGCCCGAAGGTGATCTTCGAGCCGTTGTGGAACACCCACTCCTTGTCCCCGACCTTGTACGTGACCTCCCGCTGGTCGAACCGCTCCAACGACCGCTCGATCAACGACCGCTTGAGCTGGGGGAACGTGCGCCGCACCGCCAACACCTTGAGCCCCGGGTAGGCGAGGCAGTGGTGGTAGGCGTGCCAGAGCATCCACTCCGTCTTGCCGCCCCCGGCCGCCCCGCCGTACATCAGCTCGTCGACCTCGCCGGCCATCCGTTCGGCCCGGGCCTGCTTCGGCGTGAGCGTCCACTCGGCCTCGGCGGCCTCGATGGCTTCCTGGTAGGCCTCCAGGTCCTCGGGAGTGAGCCGGTCGAGCTCCTCCTCGGTGAGGCGAAGGTCGGCCAGGTCGGTCACCCGCTGGCCGCTCCGCCCTTGATCTGAGACAGCTTCGCCAACGCCTGCGCCGGGGTCATCGGCTGGTCCTTCGCGCCGGTCCCGCCGGTCCGCTTCGCCCACTCGGCCTCGGCGATGTCGTGGAACGCCTTGGCCAGATGGGCAGCATGCTGGGCGCTGGTGATGGCCAGCTCCCCGGTCAGGACCTTCGACCCGATGTCGATGCACACCGCCTGGGCGATGGTCTCGAGGTCCTCGCCAGGGGGGAGAGCGTCGACGATCGACGCGATCCACTGCTTCCGCAGGACCTTCGCGTTGGCTTCCTCGCGCTTCTCGTCGGCCTTGCGGGCACGGGTCGCCGCGGCAGCCGCAGCGCCGCGGCGACCAGCCTCAGCTGGGCTCAGGTTGCCGAAGGCGCCGGGCCGGAGCCGGCTGACCTTCTCCTGGCCCTCCTGGGGGGTCTCCTGGTCCATGACCGTCGAGCGTAGGGCGTGGCATGCCACGTTCGGCGCCATCTATGTCGGCGCTGATCTCCCGCCAGGCCCGCCGCCGGTCCGCCGGATTGCCCGGGTCGAACTCGCGCAGCGGCCCACCCTCGGCCTGGAGCGCTTCCTTCCCGCCGGGGAGACGGACCCGCCGGATCCTGGTCACTGGCCCTCCCGGAGGCGCCGGGCCCGGTCGTCGAGGCGCCGGTCCCACCACCACGTGACCGCTGCGAGGTACCCGCCGACGAACAAGGCGAGCCCGACGAGACGAAGGATCGTGTCCATCAGCACGATGCTACGCGGTCAGGCCCGGTAGCGGCAGGGGAGACGGGCACACCCCGCCCGGCGAGAAGCGCGACGACCGCGTCAGCGACGAGCTGGTTCATCGAACGGCCCTCCCGGCGTGCTGTGGCCGACAGGGCCGCATGCAGCTCGGTGGGCATCCTCACCATGAACTCGCGTCGGTTCTTCACAGGCGCCATGGGCCCACCCTCCAGCTCTTGAGGCACCAGGCACGGTCCGCCGCGGTCACCTCCCGGTCTGTCATCGGCGGCGCAGCGACGGGGATGAGGTCATCGCCGTACGCCTCGGGCCACACGTCCATCAACGGCAGACCGAGCCGGCAACACCACCGGTCGGCCGTGTCGATCAGGATCCGTTTCCGGTTCCTCACCGACGCGATCGCATCCTTCCCGCATGCCGCCTCGATCTCGAGCGCGGTCGCATGCTGCAACAGCCGCCCGGCCGGCAAGACCCCTTTGGGCCCGCGTGCCCCCACGTCAACGACGCCCGAACACGCCAGCGAGAACCCGCGACCAGGTGCCGGCGACCAGGCGGCCCACCGCGTCGTCGCCGGTGCACAGGGCATGCATCGCAGCGACCCGCGGGGACCGGCGCCGCAGATCAGCAGCACGGGCCAGGCGGTCCACGCGGGCCTGGGCCTGCGTCCGGGTCGGCCGGCCCTTCGGCGCAGTGAACGCGCTCACGAGCTGAACGCCTTGCGAACGGCGGCCAGGACGGCGTCGACGGCAGCGAGCGGCACGTACCGGCGCCCCCTGATGTCGAGCTCGTCGCGCCCTTCGACCCGCACCACCTGCCAGAAGCTCAGGCCCTTGGCCGCTTCGACCAAGTCGTGCAACGACTCGGCTTCCGGCACACCCAACGCGTCGCACACCCGCTGCATGTCCTCGTCGACCTTCGGCCGGGCGACGGCCGCTTCGAGCTCCGCGAGCCGGGCCTCCGCCCGGGCCTGACCAGCCTGCGCCGCCCTCGCCACCTCCAAGTTCCGGGCGTTCGCCTCGACCACGTCCGCCAACCGGCGCTCCCAACCATCCCGTTCCTCGATCTGCGCCAGCCGGCACCGCCCCAACAGGCGCTCCAACGCGGCGATCCGCCCCCGGTCCCCGTTCGCCGGATGATCCGCCGCGACCGCCTGCTCACCCACCAGGCCCTCCACCAACACCTCCGCGATCTCCGGGGGCACCGGCTCGTCAGCCTCGGGGGCCACCGGCACCGACCCGTCCGTCGACCCCCACACCGGCTCCTCCAACCGGGCAGCCAACGCACGCATCTCCGCCGCCACGCGCACGTACCCCCACGGCTCCCACCGCCGCACCCGCGCCACAGGCCCTCCCACGCGCACCTCCGACGCCAACCGCGCCTTCGCCCGCTCCACCCCCGCCGTCAACGGCCCATCACCCACCCGAGGAACACCGTCGCCCCGACCCACCACCCACCCATCAGCCACCACACACCTCCAACCACCACACCCAGGCACCCTGCCCAGCCACCACCACCCAACCACACCCGTGGTATCACACGCAACCCCCGCCACCACAACCCCCCACACCCAAAAAATCCGCAACCCCACACGCGCCACACCATGGGCGGGGCCCCCCTCGGGGGTGCGGGCCCGGCCCCCCCGCCCCCCGCCGGGCGCCGGCCGTCTGCCTCCACCGCCCACGGCGGGCGCCGGCCGTTGCCGCTCACCCTGCCTCCGTGGTGGGGTCCGACCCTCCACCACAGAATCCGCTGATTCGTAGGTGGGGGACCTGGGCCATCCTGCCCACCGAGCCCACCGCACCCTCCGATCTCACTGTGCGTCGACCGTTGTCCAGGGTTCCGGCCCACCTGTCGGTCTCAGCCCGGGGATCAGGGACACCTGCCGCCACCGAGCGTCGGTGTCCGTCCAGCTTCCCGGCCCGCCGTCGAGCTGGCCGCAGGTCGCTCCGCGCATCGATGGCTGCACAACGTCGAGCGAACCGGCGCGTTGTGGTGTGGGTGGGTTTGGGTGTTGTGGCTGGTGGGGGTGGGTGGGTGGTGGTGGGTTGGGTGGTGGGGTGGTGGGTTGGTGGGGTGGTTGGTGTCGGGGGGTGGTGGTGGTGTGGTGGTGTGGTGGTGTGGTGTTTGGTGGTGTGAGCTGGGGCGATGTGCTGTTGCTGTTAGCGGTGTGTTGACAGCGACAGGCGTGGTATGCGACGGTGAGGGCTGGCCTGTCTCATGGGGGGATGGGCTGACTTGAGGGAGAGACCATGGACGAGACCACCGGGGCGACGGAGACCATCGCCCGGCACCCGAACCTGCAGGCGATCGAAGCGGCGCTCACGCACCACCACGAGCACGCCGTCGAGGCGCGAGAGGACCATGTGGCCGACTGGCTGTGCCAGGCCCTGGCCGCCGTCCACGTCGCACGCACCCTCCTCGGCCACTTCGACGATGAGGACGGCGACCGATGAGCGAGAGCACCGGGGCGACGGAGACCACGCCCTCGACTGGCCACTGCTGCGGAGCTGCGCACCCGACCGGCCCGCAGACCTGCCGCCTGTGGCGCAACCATCAGGGCCCGCACCGTGGCTGGTCCCTGGCCGCCGACCGGGCCGCCGGAGCTGGCACCGAGGTCGACGACACGACGTGGGCCGACGCCCTGATCTGCCGTGAGTGCGGCGACCTCGTCGAGTACGTGGCGCGGTTCGATGGCCTGTGCCGGGCCTGCCAGGTGCGGTGCGAGTGCGACGACGAGAGCGAGCCCGTCGCCGAGGCGCACCCGGTGTCGCCGCTGTGCACCCGGGCTGCCTGATGAACGTGCTCGCGGACTTCTACTGCCACGACTGCGACAGCTGGCAGGTCGCCGACCGCGCTGAACCGCCCAACGAGGACCTGTACGAGTGCGCAGCGTGCGGCTCGATCATCCAGTGCGACGAGTGCGGCGCGAACTGGACCGACGCCCACCAGTGCGAGCAGGCCCGATGAGCGCCGCCCGCCGCACCAGCGCCCAGCGCAACGAGTACCGCCTGAGCGACGACGACGGGCAGCGCATCGGCCGGGCCGTGGCCCGCTGGTACGCCGACCTGCACCGCACCAGCGGCCGCGGCATCGCCACCAGCCAGGAGGTCGAAGCCGTCCGCCGCCTGGCCGCCCAGGCCATCGGCTGCACCCTGGCCGACCTGCGCGACAGTGAGATCGACCGTATCGACGCCGAGATCGCCGCCCAGGAGCTGGGCGCGTGAGCAACCGCCTCGCCTTCCTTGTCGGCCTGGCCCTGCTGCTGGCCCTCCACGTGGCAGCCACGTGGGGCCAGGAGCGGGCCTGCGCCGCCGCGCCCGACCGGTGCCAGCACACCGAGGCCCGGCCGTGACCGGCCGACTGTTCGACCTGCCCGACGCCACCTGCCCCGCCTGCGCCCGCCCGACCCATGGCCACGGCCTGTGCGCCAGCTGCCGGCGCGCCGGGATCCAGGCACCCCGCCTCGACTTCACCGCCCCCGCCGAGCCGCTCGAGGCGCTCGAGCCGCTCGAGGACGAGCCCGCCGGGCCCGAGCGGCCCTGCGCCGACTGCAGCCGCACGTTCCAGGTCGACCTGGCCGGCTGCTACCCGACGACCGAGCTCCACTGCTGGAGCTGCGCCCGCCGACACGGCCACCTCCCGCGCGGCCAGCGCGTCGACTTCACCGGCCGGGACCTGAACCAGCTCGACCGGGAGTGGATCGCCCTGCGGGCCGAGCTGGACGACGACCACGCCGACCACAGCCGCCACCCGGTCGGGACCGACGGGTGGAACCGCGACCGCTACGCCCACGCCGTTGGCAAGGCCCTCGCCGACGAGAACCCCGGCGCCGGCTGGATCGTCAACCGGGCCCCGACCGAGCGGCACCAGCTCAACGCCGCGCTGCACATCATGCGCCGCGCCTACGCCGCCCAGGCCGGGCCCCACCAGGCCGACCATGCCCGCTGGCTTTGGTCCTACGGCCACGGCCACAGCTGCCCGTGCGACCTGTGCGAGGCCACCGGCCACCCCTACCAGCCCGACACCGGCCAGGCGCAGAACGCAGCCCACCTCGCCGCGTCCCGCATGTTCCCGCAGCCCGAGCCGCAGCCCAAGCGCGGCGGCCGCCGGCCCCAGCCGCCCACCACCGACCGCCCCACCACCAGCGAGACCACCGACGCCCCGACGCCGGCGCTGGCGCTGTTCTGACCCCACACCCGAAGGAGACCACGACCATGGAGACCACCACCGTGACCGAGACCGAGCCCCGCACCGTCTGGCAGCTCGCCCGCCTGGCCGGGTGCATGAACCCCGACAGCCTCACCAGCCCCGGCGCCGGGTTCCTTGAGCAGGTCGCCCGCGACACCGCCGACCGCCTGGCCGAGCTGGCCGCCGAAGGGGACGACCTCGACCCCGAGACCATCGCCAGCGACGAGGCCCACATGATCGCCGATGGCGCCGTGCCCGTCGGCACCTACGCGATCTGGGTGGCCTTCACCGACCTCGGCGCGTGGGAGGCCCTCGATGAGTACCTGGAGGACAGCGGCACCACCGAGGTAAGCAACGACCACGGCGACGGCATGACCGCCCGGGCCGCCCTGGGTCTGTTTCTCGTGGCCGAGCGCCTGGCCGTGGCCCTCATCGAAGAAGCGGCCGAGTGATGGCCGCCCTGGCCTACGGGTACGACCCCGACTGCCCCGCCTACACGTGCACGATCCCGCCGCCCGTGGCCCGCTGCGCCGAGGACGAAGCATGCTGGGATTGCTCCACGATGGGGAACCGCCAGTGCGGGCCCCTGACCGACGAGACCACCACGACCCCGACCGGCCAGCTCGCCCGCACCGGCGGCGCCCCGATCGTCGAAGGAGTCGTGCTCGGAGTGCTCCTGCTGGTGGCCGCCATGGTCGCCGCCGTCGCCAAGCGGTGGCCGACATGAGCCGCGAGCCCCTCAGCCTCGCCCGCTGGCTCGCGTGGTGGTGGCGCCAGATGCGGGCCCTCGGAGTCGAGCGCCGGCGCGACACCTACGACGGGCCCCGCTGGCCCGGCGACAACGATTTCTGACCGTTGCGACACCCTGCCACCAGTGAGGCACCCAACGCCCCACTGGTGGCAGGGCACGGAGCAGTCAGCACGACCGCTTCACCCGAAGGAGACCACCAGTGGAGACCATGACCCAGCCCGAGGCCGTGCCCGACGACCAGCCGCAGTGGACCGAGCAGACGCCCTCGCAGCGCCTCGCCGAGATCCTCAACGAGGCCCGCGCCCGCGGGTGCCAGCCCGACGACCTGCCCGGCAGCTTCGACCCGGGCCGCCCCTTCGCCCTCGTCGAGGAGAACGTGCACGGCGACGAGCCGCCCGCGTGGATCACCTGCCACGCCAGCGTGGCCGACGCCTGGCGCTACCACACGACCCAGGAGTACGCGAGCGACTGGGCCATCGCCGAGCTGGTGAACCTTGCCACCGGCGAGAGCTACGACCCCGGCGAGGTCATCGAGGCCGGGCAGGCCGAGACGGTCGAGGCCGCCCGCCTGGCCGCCGCCGCCCGTGACCTCAAGGTGTACGGCGAGCTTGCCGACCCCAGCGAGGACAGCGGCAGCATCGCCCGGTACCTGGAGACGATGGCCGAGGAGTACGAGCAGCAAGCCGCCCAGCTCGGCGGAGGCCCGTTCCTGTGGGAGCGCCGCCAGGCCAAGGCCGAGGCCTACCGCGACGCCCTGCGCGTGGTGGAGCTGTCCACCGCCCGCCTGTGGCCCACGCCGGACGACCGATGACCCGCATCCCGAGCAGCTACCTGGACGAGCACGGGCGCGAGTGGCCCCTGCACGTCGAGGCCGAGGCCGAGGCCGGGCACGGCCTGGCCATCGAGGTGGTGCGCCAAGACATCACCTTCACCGTGGCTGAGGACCGGGTCCGGGAGATCCGCGACCGCCTGCGCGCCGCGACCATCAACGCGGGGATGCACTGGCCCCACCGCCGGTGGACGGTCCGCGTGCACCTCCTCGGAGCCGAGCCCGCCACCCAGCTGCCCCACCACGAGCACGATCTGCCCCTCTGGCTCGCCATGATGGGCGCCGCCGACGCCGCAGGCGTCAACGAGGCCGGGTCCCGGTTCGTCACCTGGCGCGGGGCCCTCAGCCTCAACGGCCGCCTCACCCATCCCCGAGGTGTCAGCCTCGCCCACGTCGCCGCGCTCACCGCCCGCCACGCGGAGATCGGGGCCGCCCACGCCTGACCGGGCCGCCATCCCCCCAAGCCCGTAGCGGCCCCCGGTCCCCATGGCCCGGGGGCCGCTGCGCGCCACAGGAGTGGTCGACAGGGCTTCCAGTGGCATACGCTGCACGTGGTATCAGACACCCGAAGGGAGACCACCCCTTGAGCATCATCAACCAGGCCGCCGAACAGTGGACCGAAGCCCAGGCCGAACAGCAGGCCGACGAGGCCGCCGAGGCCGCCGAGCGGATCGAAGGGACCGCCGCCGGCGCCCGCCGGATCGTCGCCGACCTCGCCGCGCAGACCTGGCCGCCCGTCGATCCCGCCGAGCTCGACGCCAGCGTCGACGTCGACCCTGCCCAACCCACCCACGCCCGGGTCCGCCTCGACGCCCGCCACGACCTGCACATCAACACCGCGGGCTCATGGTGGGAGTTCGCCATCGTCCGCGACGGCGTGGCCCTCGCCCTCCCCCAGAAGCCCGAGCAGCCCTGGCTCATCACCTTCGCGGCAGGTGTGGCCCCTTCGCTCTGGCAGCTCGGGAAGGTCCTCGCCGAAGGCGTCCCGCTCACCCGGCCGGCGCCAGAACCGGCCGCCGTCGACCCGGAGCCGGCTGGACACGCATCACCGGCGCGCTGGACCGCCGAGCTCCTGGACGACGTTGATGTCCTGGCGCGGCGCCTGTGCGAGCTTGACGAGCAGGGCTACTACCCGTGGGGGATCACCCGCCAGACCGGCGGGTTCATCCTGCTGGTGGCCGAGCGGCGCGGCGCCGGGCCGTTCGGCTGATGGGGGCACGCCGCCCCACCGCCGACGAGATCCACGCCGCCGCGCTCGAGCAGGCCATAGCCGACTTCATCGAAGCGGACCGGGAGCTCGAGGACCTCATCACCTACGCCCGGGTCCGTCGCGCGGTGCGGGCACACCGGTGCTTCGCCCTGGGCCTGTCGGCCCGGGCCCTGTCGCGCAGGTGCAAGGCCGCTGGCCATTCCAAGAGCCACGTGGTCCTGGCCCGCCTGCTCCACGTCGAGCTCCCCGACGAGCTCGCCGCCGCGGTCGCCACCGGCGGCCGGGTCGATTTCTAGCGCTCACCACGGAGGACACGCATGACCGCCCGATCGCACACCAAGACCCGCCGGAAGCGGAACCGCCGGGACCACGACCGGCTGCTCGCCCGGATCCGCCGGTCCGAGCTGGCCCAAGCCAAGAAGGAGAAGCGCCGTGACGACGACTGACCCGACCACCGACCGGCGGCCGTGGCGTGCCGAGACCGACGACCAGGTCGACTGGGCCCTCCGTGGCCTCGCCCGCGCCGAACAGGAAGCCGCCCGGCTCCGCGCCGCGGCAGCACGGGACATCGCGAAGGTGAAGGAGTGGCTCGAGGATCACCTGCCCGCCGCGCAGAACGAGGTGGGCCGGTGGGAAGCCCGGGTGGCTGACTTCCAGCGGCGCCGGATCGAGACCCAGCTCGACGACATGGGGATCGAAGGGGTCCCGTCGGTCGACGCGTGGAAGAAGGTGAAGCTCAAGCGGTACCCGCTCCCGTCGGGCGTCGCGAAGGTCGAACGGCGGGCCACCGCGATCGAGATCGTCGACGCCAACGCGTTCGTGGCGTGGGCCGACGCGAACGGCCGGTACGACCTGCTGGAGCTGCGCCCGTCGAAGTCGGCGCTGAACGACGCCGGCCTCACCCTCGACGAGGTGTCGCGCAGGGTCCTCGACGGCGACGAGATCGTGCCCGGCCTCGAGACCGTCCCGGCCCGGCTGGTCTACGGGGCCAGCGCGACGAAGGACGAGCAGCCGGCGTGGCTCCCGCCGCCCGACGGGGTCGACCCCGACGACGAGCTCGACGAGTCGTGGCGCCAGTGACCGGCCGGGAGGTGACCTTCGAACTGCGTCGCCTGGCCGACCAGCTCCACCGCATCGCCCCCGAGCTCGGCCCCGAGCCCGCGGGTGAGGTGGCCGGCGTGGTCGAGCAGCTCCTCGTGATCGCAGCGCAGCGCGACGAGCACGCCGATGGCTGAGAGCAACCCCCAAGAAGCAGCCCGCAACGACATGGACCGCGCCGTGATGGCGTTGGCGCTGGAACTGCCGGCGAGCGTGTGGGACGACGTCAAGCGTCGGTGGGATGCGGTGCGCCCGTTCGTGGCCGCTCTGGCTTCACTCCCCGAGGAACACCCAGGGCCAGGCGGCGCAGCGATGATCGCTGCAGAGC
>JBFWKS010000044.1:0-19017 GCA_050252545.1 Solirubrobacteraceae bacterium
CGGAGCAGGTCGTCCACGTCGGATCGGTCTCCAAGAGCCTGGCCCCCGCGTTGCGCCTGGGGTGGCTCGTCCTGCCGGCCCGTCTGATCGGCCCGGTCACCCGCGAGAAGGCGCTGGACGACATGGGCGGCGACGTGCTGACGCAGCTCACGCTGGCCCGGCTGATCGAGACCGGCGGCTACGACCGGCACCTGCGGGTCCTGCGCCGCCGCTATCGCGCCCGACGCGACGCGCTGACGGCCGCCCTGGCCCGCCACCTGCCCGGCGCCCGCGTCCTGGGCATCGCCGCCGGCCTGCACGCCACCGTCGCGCTGCCGCAGGCGGTCGACCCCGATGCCCTGGAGTCCGCGCTGGCCGCCCGTTCGGTCCGCGCCTACGGCGTGCGCCGCCGCACGCTGTTGATCGGCTACGCCAACCACGCGGAGCCGGCGTTGGCGGAGGCGGTCCGCCGACTCGCCGACGCGCTGGCCGTCGTCGCAGACGGCGCCCCCGATCCGGCGTCCCCCCAGCGGGCCGTCTGACCACCAGGCCCATCCAAGAACGTCGCGGGCGGCACGGGTGGACGGTGCGGCGTTGACGACCGTCGACGTCGGCAACGCCACACGCCTGCCGGGTCGCGGCGCGCGAGGACCGAAGGATGCGGCGTTGACGACCGTCGACGTCGCCAACGCGACACGCCTGCCGGGTCGCATGCCGTGGGCGGAGGACCGATCGCGTCGATTCGCCGCCCGACGCGGACGGACGCTGGTCCACGGTCGTGCCCGCGGACGTGCGCGCCTACCCCAGCGTCCGCGCGATCGCGCGACCGGCGGTCCGGCCGCTGAACAGGCAACCGCCGACGAAGGTGCCCTCGAGCGAGTTGTAGCCGTGCATGCCACCACCGCCGAACCCGGACACCTCGCCCGCGGCGTACAGGCCGGCGAACGGCTCGCCGGCGGGGGTCTGCACCCGCCCCTGCAGGTCGGTCTCCAGGCCGCCCAGCGTCTTGCGGGTGAGGATGTTGAGCTTGACCCCGATCAGCGGACCGGCCTTGGGGTCCAGCAGCCGGTGCGGCGACGCGACCCGGGTGATGCGGTCGGGGATGTACCGACGGGCGGCCCGGATCGCGGTCACCTGCGAGTCCTTGGTGAACGGGTTGAGGATCTCGCGGTCCCGGGCGACGACCTCGCGCTCGACGTCCTCGTACTCCAGTCGCGGCCCGTCGGTCAGCGCGTTCATGCCCGCCACCAGACTGCGCAGGTCGTCGCGGACGACGAAGTCCGCCCCGTGGTCCATGAACTTCTGCACCGGCTCCGGAGGACCGGACGCCAACCGCTGGCGCAGCAGCTCGCGGATGCTGCGGCCGGTGATGTCGGGGTTCTGCTCCGAGCCCGACAGCGCGAACTCCCGCTCGATGATCTTGGCGGTGAGGATGAACCAGGTGTAGTCGTACCCCGTGGTGCCGATGTGCTCCAGCGTGCCGAGCGTGTCGAACCCCGGGAAGAGCGGCACCGGTAGGCGCTTGCCGGTCGCGTCCAGCCACAGCGACGACGGGGCCGGAAGGATGCGGATGCCGTGGCGGCTCCACACCGGTGCCCAGTTGCGGATGCCCTCGACGTAGTGCCACATGCGGTCGCGGTTGATGAGGTTCGCCCCTGCGCCCTCGGCGATCCCGAGCATCCGCCCGTCGGTGCTCATCGGCACGCCGGAGATGAGGTTCTTCGGTGCCGGGCCCAGGCGATCCGGCCAGTTCTTGCGGACCAGGTCGAAGTTGGCGCCGATGCCCCCCGAGCTGAGGATGACCGCCTGCCCCTCGGCGGTGAACGCCCCGACGACCTCGCGCGAGCTGTCCTCGCCGCGCCCGACGGCGCTGGGCTCCAGGACCGATCCGGTGACGCCGGTGACGGTGCCGTCGGTCACGATCAGATCGTCGACGCGGTGACGGAAGGCGAAGGTCACCAAGCCCCGTTCCTGGGCCGCGCGGACGCGACGGACGAACGGCTCCAACAGGCCCGGACCGGTGCCCCACGTCAGGTGGAACCGCGGCACCGAGTTGCCGTGGCCGGTGGCGCCGTGACCACCGCGCTCCGCCCAGCCCGGGTTGGGCATCAGCCGCACGCCCATGTCGTGCAGCCACGGGCGCTTCTCGCCGGCGGCGAACTCCACGTACGCACGCGCCCACCTGCGCGGCCACGCGTCCTCGTCGCGGTCGAACTGCGCGCTGCCCTGCCAGTCCTGCCAGGCCAGGTCGAAGGAGTCCTTGATCCCCATCCGCCGCTGCTCCGGCGAGTCGACGAGGAACAGGCCGCCGAGCGACCAGAACGCCTGGCCGCCGAGTGACGCCTCGGGCTCCTGGTCGAGGACGAGCACGCTCCGCCCGCGCTCGGCGAGCTCGGCGGTGGCGGCCAGGCCGGCCAGGCCGGCCCCCACGACGACGACATCGGCCTGCAACGGTGCGTTGGTCACGGGCGCCACTATTACAAAGACCGACCGGTATGTGAAACGGATTCCGGTTTCGCGGCGCTCGGAGCCCCCGCGGGCACCGCCCGGCCGGCCGCCGTCGGCGACCCGTCCCGCCGCCGTGCGCCGCCGGCGCTCCGGCGTCAGGCGTCGTCGTCGGCGATCAGCAACGGCATGCCGCGGCGCACCAGCCGCGACAGCGGCGCCCGCAGCTCGCGCACGCCGTCCATGTCGCCCTGCGCCGCGCGGGTGGTCACGAGCGTGCTGATCGCGGCGACGACCGCCTCGCAGAGGAACCGCTCGTCGTCGTCCCGGGCGCCGACGAGCGTGGCGATGATCTCGGCGAACCGCTCCTGCGACGCGATCCGACGATCGAGCGCCTCGGGTCCGGCCGCGTACACCTCGACGAGGAACAGGCGTGCGAACGCGGGCTCGTCGGCGACCGCGTCGAGGAACGCGCCGAGCAGCCGGTCGAGCCGCTCGGCGAGCACCTCGGGCCCCGTCGCGGGGGCGACGCCCGCCGTCCACCCCGACGGCACCGGGTCGTCCGCCCCGCCGTCGGCGACGGCGCGCTCGACCACCCGCTGCTGGACGATCTGCGCGGCCGCGTCGAACGCCGACGCGAAGCAGTCCTCCTTGGACGTGAACAGCGCGTAGAACGTCTGGCGCGACACGCCCGCCCCGCGCAGCACGTCGGCGACCGACGTGGCGCCGTACCCCTTCTCGGCCATCACGTCGGCCATCGCGAAGATGATCCGCCCGCGCTGGGACCGCTCGACCTCCTCGCGCGAGAGACCGTGGCGCCCCCGCGGCAGGCGCACCTGGGCGCCCTCGAGCACCGGCGAGTCGGCGATGTCCGGACCGCTCATGCCGTCCGCCCCCGCCGACCGCGCGGCTCGTCGAGGTCGAGCCGGAGGGTCT
Organism: Solirubrobacteraceae bacterium; assembly: GCA_050252545.1. Classification (GTDB taxonomy): domain Bacteria; phylum Actinomycetota; class Thermoleophilia; order Solirubrobacterales; family Solirubrobacteraceae; genus Patulibacter. Next base: position 3,361 of record JBFWKS010000044.1, read on the forward strand.
CGATCACCATCGCGAGCATGTCGTAGTGGCCGACGAGCATCAGCAGCTCGATCGCCTCGCGCTCGTCCAGGTGCGTGCGCAGTCGCGCCCACCCCTCGTCGTCCAGGTGCCGGTCGGCGACGAGGCGATCGGCGCTCTCCAGCAGCACCCGCTCGCGCGGGCTCCAGCCGTCGGCGTCCGGGCCGGCCACCAGGCGGTCCACGTCGGCGGCCGTCACGCCGCAGCGCCGCCCCAACCGGACGTGGTGCTCGAACTCGTACCGCGACCCCCGCAGGTGCGCGACGCGGATGATCAGCATCTCGGTCTCGCGCCGGCCGATCCTGCCGCCCGGCATGAGCCGTCCGGCGAACATCAGCCAACCGCGGAAGAGCCCCCGGTGCCGACCGAGCGTCGTGAAGATGTTCGGCGGCGCCGTTCCCGCCACCACGCCGGAGAGCCGCGAGAACGCCCAGTTGGGCAGGCCCAGGTCGCGGAGGCCGCCCGGCGCGATGCGGGGAGGCCCGTCGGGCGGGGCGGTGGGCGACCCGGCGGGCCCGTCGGTAGGCGCGTTCGACACCATGGATGCACCCTATCGTCATGAACAATGGTGTCTACGATCGAGGTGATCGATCCGGTGGGCGGAGGCGACGCGCGAGGCCTGCTGTGACGGCGATGCGTCAGGCGCCCGCCCCGGCCTCGCGGGCGGCCCGTGCGGCGAGCTCGCGCTGGGTGACGTCGCGGGCCACGGCGACCGAGCCGTGCGCGCGACCGTCGGTGCCGACGACGACCGCGAAGCTCATCTCGACATAGCGGCGCTCTCCGTCCTTGGCGAGCACCCGGGTCAGGCGGGCCTCGCGACCGCCGTTCGTGGCTCCGCGCCCGATCGCCGCGTCGAACGCCCGCCAGTGGGCGTCGCGCAGACGCTCGGGGATGATCAGGTCCAGGCGCTGACCGAGGGCCTCGTCGGCCGTGAAGCCGAAGAGCTCGACGCACCCCCGGTTCCACCGTCGGATCCGCCCCTCGCGGTCGGCGTAGATCACGGCCTCCGCCGTCTGCTCGAGGATCTCCGCGTCCCGGACGTCCGCACCGCCACCGCCGGCGGTGTCCGCGTCGTCCTGAGGCCTCGTGTCGTCGTCGCGATCCATCCGGAGAGCATCCCGCTCGCCCGGCGCGACCGTCGTCCGCCGGGCGAGCGGCCCGCCCGGGGCCGGGTCAGCCCCAGGTGGCCGGAAGCTCGTCGTACCCGCGGGTCGCGATGCTGGGTACCGGCCGGCGATGTCCGACGGACGGCACGACGCCTTGCCCCCGCGCCGGTCGCCTTGGTACAAGACGGAGGGGAGAACCCACTCCCCCAGGAGGCCCCGTGGCCAACCACCTGACCCCCGAAGAGCTGGCCGACGCCCGCGGCGTCGACCGGACCGAGATCATCGCGATGTGCATCCAGCACGGCGTGCCGATCTACCAGGGCAAGATCGACCGCTGGCTCTACGAGGTCGCGGTCCGGGGGCAGACCCCGCCGGTGATCGCCGCGTCGCAGCGGCACATGAACTGACGGCCGGCACGGCGACCGCAGCACCGGCATCCTCGGGGTGCACGGTTCGCCACGTAGAGCGGGGGCGGAGCCGCGCCCCGTCCCACCTCGCCTCCGGTCCGCGACCGGCCGGCGCCCGATCGCCCAGACGTCGACCACGACTCCAGTCCGCCCGCTCGCCCGCCGATAACCGGGGTACGACCCGGAACCCACGAGCGGACACGAGGAGGCGACGATGGGCACGGTCACCCACTGGTACGAGGACGGGGGCACGACCCTCGTCTGCTGCGTCGACCGTCCCGACGGTCTGACGATCACCGCCCGCCTGACCTGGGCCGACGCGGCCGACGCCGACCGCCACGCCTACACGGCACTCGCAGCGGTCCGCCGGGCCTTCACCGCGTCGGCGCGCCTGCCGCACCGCGCCGGCAGTCGCGCCCTGCGCCTGGGCCGGATCGCCGTGGCGACGACGACGATCGCCACCCCGGTCACCTGGCGGATGCTGCGCTGGAGCGCTCAGGTCGACAGGGGCAGCGTGCGCGTCTTCGCGTCGAGCCACCCGGGACGCGCGTCGCTGGTCGCCGTCCGTCGCGGGGCCGCCGAACGCGCCGGGAGGTCGCGCGCCGTGCCACGATCCCTGACGTGATCCAGGCCGAACCGATCAACGCACGTTTCGTCGGGGGACCGCTCGACGGCCAGACCCACCGCCTCGCCCACCGCCTGCCGGTCGTCCAGGTCCCCGGACCCGGCGAGACGTTCTTCGCGCGGCTGCACGCCGAGCGCCCCGCCGACGTCCCCGACGAGCGGCTCTACCGGGTCGAGGGTGCCGACGACCCCGAGACGCTCGTGTACCGCAACCTCGCGTTGCCGGCCCGGCCGGATGCCGACGGGGCCACCACCCCATGACGCCGTCCCCAGCCCAGGGCCACCACCCCATGACGCCGTCCCCAGCCCACCGTCCGGCGACCTCGACCCGCGCCCCGGGCGGCGTCCGAGCACGATCGCACGGCCGCCATCCGCGGCGGTGACCGTCCCCGTCCGGGCGTGACCGTCTACGTCGATCCGGCGATCTGGCCGTGGCGGGGACGGCTCTGGTGCCATCTGCGGGCCGACTCGCCCGAGGAGCTGGTCCGGTTCGCCGCCCGCCTGGGCCTACCCCGCCAGTGGATCCAGACCCGCCCGGGCCAGCCGTGGAAGGACCACTACGACCTGCCGGCCGACCTGCGGTTTCAGGCGGTGGCACTCGGCGCGGTCGAGCTCGACGTCCACGCCAGCGCGTTGCTCACCCGACGGATGAAGGACTCGTACCGACGGGTATGACCTCGAGCCCGTCGATGCCCACGAAGTCATCCGGGTTGCACGTGTAGACCGGTACCCGCAGGGCCAGCGCCGTCGCCGCGATGAACAGATCGACGGCCCGCCGGCCCCTGGGCTTGCGCCCCGCCGCGACGACCGACGCGTAGACCAGCCCGTATGCCCGGGCCGCGGAAGCGTCGAACGGCAGCGGGTCGAAGGTGGCCTCGGCCCACTGCAGGCGATGTTGCCGCCGGGCCTGCACGACCGGATCGCTCGTGGCCCGGGGCCCCGCCGCCAGCTCCGCGAGGGTGACCGCCGAGATCGACATCTCGTCCGGGAGGTCGTCGGGATCGATGTCCGAGAGGCCGACGACGACCGAGGTGTCGAGGACCCCGCGCTTGAGCGTCGACTCAGCCACGCGGCTCCGCGTCCTGGTCGACGTAGGCGTCGAGGTCGGCACGGAACGCGTCGTGATCAATCGACGGGACGTCTTCGATGGCGACCGCCACGGCGCGTCGGCCGACCCACCGGCGTGCCGAGACCGGAGCGAGCTCCCCTACCGGCACGCCGTTACGGGTGACGAGGAACGACTCTCCCCGATCCAGGCCACGCATGACGTCGCCGCTCTGATTCCGGAGCTCGCGTTGCGTGATCGACCGCGCCATGGACCAACTGTAGCACGGGTGCGACACGCACGGGCTGGCTTCGCGAGCGCCTGGCCTCTGCCGACCGCGTCTCGACTGCAGGTCCCGGGGCGGCCCGCCCCCCCCGTGTGCCCCGGGCACCCGACGAACGGGTCCCGGACTACGCGCGGGCCGCCCGGCCCATCCGCTCGGCGCAGGTGCGGACGTGCTCGACGAGCTCCGGCGGACCGTCGATCCGGTAGTCGTGGACGAGGAACCCCAGGTGGACCGTCAACCAGCTCAGCGAGTCGGCGCGGGTGCGGATCCGGCAGCTCACGTCGTCGACCGGTTCGATCTCGCCCCGGAACCATCCGGCCTCGCGCGGGATCTCCTCGGCGGGGGCGAAGACGGTCACCACCGCCTCGTACCGGGCCGGCATCGACGCGATCGACGAGCGGACGTACGCGGCCGCGTCACCGCCCGGCGGCACACGCGAGGTGAACCGCGTCCCCGAGGGCTGCGGGTCGGCGATCCGGTCGACGCGGAACGTGCGCCAGTCCTGACGACGCGCGTCCCACGCCGCCAGGTACCAACGCCGCTGGTGGTTGACCAGGCGGTGCGGCTCGACCGTGCGCTCGCTCTGCTCACCGTCGCGCCGGCGATACCCGAACCGCAGACGCTCCTGGTCGCGGCACGCCTGGGCGATGGTCGCCAGCACGTCCGCGTCGACCGAGCTCGGCGGTCCCAGCGTCGGCGCGATCGCAGACTGGAGCGCCTCCACGCGGCGCCGCAGCTTGGGCGGCAGCACCTGCTGGAGCTTCGCCAGCGCCCGGACCGACGTCTCCTCGATCCCGGCGACGGAGCCCCCGGCCGCCGTGCGCAACCCGACGGCGATCGCCACGGCGTCCTCGTCGTCGAGCAGCAGCGGCGGCAACTGTCTGCCGGCCTGCAGCTGGTAGCCCCCGCCCGCGCCCCGCGCCGCATCGACCGGGTAGCCCAGCTCGCGCAGCCGGTCGACGTCGCGCCGCAGCGTGCGCTCGCTGACGTCGAGCCGATCGGCCAGCTCGGGCCCGGCCCAGTAGCGGTGGGTCTGCAGCAGCGACAGCAGCCGCAGCATGCGGGACGTCGGATCGGCCATGTCGCCATGATCGCGCGCCTTCCGGTCAGGATGTGGCCGGAATCGTCGCGAGGCTGGTCGCATGATCAACGCCGAAGGACTGACCCGCACGTTCCGGGTCGACAACGAGACCGTCGAGGCCGTGCGCGGCATCGACCTGCAGGTGGACGAGGGCGAGCTCGTCGCGTTCCTCGGGCCCAACGGGGCGGGCAAGTCGACCACGCTCCGGATGCTCACGACGCTGCTGCCGCCGACCAGTGGCCGCGCGACCGTCGCCGGGCACGACATCGCCGCCGATCCCGACGGCGTGCGGCGCCGGATCGGGTACGTCGGACAGGGCGACGGTGCCGGCCACAGCCACCGCGTGCGTGACGAGCTCGTGACGCAGGGCCTCGCCTACGGGATGTCCGGCTCGGCGTCCGACGCCCGGGCCGACGAGCTGCTCGAGGCGCTGCAGCTCACCGAGCTGGCCGACCGCAAGACGTCGATGCTCTCCGGCGGCCAGCGGCGCCGGCTCGACGTCGCGCTGGGGATCGTGCACCGTCCGGCGCTGCTGTTCCTCGACGAGCCGTCCACCGGCCTCGACCCGCAGAGCCGGGCCAACCTGTGGGGCCACATCCTGCGCCTGCGTGCCGAGACGGGGATGACGATCTTCCTCACCACCCACTACCTGGACGAGGCCGACAGCATGGCCGAGCGGGTGATGGTGATGGACACCGGTCAGGTCATCGCCGACGACACCGCGGTCGGGCTCAAGGCGGACCTCTCCCGCCGCACCGGTGTCGAGCACCCGTCGCTCGACGACGTCTTCCTCGACCTGACCGGCCGCAGCCTGCGCGAGAGCTTCATCGCGCCCGTCGAGACCCCCGCCACACCACCGGTCGCGGCGTGAGCACGGCGCCCACCCCGTAGCCACCCACCCGCGCCTCGCGCCCAACGACACCCGGCGTCGCGGTCCGGGCACCGCCGGCCCCAGACCTGGCGGCACCCATCTGCGGCGACGCGGCCACCACTGATCCGTCACCCCTCCCAACACCCGGAGCCCCTCATGTCCACCATCACCGCCCCCACCCTGACCCGACCGGTCACCCCCGCCGCTCGCGGATCGCTGGTCCACGACGTGCGGACCGTGTTCCGCCGTGAGCTGCAACCGCTGATCCGGGAGCCGTTCACGCTCGTCTTCGGCATGGTCCAGCCGCTGTTCTTCCTGGCCCTGTTCGGCCCGCTGCTGGTGAGCACCACCGGTCTGGGTGACGCCGGAACGCTGCAGTGGTTCGTTCCCGGGATCCTCGTCATGTCGACGCTGTTCGCCACCTCGATGACCGGATCGAACCTGCTGGCGGAGGTGCAGACCGGGTCGCACGAGCGGATGCTGGTGACCCCGCTGCGCCGCTCGGCGTTGATCGTCGGCCGGGCGTTGAAGGAGATCGTCCCGGTGATCGGCCAGGCCGTGCTGATCGTGCTCGTGTCGCTGCCGTTCGGGTTCGATCCTCACGCGGCCGGAGGCCTGATCGGCCTGGTCCTCCTGGCGACGTTCGGCGTCGGCCTGGGCGCCCTGTCCTACGCCCTGGCGCTCGCGGTCAAGGACCAGGACTGGATGTTCTGGATGGTCCAGCAGACGTTCCTGTTCCCGCTGATGTTGCTGTCGGGCATGCTGTTGCCGATCGACGACGGTCCCGGCTGGCTCCGTGCCCTGTCGGCCGCCAACCCGTTGACGTACGTCGTCGACGCGGAGCGTGCCCTGTTCGCCGGTGACATCGGCACGACCACGGTGCTGTGGGGCGTCCTCGCCGCCGTCGGCACCGCCGCCGCGGGTCTGGCGATCGGCGTGCGGACGATCCGCCGCACGGCGGGCTGACGGCGGCGCGCGGGCAGCGAAGGCAGCCCGGGCGGGACAGCAGGGGCGGGCGGGACAGCAGGGGCGGGCGGGACAGCAGGGGCGGGCGGGACAGCAGGGGCGGGCGGGACAGCAGGGGCGGGCGGGCGGCGCCCCGTACCCCAGGGCCGCGATCGGTCGGCCGGCGCGCCCCAACTCGACGGGGTGCACGAGTTCCCACGCTATGTGTGGACGACCCTGCACCCCGTCGGCCGGCGCCCCGCACCCCGGGGCCGCAATCGGTCAGCCAGCGCGCCCCAACTCGACGGGGCGCACGAGTTCCCACGCTATGTGTGGACGACCCTGCACCCCGTCGGCCGGCGCCCCGCACCCCGGGGCCACATCGGTCAGCCAGCGCGGCTCAACTCGACCAGGCGCACGACTGTCCACGGTATATGTGGACAACCCTGCACCCCCTTCGCCGACACCGACGTTCGCCGGCATCCACCCGCCGGCCCCTTCCGCCGGCGCCGACCGCCGACCTCCGCCGCCGGACCCGGCCGCCAGGGTCCCGATCCCGGGGTGTCCGGCCGATCAGCCGACGCGGTCGGCGACCGGCGCCGGCTGGTCGCCGGCACCGGCGCTCTGGGCTGCGGCCGCGGTTGCCGCCTCCGCCTGCTGACGGGCCAGGTACTTGGCGGCGGTCCTGCGGCGTCCGGGGATCTGGATCGGGGCGCGCTCGCGGGCCTCGACGATCACGCGCTCGGCGAGCTGGGCCGCGGTCTCCCCCGGCTGCAGGCGGACGCCACCGCGCGGCTGGAAGATCTCGACCCGCATCGTCGGGCGCTTGGGAAAGCGGACGATGTCGACGACGCCGGTGATCGCGACGCCCAGCACGAGCGCCTCGGGCACCGCCTCCGCCAGCCGACCGGCGCCGCTGCGCGGCCGCAGGTACCGCCCGCGCGACATGGTCCCCTCGGGGAACACGCCGATGCAGGCCCCGCCGCGCAGCTCGGCGATCGCCGCCTCGAGCGCCCGGGCGTCGCCCTTGCCGCGCTTGATCGGGATCTGACCCATCCCGTTGAGGACCGGCCCCAGCAGCGGGAACTTCCACAGCGTCGACTTGGCGAGCGCGCGGATCTGCCGGTGCTCGCGGCCGGCGACGCCGACGACGACCGGGTCCCAGTAGCTGTCGTGGGTCCCCAACAGCAACAGCGGCCCGTCGGTCAGCAGCTCGGTGCCGACGACCTCGAGCCGCCCCCAGCGCCGGACGATCGGCCCGGCGATGGTCATCACGGCACGGTAGGCGGGCGTCAGCGGTTCCACGGGAGGAACCGTACCCGGACGCTCGATGCCGGTGGGTGAAGCGCGACTCGACCGTAGGCCCCGCCCCACCACCGTCAGACCCGTCCTACGGCCGCCAGACGCGGAACACGTCGGTCTGGACCTGCTTCTGCCGGAAGCTGCCGCGGAAAACCGGCCCCGACCCGGTGACCCACTCTCCGCGGCGCGGGTCGCGCTTCGGTCGCAGGGCGGGGCGCACGTCGAGCACGCTGATCCCGGGCAGGGTGACGCCGCCGTCCGGGTGGCGCTCGCGGACGATGACGTGCAGGTCACCGTCCCCATCCGGGTCGACGGACTCGATGGCGATGACCGTGCCGCGCACCGCCCGGCAGCCGTACTGCGGGGACGAGGTCGGCGTCGGGCAGGTGGCGGTCCACGACCCGGGGGGTTCCTGCGTCTCGCTCCGGGTGGTCGTGGGCCGCTCGGTCGTCGTCGGCCGCCGAGGCCGCTCGGTGGTCGTGCTGGTGCCCGTGGCGCCGCCCGGGACCGGGGCGGTCGTGACGACGGGCGGTCCGTCGGCAGAGCCCTCCCCGTGCTCACCACCACATCCCGCGGCGAGCAGGCCGACGGCGAGCGCGCCGACGACGACCCCCGGACGGATGCGGATCGTCGCTCGGACTCGCCTCACGCGTGACAGTCTGCCGGAGCCCCGGCACCGCCGGCCGAAGCCGTGGCGCGGCCACCGGGCCGCCCGCGCGACGCTCGCCGAGCGCCCCACCGTCGACTCAAGCCGCCCCGACGGGGTGCCGATGGGTGGATGTGACCCGCGTGCCCGTTTCCCGGACCGTTCGGCGATTGGCGCTCGCCGTCGGCGCAGCAGGGCTGGGCATGTGCGGTGCGGCCCCGGCGCTGGCCGCCCCCGGCGACCGGGTCGACGCGTTCGGGCGGGACGGGATCGCGACGATCCACGCCGGGCGCGACGTGCCGACGACCGGCCGCACGATCGCCCGGGGCGCCGACGGATCGCTCGTGGTCGCCGGTCGCTCGGCCCGCCGTGACGTCGTCGTGGAGCGGATCACGCCGGACGGCCGTCGCGACGACGGGTTCGGCGACGGGGGGCGGGTCGTGCTCGACCTGGGCACCCCGACGGACGACGTCGCCGGGGTCCGGGTCCTGCCCGACGGTCGCATCCTGCTCGGCGCGGGATCCGCGAGCGGGTTCGTCGCGATCCGCCTGCTCACCGACGGCTCCCCCGACCCCGGGTATGGCGTGGACGGGCGGGTCGAGGTCGGCGTCCCGGCCGTGGTCGCGCCCGGCGACGGCAATCCCGTGCTCGTGCGGCCACAGGTCCAGGCGTTCGCGGTCGACGACGACGGGGCGGTCGCGCTCGCCGGACGCCTGCTGTACGAGCACAGCGATCGGGGCTACCGGTTCGCGCTGGTGGTCGTCGATCCGGACGGACGCCCGCGCGCCGGCTTCGGCGTCGCCGGCGTCGCTCGCGTCTCCCCGATCCTCAACGCAAGCCTGGCGGGCCAGGACCGGGTCGACGGCCTCGCCTTCCGCCCGGACGGTGGGCTGCTGCTCACCGGCACCGGCAGCTTGGACGAGGAGCGGTACGTCACGCGCGTCGCGCCGGACGGCGCGGTCGACCACGACTTCGCCACGCGTCCCGAACCACCGTACGAGTCGCACGTGCCGGAGCCGCCTCGCGCGCCGGACCGGGCGTGGGACCGTCCGCAGACCGGGTCGTTGGTCACGGCGCCGGACGGTGCGTTCGTCGTCATCCGCGCGTTCAGGACCTCGGGCGCCGCCGACCGCCACGTCGGCCTCCACCGCTGGACCGCCGACGGCGCCGTCGACGACCGCTTCGGCGACGACGGCACGGTGATCGCCGACGACGTGCGCCCGGCGACGGGCGTCCCCGCCCCCGACGGCGGGGTCGTGGCCCTCACCACCGCCGGGGTCCCGCGCCGGTACCGCGCCGACGGCTCCGTCGTCGGCGGGTTCGGCGACGGCCTACGCGGCGACCTCCTGGTCGCGGGGCCGACGGGGGTCGACGTCGTCGCGCTCGACGACGGAGATCCCGGGACGGTCCGCCGGTCGTTCGTCCCGTGGAACGGCGACGCCACCGTCGGCCCGGTCCGCGCCGGCGTGCTGCGCGGCGGATCCTCCCGGTCCCGTGCGCTCGACGCCGCCGTGCAGTCCGACGGCCGGATCGTGCTCCTGACCACCGTCGACGGACGGCGTGGCGGCCTCGCCCGGCTGCTCCCGGACGGCCGTCCCGACCCGTCGTTCGGCGACGGCGGCACGGTGCCTCCGCCGGTCGACGCGGAGCCCCTGCTCGAACATGCGCTCGGCGTCGACGTGGTGCCACCCCGGTTCCGGCCGCACGAGACGATCCGGGTGACGCTCGACGCACGCGACCGGATCCTCGTCGCGGAGCCCGGGCCACCCGATCCCGACGGCGTGCGCACCACCGTGGTGCGCCGCCTGCTGCCCGACGGCGCCCCGGACCGGTCGTGGGGCGTCGACGGCGTCGCCGCGCTCCCGGGCCTGACGTCCGACGCGCCGCAGGCCGTCGCTGACGGATCGGGCGTCGTCGTGCTGAGCGAGCGTGCCCGCGTCGGGGAGCTGCGGCGCCTCGACGACCACGGCCGCCCGGACCCGACCTGGGGCGACGGCGGGGGCGTGCGGGTCGTCCCGCCGCCGAGGGGCAGCGATCCGCACGACGCGCTGGGCGACCGCGCGCTCGGCGCGCTCACCGACGGTGGGGTCGTCGCCACCGCGATCATCGACGGAAGCTGGGTCGCGTTGCGGCTGGACGCCCGCGGCCGTCCCGTCACCGGCTACGGCGAAGCCGGTTGGGCGCGGTCGCACCTCGCCGGCTGGCTCCACACCAGCGGCCGGGTCGCGCGCGTCCTCCCCGACGGCCGCGTCGTGCTGGCGCTGCCGGAGGACGACGGCGTCACCGTCCGCACCATCGGCCGGGACGGCCGCGTCGAGGCCGACTTCTCCGGCGATCCCGCGTTCACCACGCCGGGAGAGCAGGGCGTCAACCGCAACCGCTACCCGACGCTCGCCGTGCTCACCGACGGCTCCATCGTCGTCGCGGGCGCCGCCAACGGCCTGGATCCCGGCACCACCGACGTCGTGCGGCTCCGTCCGGACGGGGCGCTGGACCCGACGTTCGGCGTCGACGGTCGGGTGCGCACCACCACCCCGGACGGCGCGATGAGCGACCGCTGGCCGACGAGCATCGTCGCCCTGCCCGGCGGGGACGCGCTGCTCCTCGGCGACGCGGGCGGGGACGCCGCGGCATTGCGCCTGCGGGGCGGCGGGACGATGCCGGCGCGACGTCCGCTGCTCGACGTCGACGACCTGCAGCTGCAGCTGGCGTCGGACCAGGACGCCCGGCTGACGCTGCGGCTGTCCGGGCCGATGCCGACGCCGGTCGACGTGCGCGTGCGGACCACCGACGCCACGGTCGACATCCAGCCGGTCGACGAGGTCGTGACCTTCCCGCCCGGAGCGACCGAGGTCCCCGTGACCGTCCGCGTGAACGACGGCGCGGACGGCGATCGGGCCGGGTTCCGCGTCGAGGCGACCCCGTCCGGCGTCCGGGCGCGTCGGCGTCCGTGGGCCGCCGCCGGGAGCGTCGTGGCGACAGTCTCGGTCCACGGTCGGCCGGAGGCCCCGCGGACGGAGGATCCGTGGATCACGCCGACGTACGACGACGGGCTCGGCTGGCGGTGCCACGGCAACGTCGGGGGGACGAGGCCGATGACGATCACCTGGTCGTGGTACCGCCGGGGCGTGCTCGTGCCCGGCGCCGACGGTCCCGTGATCCGCCGCGAGCCGATCGACGACCAGCGGGTCCTGCACTGTCGGATGACGGCCGTCAACGTCGCCGGTCGCGACGTCGCGGAGAGCCGCCCGGCGGCCGCGCAGGACCTCTATCCGCAGCCACTCCCCCCGCCCGCCGCGCAGCCCGCCCCTCCGCCCGCCGCCGGGCCGTCCGGCCCGACGCCCACGGGCCCGGCCCCGACGGTGCGTGGATCGACCTCCGAGGACACGCCGCCAGCGACGTCCCACGGGCGCACCCGGATCACGCGGATGATCCTCAAGCGCGACCGGGCCGGCTTCCGCACCGACCGGGCCGGGCGGTTCCTCATCCGCATCGAGGCCCGCGGCGCGACCGGACGTCGGGCCCGGCGGTCGGGGGTCGCACGTCGCCGTTGGGTGTCGGTCCGGGCCCGCCGCCCCGGGACGGTGCGGGTACGTCTGCGGCCGCGGCTCGCACGCGGCTCCTACCGGGTCGCCGTGCTGCCCGGCGCCGACCGCCGGGCGAAGCCCCTCAGCATCCGCGGGCTCCGCGTCCGACGCTGACGTCCGGTCCCGGGCGCCGTCGGGGACCGACCTCCTGACCGGACGACCACCGCTCAGGGTCGGCGACCGACGCGCAGCGTGCGCCGGTCGACGCCGGTGCGGCGGACGAGGTTCGGGGCGTCCCCGATCACCCGCACCCGCACCGTGGTGCGACGGCGAGGCCGGTCGAGCGTGTGGGTGACGGACCGGCGGGCTCCGGCCGGCAACGCGGCGATATGGCAGCGCGTCGTGACCGGCACGAGCCGGGTGCGCGCGTTCCGCCGCCCCTCCGACCGCAACTGCGACCGACAGCCCTTGGACCAGCGGCCGCGGAGCGCCGCGGTGGCGATCTGGACCCGGGGCCGATCAACCCGGAGCGGACCACGGTTGCGCACGGTGATCCGCAGGCGCACCCGACCGTCGCGGAGGCGCTGGCGGCGGACCGTCACCCGCAGATCGGTGCCCTCCTCGGTCTCGTCGCCGCGCAGATCACCGTCGGCGTCGGTCTCGGTGACGGCACGGACGGTCAGCTCATGCCCTGCCAGGTATGCGGTCGGGGTGCCGTAGGGGCCGGAGTCCGGAAGGATCGGCGTGAACACCCGGACGGCCTGGACCTGACAGAGGTCTCCCCAGCGGTCCTGCTCCGGGCTGCACGCGTGGGACCGGAGGATCCGGTGGCCGCCGGTCCGCTGGTCGATCGCCAACCGGCTGCCGAGGGTCTGCCACGCCACGCGGGGGGCCGGCAGGCGGTACACGCCCGGCTCGGCCGGCAACCGCGTCCACGGGCCGACCCGGTGCTCCTTCTCCGGCGGTCCGAGCCCCGGCGCGGCCTGCACCCGCACGCGTACCATGCCCTCCCGGCCACCGGGCCCGACCGCGACCCTGGCCCCCAGCAGCACCGCGGGCGGCAGCGCGATCGCCGGCACCGGGCCGGTGAAGACGTCGTGCAGGGTCGCCGGGCCGTCGGGCGTCGACGCGTTCGCCGCCGGTGGCTCCTGGTTGGCCCAGGCGCCCTGGGCCGACGCGGCCGATGGCACGGCGACCGACAGCGCTGCCGCGACGAGCAGGATGGCGGCGACGAGGAGCGTGGCCGTGACGACCAGCGTGGGCGCGGCGCGCAGCGTGGATACGGCGCGCAGCGTGGCGCCGAGGCCGGCGAGGAGACCTGGGCGGCGAGACATGGGGCGAGGCTACGGCCCACGAGCCGTGCCCGCCACCGAACCGTCCCGTCGCACCGGCGGCTCTCAGTCGTCCCGGACCAGCCGCCGCGGTGCGATCTCGGCCCAGCCGTCCTCGAGAACGTCGGCCAGCTCGTCCTCGTCGATGCCGTGGTCCAGGTGCACCCCGATCCAGCCGCGGTGGCCGACGTACGGCGGGCGGAAGTAGTGCTCGGGCACCGCATCGACGAGCGCTTCCTGTGCACCCTCGGGCGCGGCGACCCACAGCGCCAGACGACCGTCGCCGTGATGGTCGTCGTGGTACATCGCGAACTGCTTGCCCTTGCCCGACCCGACGAAGAACGACGGGGCTCCGTGACTCACCCGCTCGTGCGTCTCGGGCAGCGCCAGGCAGATCGCGCGTACGCGCTCGAGGGCGATCGTCGGCACCGACCTCAACCCTCGCCCGACAGCGCCTTCGGATCGACGCCGGCCTTGGCGAGCATCGCGCCCATCGCGTCGCGCACGGCGACCGCCGCCGAGAGCGGCCGGATCATCACCGTCAGCTCGGTGATCCGACCGTCGTCGCCCGTGCGCACCAGATCGATCCCCTGCAGCGCCTTGTCGCCGACCCGGGCGCGGAAGACGAGCCCGTGATCGGCCGGATCCTCGCCCGTCAGCTCGCTCTCGTAGACGAAGTCCTCGAACACCTGGACCACGGCGGCCAGGACCCCGCCGACGACGTCGCGTCCGCGGTAGGTCGTGTGGGCGATCGGAGAGTTGAAGACGACGTCGTCGGCCAGCAGGTCGCGCATGGCGTCGGCGTCGGCGGCTTCGACGGCGGCACGGAAGGGATGCATGGACCGAGTATCGCCGCGGAGCCCGTCCCCGTCGACCTGATGTCCCTACCCCTTCTTCGCCCGCTTCCGCTTGGGCGGCAGGTCGGTGACCGTGCCCTCGGCCACCTCGGCGGCGAAGGCGATCGTCTCCGACAGCGTCGGGTGGGCGTGGACGGTCAGGGCCAGATCGCCGACCTCGGCGGCCATCTCCAGCGCGAAACCGGGCTCGGCGATGAGCTCGCCGGCGTTCGCACCGACGATCCCCGCCCCGAGCACCTGCCGCGACTCGGGGTCCAGCAGGAGCTTGGTCAGGCCCGTCGGCGCGTCCGTGGTCAGTGCCCGTCCGGACGCCGCCCACGGGAACACCGCGGTCTCGTACCGCGTGCCGTCGGCCTTGGCCTGCGTCTCGGTCAGTCCGACCCACGCGACCTCGGGGTCGGTATAGGCCACCGACGGGATCCCGCGCACGTCGAAGGCGACATCGTGGCCGGCGATGACCTCGGCGGCGACCTTGGCCTCGTGGGTGGCCTTGTGGGCGAGCATCGGCTGGCCGACGACATCACCGATCGCGAAGACGTGCGGCACGTTCGTGCGCTGCTGCTCGTCGACGGGGACGAACCCGCGGTCGGTCACCGTCACGCCGGCGGCGTCGAGGCCCAGCCCGGCCCCGTTGGGCCGCCGCCCGACGGCGACGAGCACCCGGTCGAAGAGCTGCGGATCCGGGCCCGGCTCGTCGTCGCCGTCGTCGTCGCCCGATCCGGCGAACGTCGCCAGCAGCCCGTCGACGGTCGCGTCGACCGACTCCACCCGCACGCCGAGGTGGATCGCGGCGTACCGGCCCGAGATCCGTTTGGCCAGCGGCTTGACCAGATCCTTGTCGGCCCCGGGGATGAGTTGGTCGGCGAGCTCGACGACCGTCACCTCGCTGCCCAGGGCGTCGTAGACGGTGGCCATCTCCAGGCCGATGATGCCGCCGCCGATGACGAGCAGCCGCTCCGGGACGTCCTCCAGCTCGAGCGCCCCGGTGGAGTCGATGACCCGCGGGTCGTCGGGAACGCCGGGCAGCTCGATCGGCTGCGAGCCGGCGGCGACGATCGCGTGGTCGAAGGTCACGACGGTCTTCGTCGTGGTGCCGTCGTCGTCGGTGCCCTCCACCTCGATCGCGTGGGTGCCGACGAACGTGCCGTTGCCGGTGATCGTCCGCACCTTGCGCTGCTTGGCCATACCGGCCAGACCGCCGGTGAGGGTCGATACGACCTCGTCCTTCCAGCCACGGAGGGCGTCGAGATCGACCTGCGGATCGTCGAAGGTGATGCCGTGCCGGCCGATCGCCTCGGCGTCGGTGATGACCTTGGCCGCGTGCAGCAGCGCCTTGGAGGGGATGCAGCCGACGTTCAGGCAGACGCCGCCCAGGGTCGGATAGCGCTCGACGAGGAGCACGTCGAGGCCGAGGTCGGCCGCGCGGAAGGCGGCGGTGTACCCGCCGGGTCCCGAGCCGAGCACCACGACCCGTGCGTGCTCGTCACCGTCGCCGGGCTTGGGCCCGCGCACCGCCACCGGCTCCGGCGCGGGACGCGGGACGCGACCAGGCCCCGCGCCATCCGCGGCGGATGCACCGGCACCGGACGACCCCTCGGGCCCGTTCCCCCC
>JBFWKS010000045.1:0-18650 GCA_050252545.1 Solirubrobacteraceae bacterium
CGCTCTGGGAGTTCCACGTCATGGAGGGGCTCGCCGACGGACACGTCGCGCTCGGCATGAAGTTCCATCACGCCTGCGCCGACGCGCTCGGGGCGTCGGCGACGATGGCGTTCATCCTCGATCCGGTCCCGCACGACCGGCGAGGACTGCCCGCGCCGGTGCCCTCCGAGCAGCCGCCGGACGTCCGCCGGCTCGCGTGGCGCGGGGCGGTGCGGACGGTGTCGCACCCCGTCCGGGCGGCGCGGGCCGCCGGGAACGCGGTGCCGCACCTGGACCAGGTGCCGATGATGCGCACGCTGCCGGGGGCGCGTCTCGCCGCCCGCGGTGCCCGCGCGATGCAGCGTCGCCTGGGCCGGGACGCGATCGAGCCGGAGGGCTTCCCGCACGCGCCGATGACGCGGTTCAACGGTCCGCTGACCCCTGAGCGGCGAATCGCGTTCGGGCACGTCGACGTGTCGGTCGTCCGCGATCTGAAGACCGCGCACGGCGTGAGCTTCAACGACGTCGTCGTCGCCGCGGTGGCGGGTGGACTGCGGCGTCGACTGGCTGCCGGCGACGAGCTGCCCGACGAGCCGCTGCTGGCGTTCGTCCCCGCCAACCTGCGCGTCGGTGGTGCGTCCAACCGCGGTGGCAACGCGATCTCGTCGTTCGTCGTGCCGATCCCGACCGATCTGCCCGATCCCCGCCAGCGGGTGCAGGAGGCGAGCGTCGCGATGCGGCGTGCCAAGCAACGTCACGCGCTGACGCCGCCGACGCTGATGGAGGACGCCAACGACCTGGTGCCGCCGCTGGTCTTCGGGCCGTTCGCCGCCGGGATCATGAAGCTGTTGGGCACCGGCCGGGTCAAGCTGCCGCTCAACCTGCTGCTGTCCAACGTGCCGGGTCCGCCGGTCCAGATGTACCTGGACGGCGCGCCGATGCACACGTTCCGCCCGATGAGCATCGTCTTCCCCGGGGCGGCACTCAACGTCACGGTCATCAGCTACGACACGCGGCTCGAGATCGGCGTCATCGGCGACCGCGAGCTCGTCTCCGACGCGTGGGAGCTGTTGGAGGACATCGAGGCGGAGTTCGCCGACCTGGCGGCCGCCCTCGAGCCCGCCACGGACACCGCCTGACCGGACGCCGGCGAACCCGATCACGGGAGCGGTCGGGACCAGTCGAACGGCCGGTGCGGCCGGGGTCGCGGGCGCCTCGGCATCCGCGGTCGTCGGGCGTCGCGGTCGCGCCGCGACGCCATCGAACGCCTTGCACGGACAGATTGTCCGATCCAGACCCGGGCGACCGGGGGGTGCCTCCGGGTCCGGACTGGCGCGCACGGTCCGAACCCGGCAGGCTGACAGGGATGTCCGACGTCGTCGACCCCGTCACCACCGTCACCGTCGCCGGGCCGTACTTCGACGACCTGGCCGTCGGCGACGTGCTGGACGCCGCGCCGGCCCAGACGATCACCCCGGGCCTGGCCGCCGCGCACCAGGCCATCCTGGGCGGGCGATTCCGGCTCACGCTCGACGAGCCGCTCGCCGCCGCGACGCTCGGTACCGGCGCCGCGCTGGCATCGCCCGCGCTCGTCTGCGACGTCGCGATCGGCCAGTCCACCGGGTTCACCCAGCGGGTGCGGGCCAACCTCTTCTACCGCGGCCTGGTCCTGCACCGGCCGGTCCGTGTGGGTGACACGCTGCGCACCGTCACCCGGGTCGAGGCGCTGCGCGAGAACCGCCGCCGGGAGGGCCGCGAGCCCACCGGCCTGGCGGTGCTGCGGATCACCACCGTCGACCAGGAGGATCGCTCGGTGCTGGACTTCCGGCGCTGCGCGATGCTGCCCCTGAGCCCCGGCGCCGCACCGACCGGTCACGCCGACGACCTCGATCGCTTCTCGGGCGAGCTCGATCCGGCCGCCCTCGGTGCCGCTGCCGAGGGGTTCGACCTCGACGCCTACCGCGCGGCGCTGCCCGCCGCCCGTCACCTGGCCGACACGGCCGACGGCACGGTCTTCGACGTGCAGGGCGGGGACGTGGTGAGCAGCGCCCCGGAGCTGGCCCGACTGTCGCTCAACGTCGCGGCGGTCCACCACGACGCCGCGGCGGCCGGCGGCCGGCGGCTCGTCTACGGCGGGCACACCATCGGCCTGGCGGCCGCGCAGGTCACGCGGGCGCTGCCGGATCTGGTGACGATCGTCGCCTGGGAGGGCTGCGACCACGTCGGTCCGGTACACGAGGACGACACGCTGCACAGCACGGTCGAGGTCCTGGGACGGGACGCGCTGCCGGGCGGCGGTGCCTTGGTGCGCCTGTGCTCGAGGGTCCGGGCCCGCAAGGCCGACGGCACGGACGCGGACGTCCTGGACTGGCGCCTGGTGGCGGTGAGCGCGTGAACGCTGCTTGCGCGGGCCGGCAGCGTCGAGCGGCCCGCGTGCCTCGTGACGGCGGGCGCATGAACGACGACGCCGCGGGTGGCCCGGGTCACGGGATGTGGGTCCGTGGCGGTGGGCGCATGAAAGACGACCCCACCGGTCGGCCGGGCATGGGCGCGGAGCCCGCGCCTCGGTGAGCGCATGAACGACGAACGACGGAGCGGAGACGGACGATGAGCAACGGAGGAATCCTCGAGGGCCTGCGGGTGGTGGAGGGCTCGGCGTTCGTCGCCGCGCCGCTGGGGGGCATGACGCTCGCGCAGCTCGGGGCCGATGTCATCCGGTTCGACCAGATCGGCGGCGGACTCGACTACCAGCGCTGGCCGCTTGCCTCGTCGGGAGACAGCCTGTTCTGGGCCGGCATGAACAAGGGCAAGCGCTCGCTGCAGATCGACCTGCGCAACGACCGCGGACGCGAAATCGTGCGGGAGCTGTTGCGCCGTCCCGGGCCCGACGGTGGGTTGTTCCTCACGAACTTCCCCGCCCGTGGCTGGCTCGCCTACGACGCGCTGCGCGAGGTCCGCGACGACCTCGTCATGGTGGCCCTCACCGGCAACCCCGACGGGACGAGCGAGGTCGACTACACGGTCAATCCGGCGACCGGGTTCCCGTGGGCGACCGGCCCGCGCAACCTCGCCGAGCCGCTCAACAGCGTGCTGCCGGCGTGGGACGTCGCGATGGGCTCGCTGGCCGCGATCGGCATGCTCGCCGCCGAGCGTCGTCGGTCTCGCACGGGGGAGGGGACGCTCGTGCGACTGTCGCTGTCGGACGTCGCCTTCGCGATGGTCGGCAACCTCGGGCGCCTGGCCGAGGCGCAGCTCGGCGCCGAGGACCAGAACAAGGACGGCAACTACCTGTACGGGGCGTTCGGTCACGACTTCGAGACCGGTGACGGCCGCCGGGTGATGGTCGTCGCGCTCACCGCCCGCCAGTGGCGGTCGCTGCAGGACGCCACCGGCATCCACGAGGCGTGCGCGAGCATCGAGCAGGTCACGGGCCACGACCTGAGCACCGAGACCGGCCGCTACGAGGGCCGCGACCTGATCGCGGCGGTGTTGCGCCCGTGGTTCGCATCCCGCCCGCTGGCCGAGGTCCGCGCGGCGTTCGACGGCACCGGGGTGTCGTGGGGGCCGTACCAGACGTTCCGCCAGCTGGTGGAGGAGGACCCCCGCGTCTCGACCGACAACCCGATGTTCGCCGAGGTGGAGCATCCGTCGCTGGGCACCTACCTCATGGCCGGATCGCCGCTGGACTTCTCGGCCGTGCCGCGAGTACCGGTCCGCCGCGCGCCGGTCCTGGGTGAGCACACCGAGCAGATCCTGGCCGAGGACCTGGGCCTGGACCCGACCGAGATCGGCCGCCTGCATGACGACGGCGTCGTCGCCGGTCCGGCGGATCGGGTGCCGGTCGGCGGGTGAGCCGGGGTGGGCGGCGGAGAGCGGGCCGTCTGACCGCGGGCGGTTCGCCTGACCGTCGTGGGGCGACGGTGAACCAACCCGCTAACCGCGCGGGTCCGCGCGAATGAGGAGCGGGTCGTTCTGCCGTCGTGGGGCGACGGTCAGGCGACCCGCTGTCCCACCGCGCCACCGGCGGAGCCCGCCATGTCCGGGACCCGCGGCCGGCCCACGGCGATCCGCCGCCTGCCGCCATCCGCGACCGCCGGCCGTCCCCTGACGGTCACCCGCGACAGTTCGATCAGGCGGAGCCGATGCCCATCCCGCCGGACACGCCGACGTTCTCACCGGTGATGTACGCGGCGTCGTCCGACGCCAGGAACGACACGAACGCCGCGATCTCCTCCGGATCGCCGAGGCGCTTGAGGAGCGTCCCGGCCTCCATCGCGGCGACCATCTTGAGGCCGAGCTCGCCCTTGGCGCGAACCTGATCCATCAGCGGGGTATCGATCGGCCCGACCGCGACGGTGTTGGCCGTGATCTTGAAGCGGGCGTTCTCGCGGGCGATCGACTTGGTGAAGGCGATGATGCCGCCCTTCGTCGCGGCGTAGACGGCATTGCCAGACGATCCGATCCGGCCGGCCTCGGATCCGATGTTGATGATCCGGCCGAACGTCGCCTCCTGCATCGCGGGCAGCACCGCCTGCGTGCAGGCGAACATGCCCATGAGGTTCGTGTCGAGCACCGCCCGCCAGCGGTCCGGCGTCGTGTCGGTGAACCAGCCCGGATCGTCGAACCCGGCGTTGTTGACGAGGACCTCGACCGGGCCCTGCGACAGCACCGCGGCCTGCGCCGCCTCGACGTCGGAGATGTCGGCCTGGACCGCGACGCCGCCGATCTCCTCGGCGACGGCCTGCGCGGGCGGAAGCGTGCGCGACACGATCGTCACCCGTGCGCCGTCGGCGGCGAGCCGCCGTGCGATGCCCTCGCCGATCCCCTTGCCGCCGCCGGTGACGACGGCGTGACGACCGTTCAAGGCCGTCATCGGTCCGTCCCCGCCCGGCGCGCCGTCGGTCGGGTTGTGCGGACAGACTGTTCGGACATGCGGCTGATCGTAGCGCCGGCGGACCCGGGGCGGAAGGCCACGCTCTGGGATCGAAATGACCGATGAGGGCGGGGACCGGGTGGTGCGCGCGGTCGGACGGCGGGGTCCGCGGGGTCCGCGGGGGATGTGATCCGGGTTGGGGGCGCTCTACGACGCGAGACCGGAACGGATCGCGGGCGGGCTCGCTCGGACGGTTCGCCCTCGAGACCTGATCCGGGATGGGGGCGCTCTACGACGCGAGACCGGAACGGATCGCGGGCGGGCTCGCTCGGACGGTTCGCCCTCGAAGCCTGGTCCGGGTTGGGGGCGCTCTACGACGCGAGACCGGAACGGGCGGCACGACCACCGGTCCCGGTGCGCCCGGCATCATCATCGGTCGATGACCGATCCCGCCGATCCCGCCGATCCCGCCGATCCCGCCGATCCCGCCGATCCCGCCGATCCCGCCGATCCCGCTGACCGCCCGGTCCACGTGACCCACGTCCGCGTGCCGTTCGCCGACGTGGACATGATGCGTCACGTCAACAACGTCGCCTACGTGCGGTACTTCGAGACGGCGCGGATGCGGTTCCTCGTCGGCCTGTTCCCCGACCGTCCGATGCTCGACGCCGACGCCGAGGGGTTCAGCATGATCCTCGCCGAGACGCGCATCGTCTACCGCTCGCCCGCGCTCTACGACGAGGAGCTGGCCGTCAGCTGCACGATCGGCGAGATCCGTCGCTCCGCGTTCGAGATGCCGTTCACGATCACCGCGGGCGACCGGCTCGTGGCCGAGGGCGCAGGTTGGCTCGTCGGGTTCGACTACGCGCGGCAGGCGGCGGTCCCGCTGCCGGAGGACGTGCGGGCACGGTTGCGCGGCACCGGCGATCGGCCTACCTGAGCCCGTCCGGGGAGGGGCGATCGGCGAGATCCGATCGGGCCGCAGCGCCCATCGCACGGCGGGCTGCTCAGAGCGTGCCGGGAGCGACGGTCCGCAGCCCCGCCAGTCGGGCCGCGGCGCTCTGGCGCTGGTCGTAGCTCACGAACGCGTCGACCGGTGACACGTCGACGGCCGTCGCGACGTGGATGGCGTCCAGGGCACGGAGTGTGGGCTCGGCGATCGCTCCGGCGCCGGCGAGCAGCGCATCGTCGAGCGGGACGAGCGCGATCGCGTCGAGCAGCTCCCCCGCACGGGCGACGAGCAGGTCCGCCGGAAGGGCCGGGTGGTCTGCGCAGGCGCGACGCACCGCCCGCGGGACCTCGGTGAGGACGAGCGAGGAGCTGACGACGTCGGCGTCGCCGATGAAGGTCCGAAGCGCGGGGCTCTCGGACTCGTCCCGGACGAGCTTGACGAGCGCCGACGCGTCGGCGTACAGGAGCGCCACGGTCAGCGCTCGCCGCGGATCTCGTCGAGCGCGCGGCTGAGGGCCCCTGGGTCTCCGTCCAGGACCAGCGGCTCGGGCAGCCCGCGACGGGCGGGCGGCCGCACGCGTCCGGCGGCGATGAGGCGGTCGAGAGCCTCCCCGGTGCTCGGCGGCGGACCGAGCTCGGCGACCGGGCGGTTGCGATCGGTCACGACGAGCCGCTCACCGTCGGCGACCCGCCGGAGGTACTGGCTGAGGTTCTGCCGCAACTCCGCCACGCCGACCGTCGTCATGTACACGAATGTAGCACTGGGGCGGCCGGGGGTCGGGAGCGTCGCACCCGGGCGTGGTCGGCTGGGGGCCTCGGACGGGTGAGCGGTCGGCCGCTGGTGGGCGGCCGCCGGTCGGGGACGTCGGACTCGTGCGTGGTCGGCCACTGGTCGGGGCGGTCGGACCCGGGCGGTCGGCCCCGCGGTCAGGGGATCAGCGTGCGCCAGATGACGTCGGCGAGGGCGTCGAGGGTGCGAACGGCCCGGCGGGGATCGTCGTCGGCGGCGGCGCGGCGGATCGCCGCCTCGGTCGACCACGCGAGCACCGTCGCCGTCTCGGCCGACGGGACATCGCGCAGGCGGCCCTCCTTGACGCCCCGGCGGATCATGCGGGCGATCGCGCGGGCGTAGTCGTCGACCCCGGCGGCGTAGGCGTCCCGGACCGTCGGCTCGTAGGCCGCCACCTCGACCACCGCGCGCATCACCACCTCGTCCTTCAGGAACGCTGCGTGGACGGCGTGCAGGCCGGCCGCGACGTCGTCCCGGGTGACGTCGCCACCCCGCCGGATCCAGCTCCGGGCGCCGCCGTAGAGGCGGCCGAGGCTCGCCGTGCTCAACGCCGTGATCAGCCCGGTCTTGTCGGAGAACGCACCGTAGAACGTCGAACGGGCGACCCCCGCAGCCGACGTGATCTGCTCGACGGTCAGCTCGCGATAGGGGGTGCCGTCGGCCATCAGCGCCTGCAGCGCGCCGCGCACCCGGGCCTCGATCTCCTCACGCCGGTACGCCTTGCCCTGTTGTCCGCGTGGCGCATCCTCGGTCGTTGCCATGGAGCTGATCCTACCGGGCCCGGAACAACCTCGAACATCCCGTACGAGGACTTCGATCACGGTGTATGATGTGGCCATGAGCCACAACGTGAGCCCGGCCGCGTCCCCGTTCGACGAGACGCACGACGAGCTGCGGGCGTCGATCCGCGCGTTCGTCGACCGCGAGATCGTGCCCCACGTGCACGAGTGGGAGGAGACGACCTTCCCCGACGCGATCGTCCGGCGGATGGGCGAGCTCGGGTTCCTCGGCCTGTCGACGCCCGAGGAGTACGGCGGCCAGGGCGGCGACTACTTCACCAACATCGTGCTCGCCGAGGAGATCGCCCGTGCGGGCAGCGGTGGCCTGCTCATGGGGCTGTCGGTTCACACCGACATGGTCATGCCTCCGATCCTCGAGTTCGGCACCGAGGAGCAGAAGGAGCGGTACATCCGGCCCGGCGTCGAGGGGCGCGAGATCTACTGCCTGGGCATCACCGAGCCCGACGCCGGCTCGGACGTGGCCGGCACGAACACCCGCGCCGTCCGGGACGGTGACGGCTGGGTCATCAACGGGTCCAAGACCTACATCACCAACGGCACGCGCGCGTCGATGATCATGCTCGTGACCAAGACCGATCCCGACGCCGGGCACGGTGGGTTCACGATCTTCCTCGTCCCGATGGACACGCCCGGCGTGATCGTCGAGAAGAAGCTCGACAAGATGGGCATGCACGCCAGCGACACCGCGCTCATCGCGTTCCAGGACGTGCGCGTCGGTGACGATGCCGTGCTGGGCTCGGTCGGCAACGGGTTCAAGCAGATCATGTGGGAGCTGCAGGCCGAGCGGACGATCGCCGCCGCCGGGGTCACCGCCTACGCGCAGTACGCGTTCGACAAGACCGTCGACTACGCCAAGGAGCGCAAGACATTCGGCCGGCCGCTCGGCAAGCACCAGGCGATCCGCCACAAGATCGCGCAGATGGCCACCGAGTTGACGGCCGCCCGCGACCTGGTCTACGCGACGGCGCAGTCCTATGCCGCCGGCGAGTACGACGTGCGCCGGATCTCGATGTGCAAGCTCTTCGCCACCCAGACGGCCGACCGGGTCGCCGACCAGTGCGTCCAGATCCACGGCGGAGCCGGCTACATGGCCGAGTACGACGTGTCGCGGGTGTACCGCGACGTGCGCCTGTACCGGATCGGGGCCGGCGCCGACGAGATCATGCTCGACGTCATCGGCAAGTCGTTCGACTGAACGGACAGACTGTCCGGTCGAACTGTATGATCCGATGATGAGCGCGCGCGAAGCCGTGATCGTCGAAGCCGTCCGGACGCCGGTCGGCAAGCGGAACGGGGGCCTGGCCGGAACGCACCCCGTCGACCTGTCCGCCCACGTCCTGCGGAGCCTCGTCGAGCGGGCCGGGGTCGACCCGGCCCTCGTCGACGACGTCGTGTGGGGCGTCGGCGCCCAGGTCGGCGACCAGTCGTTCAACGTCGGGCGCAACGCCGTGCTCGCCGCCGGCTGGCCCGACCACGTACCGGGCACGTCGATCGACCGTCAGTGCGGGTCCTCCCAGCAGGCGGTGCACTTCGCCGCCGCGGGGATCGTGGCCGGTCAGTACGAGGTCGCCGTCGCCGGTGGGGTCGAGTCGATGTCGCGCGTGCCGATGGGCAAGTCGGTCGTCGACGGCGACCCGTTCGGGCCGACCCTGACGGCGCGCTACGAAGGCACGCCACCCAACCAGGGAATCGGGGCGGAGATGATCGCCGAGCGCTGGGGCCTGAGCCGCACGCAGCTGGACGAGCACGCGCTGGAGTCCCACGCCCGGGCCGCGGCCGCGATCGACGCCGGGCGGTTCGCGGGGCAGATCGCTCCGGTGACGACGCCGGACGGCACGGTCGTGTCGGAGGACGAGGGGGTACGCCGCGGCGGCACCGTCGAGGGTCTGGCCGGCATCCGGTCGGCGTACCGCGAGGGTGGTCTGGTTACGGCCGGCAACGCGTCGCAGATCAGCGACGGGTCGGCCGCGCTGCTGCTGATGACCCGCGAGAAGGCCGGCGAGCTGGGCCTGACCCCGATCGCCCGGGTGCACACCGCGACGGTCGTCGGCGACGACCCGGTGATCATGCTCACCGGCCCGATCCCCGCCACGGCGCGGGTGCTCGACCGGGCGGGCCTGACGATCGGTGACATCGGCACGTTCGAGATCAACGAGGCGTTCGCGTCGGTGACCCTGGCGTGGTTGGCGGAGACCGGTGCCGACCCGGCGAAGCTCAACCCCGAGGGCGGCGCGATCGCGCTGGGGCACCCGATCGGCGGATCCGGCGCCCGCCTGATGACGACGATGCTCCACCGGATGCGCGAGCAGGGGATCCGCTACGGCCTGCAGAGCATGTGCGAGGGCGGCGGGATGGCCAACGCCACGATCCTCGAGCTGCTGTAGGTCAGCGCCCCTGCCAGCGTGGGTCGCGCTTCTCGGTGAACGCCCGCGCGCCTTCGCGGGCGTCCTCCGATGCCATCACCGGGTCGGCGATCGCGGCCTGGCGGTCCCAGAACTCGTCGTCGGTCCACGACCACTGCTCGCGGACGATCCGCTTGGCCGCCACCAGGGCCAACGGGCCGTTGGCGGCGATCCGCGCGGCGAGCTCGCGCGCGGTGTCGACCGTCTCGCCCGGCTCGACGAGGCGGTTGATCGCGCCGAGCTCGTACGCACGATCGGCGGTGATGAGGTCGCCGGTCAGGGCGAGCTCCAGCGCGAGCGACGGCGGCAGCAGCCGGGGGAGGCGCCGCAGCGCCCCGCCGGCCGCCACGAGTGAGCGCTTGGACTCCGGGATCCCGATCTTCGTGCCCTTGGCCGCGACGATCAGATCGCACGCCAGCGCGATCTCGAGCCCGCCGGCGACCGCGAATCCCTCGATCGCGGCGATCAGTGGCTTGTCGCTCGCGCGGCGGACGATGCCGGCGAACCCACGGTCACCGGCCCACGGCCGCTTTCCCGTCTCGGCGAACGCCTTGAGGTCCATGCCGGCGCAAAACCCGCGACCGGCGCCGGCGATGATCCCGACCGAGAGCGACGGGGAGGCGTCGAGGTGGTCCAGGGCATCGGCCATCGCCTCGGCCAGCGGCAGGTCGACGGCGTTGCGCACGTCGGGGCGGTTGAGCGTCAGGAGCAGGACGCCGTCCCGCTCCTCGCGCAGCAGCGGCGGCTGATCGGCGGTCATGGACGGAGCCTACCCGTCCGGCTCGTCGTGCGGACGCATGGTCAGGACAGGTTGTTCGATCGTGGGGGCGAGCCCGTAGGATGCTCCCTGCGGGCCTGCGACCATCGCCGCCCGTCGGCCGGTCCACGCCGCTCGTTCCGACCCCGAAGGAGACCCCGTGAGTCCCAGCTACGAGTCGATCCGCGTGCGCCGCGACGGAGCCGTCGCCGGCATCGAGCTCCACCGCCCCGACGCCCTCAACGCCTGGACCCCCGACATGGGGCGCGAGCTGCTGGACGCGATCCGGGTGGCCTCGGCCGATCGCGACGTGCGGGCCATCCTCATCACCGCCGCCGGGCGCGCGTTCTCGGCCGGGGCGGACGTCAAGGTGCCCCGCGAGCTCACCGAGGCGGGCGACCCCGACCTGCAGGTCCGCCTGCGTGAGATCTACAACCCGATCGTCACCGAGATTCGCCGGGCGCCCAAGCCGGTGGTGGCGTGCGTCAACGGGGTCGCCGCCGGCCTGGGCGTGTCGCTGGCGCTGGCCTGCGACCTGATCGTCGCCGCGGAGTCGGCGTACTTCCTGCTGGCGTTCGTGCACATCGCCGTGATGCCCGACGGCGGCCTGACCTTCAACCTGCCCGCGCGGATCGGCTACGCCCGCGCCGCGCAGCTGGCGATGCTCGGCGAGCGGCTGCCCGCCCCTCGCGCCCTGGAGTGGGGGATGATCAACGCGGTCCATCCCGACGACGAGTTGCACTCCGAGGCCGACGCGCTGATCCAGCGACTGGCGGCGATGCCCACCGTCGCGAACGCGAGCATGAAGCAGGCGATGTACGCGGCCGCGCACCGGGGCCTGGAGGAGCACCTCGAGCTCGAGGCGACGCTCCAGCAGCGTCACGCCACGACCTTCGACTACGCGGAGGGCGTCACGGCGTTCAAGGAGAAGCGGCGCCCCGCGTTCCGCGGACACTGATCCGCAGATCGGTTCCACGGGAGCCCGACGGGGCGCTAAGGTCGGCCACGGCGACTGGACGTCCCGGCAGGACGCGGGTTCCGTCGCGATCGGGACGTACCGTACGAGGTCGAACGTCGAGTCCAGAATGTGATGGCAACGGCACCAGACGAGGTGTATGGTGATGCGAGTCGCGTAGTCGCCACCGAGAGGGCTGGACATGGGGAACACCGAGGGAACGGCCGACGTCATCGTCGCGGGCGGCGGCCACAACGGCCTTGTGGCGGCCTGCTACCTGGCCCGCGCCGGCCTCGACGTGGAGGTGCTCGAGGCCAGCCCCGTGATCGGCGGGATGACGGCCACCAACGAGATGCTGCCGGAGGCTCCGGGGCACTTCATCAACGAGGCGTCGATCCACGCGTCGCTGTTTCGCAACACGGCGATCGATTCCGAGCTGGAGCTGACGTCGAAGTACGGATTGCGGATGCGCAGCATCGACCCGGCGCACGTGCACCTCGGGTTCGAGGGCGAGTCGATCGCGATGTGGCGGGACGCCAACCGCACCGCTGCGGAGATCTCGCACTTCTCGAAGAAGGACGCCCGGGCGTGGCTGGACTTCGTCGAGTCGGTCACCGCGGGGGTCGAGATCGGCCTGCCGCTCATGCTGACCAGCGCGGTCAGGCCTGAGCCGAAGCAGCTCGCGAAGGCTCTGGTGAAGATGGGCAAGCACCGCAAGGAGCTGTTGCCGCTGGCGCGGTGGATCCTGCAGGGGCATGCCGAGGCGATCGAGGAGCGGTTCGAGCACCCGATGGTGCGCGGTCCGCTGACGATCAACCTGCCGTTCATGCCGTTCGACTCCGATGCATCGGCGTACGCGCTGATCTACCTGGGCGTGTACCACCGCACCGGCGTGGCGATGTTCGAGGGCGGCACCGGTGCGTTCCCCGAGGCGCTCATCGCGTGCCTCCAGGACGCCGGCGGCCGGGTCCGCGCCAACGCCCGGGTCGAGGAGATCCTCGTCGACGGCGATCGCGCGGTCGGCGTGCGGCTGGAGGGTGGCGAGGAGCTGCGGGCCCGCCGGGCCGTCATGACGGCGTTCAGCCCCAAGCGCGTCCTCGGCGACCTGCTGCCCAAGGGCGTGCTGTCGCACGCGGACGAGGTCAAGGTCCGGCACATCCCGACGAACGAGACCGGTGCTCGTGACTACAAGCTGAACCTCGCGCTCAAGGGCAAGCTTCAGATGCCGCGCCACCAGGAGTGGCGGGCCAAGACGTTCCCCGGCGACAGCGTCGACCTGAAGCTGCCGTGCCTGACGTGGCACACGCACGAGCAGGCGCTCGAGGCGTTCCGGGCCTGCGTGCGTGGCGAGGTGCCCGAGCACGTGCCGGGCCTGTCGCAGATCACGACCGCGTTCGATCCGGGGATGGCTCCGGAGGGTCACGACACCTTCTGGTTCTGGACCGGCCTGACGCCCGGCACCCCGAACGAGGGCTGGGACGTCGCCCGCGACAAGATCACCAAGCGCGTGATCGAGGAGTCGGCGTACTTCTACGAGGGGCTCGAGGAGCTCGAGATCGGTCGTCGTCCGTTGGCCAAGCCCGACATCGAGAAGCGGTTCAACGCGATCGACGGCAACGTCTACCACGTCGATCCGATCATCACGCGCCTCGGGCCACTGCGCCCGGCGGTGGGGATGGGCGACTTCCAGGCCCCGGTCGACGGGCTGTGGATGACCGGGTCGGGCACGCACTCGATCCCGGGCATCTCCGGCATGCCGGGCCATAACGCGTCCAAGCACCTCCTGCGGAGCCTGCGCAAGCGCAAGGGCGGTCTGCTGCGCCGCGGAAGCCGGCGGTCGTAGGGATCGGGACGGACCGACGCCGTGGAGGTCTGCGGCCGAGCCGAGACCCGGCCCGGTCGCAGGCAGCCCGTCGCGCGAGCGCACTCATGGCAGTAGCTCACAGATATAACGTTCAAACTCACACACCAGACAGTGCGTGTGGTACTGTCCCCTCCGTGCAACCAGGGGAGAGGTTGAACGGGGCTTCGTGTTCCGTTGCGCGTCGTGCGTCCAGCGCGGCGATCGGGCCGGTGGCGGGCCGCTGATGTCGGCTCTGCGCGCCCGCATGTCGGGGCCGACCTGGCCGCGGATCGTCGTCGAGACCGGCGGGATCTTCCACCTGGCGGGCCTCGTCCTCATCCGGGCGCTCCGCCCGCCGTACTCCTACGGCCCCGAGTTCGTCGAGCAGTTCCGGTTCGCGGTCAAGATCGCGTTCTTCCCGCTCATCATCACGTCGTTCGCGTTGTCGTTCGGGCCGGCGGGGATCCAGGCGGTGAACTTCCTGGGGTTGTTCGGGGCGTTGGATCGCCTGGGTGGCCTGTACGTGATCATCGTGGTGCGGCTGTTCGCGCCGTTCGTGACGGCGATCGTCATCGCGGGCGTCGTCGGTACCGCGGTCTGTGCCGATCTGGGTGCGCGTCAGGTGCGGGAGGAGACCGACGCGCTGAGCGTGCTGGGCATCGACCCCGTGCGCAGCCTGATCGTCCCGCGGGTGCTGGCGATCATCCTCGTCACCGTCCTCTGCGACATCATCGCGCTGCTGGCCGGCGTCGTCGGCGCGATCATGGTCGTGATCCAGAACGGTGCACCCTTGGGGCCGTTCTTCTCGACGTTCTTCGGATCGGCGACGCCGCTGGAGCTCGGTGCGTCGTTCGTCAAGTGCGGGCTCTTCGGCACGATGATCGCGATCGTCTGCTGTTACAAGGGCATGAATGCCGCGGGCGGGTCGGAGGGGGTCGGTCGTGCGGTCAACCAGTCGGTCGTCATCGCGTTCCTCATGATCGGCGCGACCGACTACGTCTTCACGCAGTTCCTGCTGGCGACCAACCCGATCCTGTCGGAGGTCCGATGAGCAGTCAGCCCTACCGGCGATCGCTCTCGACCCGCGCCCACGACGCGTGGGAGTGGACGGGCGACTCGTCGCTCTTCGCGTGGAAGGTCGTCCGCGGCTCGTTCAGTCGCAAGGCGCTGCTCTACCGCAACGAGGCGCTCCGCCAGGCGGGCATCCTCGTCACCGGTTCGGTCCTGATCGTCCTGGGGATGGTCTTCGCCCTCGGCCTGGTGATCGGGATCCAGGGCTCCTACGCCGCCCAGCAGATCGGTGCCCCGTCGGTCGCCGGGGCGTTCTCGGCGATCGCGGACCTGCGCGAGATCGGCCCGTACGCGTTCGGGTACATGATGGCCGCCAAGGTCTCGACCGGGTTCGTGGCCGAGATCGGGACGATGCAGATCACCGACGAGGTCGACGCCCTCGACGTGATGGGCATGGACTCGATCGTGTTCCTGTGCTCGACCCGGCTCCTGGGCACGTGGCTGGTGCTGCCGTTCATCTACGCCACGGCCATCGTCGTCTGTTACCTGGGGTCCTACATCTCGGTCGTCGTCCAGCTCGGCCAGGTCTCGGCCGGCGGGTACTTCGAGTTGTTCTGGAAGTTCCAGTCGCCGCAGGACTACCTCTTCTCCGGCATCAAGGGCATGGCGATGGCGACGTTCGTCGTGCTCGTCGGCTGCTACTACGGCTACCGCGTGCGCGGTGGACCGGTCGAGGTCGGCACCGCGACCGCCCGCGCGATGATCGTGAACCTCATCGGCATCCACTTCATCGGCATCGTCGGCAGCCAGCTCTTCTGGGGCGGCGTCCCACGACTCCCGATCGGCGGCTGACCGATGCGCATCGTGCATCGCGCCACCCAGGTCCATTCGGGCCCCGGGCGGGCCACCATCCACCCGATCGGCGGCTGAACATGAGCGATTCCCCGGTCATCCGCCGCCGCACGGCAGGCCTCGGACGCTTGGTTCCGGTCCTGCTCGTCACGGCCGCCGCCCTGCTCGTCTGGGCCACCGTCCTGCGCTCCGGCGACGCCAACTACACCCTGCACGCACAGTTCGCCAACGCCGGTCAGCTGGTGACCGGCGCGCGGGTCGAGGTGGCCGGGGTCCAGATCGGCCAGATCGAGGAGATCTCGATCGCCGAGGGTGGCTTGGCGGACGTGCGGATGCGGATCACCGACGACCGCTTCGCCCCGCTGCGCAAGGGCACCCGCGCCAGCATCCGCTCCGTCGGGCAGGCGACGATCACCAACCGGTTCATCGACATCGGCCCCGGCCCGTCAGACGCGCCCGAGCTCGCCGACGGCGCCGTCCTCTCGCCGAAGGACACCGCCGGCATCGTCGATCTCGACGCGATCCTCAACGCGTTCGACCCGGCCACCCGCAAGCAGCTCGCGCGGCTGATCGAGCACGGTGCCCAGGTCTACGCGGGATCCTCCGGTGAGGACTTCAACCGCATGCTCGCCGAGCTCGACCCGGCCGTCGAGTCGGTCGCCGGACTCGTGAAGGACCTCGCCACCGACCAGCGCGCGATCCAGCAGCTCGTCAAGGACGGCTCGACGGCCGCCAAGGCCGTCGCGTCCCGCCGTACCCAGCTGGAGACCGCCGTCGACAAGACCGCCGACACGCTCGAGACCGTCGCAGGGGAGACCGACGCGCTGTCCGACGTGCTGAACCGTGCACCCTCGGTGCTGAAGCAGGCCGGCGGCACGCTCCGCAGCGCCGCCACGACGATCGACGACCTGCGCCCCACCCTGCGCGCCGTCCCCGAGCCACAGGCCCAGCTGCGGTTGCTGCTGCACCGCCTGCCGGTCGCGCTGAAGCGGACCGACAAGGCCGCCGTCAAGCTCGACGCGCTCGTCCCGGACCTCAAGGTCGCGCTGGGCCGTGTGCCGGCGCTCGAGGAGCCGCTCGTCCGCGGCGTCCGCGACGTGGCCGACGGGCTCAAGGTCGCGATGCCGATGCTCGAGGGCCTGCGGTTCTACGGCTCCGACCTGATCCTTGGCGTCGTCAACGGCCTGATCTCGATCGGCACCGGCCAGTACAACGTGCACGGTCACTACCTGAAGATGGAGTTCGTCCAGACGGTCCAGACCGCCCTCGGTGGCGCGCTGTCGCCGCTGCTCGGCGCTCTGACCGGCGGCGACGACTTCCTGCCCGGGCTCATCAACGCTGCGACCCGCCAGGGCAACCGCTGCCCCGGCGGCAACGCGCCGCCCGCGCCCGACGGGTCCAACCCGTGGTACCCGAAGGAGGGCATCTGCGATCCGACGCAGAGCATGTCCTCGCAGGTCAACAATCCCGACGCGTTCTGCCGCACCTTCAGCGACTGCGACGGCGACCGCCGTTCGCTCAAGCCGGAGCCGGACGTCGTGACGAGCCCGAGCCCGAAGGGGTCCCGCTGATGCGTGGCCTGCGCCTGTTCGCCCTGGCGGCGCTGATCGTCGGCGTGGTCGTCGTCCTCGCCACGCGCGGATCCCAGGACGACCACTACCGGATGGCGGTGGTCTTCGACACCGGCCGTGGCATGGTCCCCGGCCAGCTCGTCAAGATCGCCGGTGCCCGCGTCGGCACGATCGAGAAGGTGCGCCTGACCGGAGACCGCAAGGCCCGGATGGAGGTGCGGATCGAATCGCGGTTCGGGCCGTTCCACGACGACGCCAGCTGCAAGATCCTCCCCGAGGGGTTCATCAGCGAGAGCTTCGTCCAGTGCGATCCGGGCAGCCCTGGCAAGGCCGAGCTGCGCGAGCGGGACGGCCTGCCCACCGTTCCCGTGGCCCGCACCGAGGTGTCGGTGCAGCTCCAGCAGGTCGTCGACACGTTCTCGCTGCCGGTCAGCGAGCGGATCCGGGTGATCCTCACCGAGCTCGGCGTGTCGGCGTCCGGCCGTCACTCCGCCGACATCAACGCGATGCTGCGCCGCGCCAACCCCGCGCTCGAGCAGACCCGCCGGCTGCTGAGCGTGCTGAACGGTCAACGCCGGCAGATCCGCGCCGCGGTGCGCGACACCGACGCGGTGCTCGGTGAGCTGGCCGAGCACGACCGTGATCTGCGCCGGTTCGTCGCGTCCGCCGGCGACGTCGTCCGCACCACCGAGGCGCACCGCCCCGGGATCAAGCAGTCGCTGGAGGAGCTCTCGCCGCTGCTCGTGCAGGCCCGGCAGTCGCTGACCAGCCTCGACGCCGTCGGTGATCGTCTGACACCGACCGTCGCGGCGCTCCAGAAGTCCGCCCCCGGCCTGGGACGACTCAACACCGTGCTGCGTGGCCTGTCCAAGGACGGCATCCCGGCGGTCCGCGCCCTCGAGTCGGCGGGCCGCGTGGTGCGCAAGGCGATCGTGCCGACCCGCCCGGTCGTCCGTCAGCTGGCGAAGTTCACCGATGACGCGCGGACGCCGGTGAAGCTCGCCAACGATCTGCTCGTCAGCCTCCGCGACACCGGCGGCGTCGAGCAGCTCTCGAACTTCCTCTACACGCTGTCGACCGTGTCGGGCCCGTACGACAAGACGTCGCACATGGTCCCGATCGGCCTGGGCCTGCCGCTGCAGTGCTTCGTCAACCGCGACCTGCCGGGCTGCAGCCACAACTTCCGGGCACCAGAGCAGGGCCGAATCCCGATCAACGACCCCACGTGGAGCGGGTCGTACTCGACCGAGCACCACGAGAACGATCCCGCGGTCGCGCAGTCGCGTCGCGCCGGCGTCCGCTCGCGGGCGTCCAAGGCCGCCGGGCCGGCCGCTCCCGTGTCGGTCGCCGATCTGCCGAAGGTCGTCCAGGACGGCCTGCGCACCGTCGCCGAGAGGCTGTCCAAGTGAGCGCCTCGAGCCCCACCCGCCGTCGCAAGGACGCATCCCGCTGGTTCCCGCTGATCGGCATCGTGGCGATCGTCGGCCTGCTGTTCGTCGTGTACGTGTCGTACACCGCCAACGACGGCGTGCCGGGACGCAACTACCGCGAGGTGCGCGTCGCCGTGCCGGACGCCAACCGCATGGTCGTCAACAACCAGGTGCGGATCGCCGGCGTGCGCGTCGGTCAGATCGTCGGGATCGAGCCGATCCCCGGCGAGGACGACGATGCGCCGTCGGCCATGCTCGACATCAAGCTCGACATGGACGCGCCGGAGATCCCGGTCGACACCACCGCCAAGGTGCGCCCCGCGTCGATCCTCGGCGCCACCTACCTGGACCTCGTCCCGGGCGACAGCCGGCGGACCCTCGCCGGCGGCGACACGCTCCCGCTGGAGCAGGCGTCGCGCAACGTCGAGCTCACCGA
>JBFWKS010000046.1:0-18461 GCA_050252545.1 Solirubrobacteraceae bacterium
CTCGGCGTCCGCCCCGTCAAACACTTCGCGATCCTCCTGCCCAACGTGCCGCACTTCCCGCTCGCGTACTACGGTGCGCTGCGGCTCGGCGCGGTCGTGGTGCCGATGAACCCGCTGCTCTCCCGACGCGAGGTCTAGTACTACCTCGAGGACTCCGGGGCGATGGTCCTCCTGGCCTGGCACGGCTGTCGCGAGTCGGCCGCGGGCGGCGCGCGGGACGCCGGCGTGACGTACGTCGACATCGAGCCGGAGGCGAACGCCAAGCGCGTCGCCGAGACGGATCCGGTCGAGGAGGTCGCACACCGAGACGGCGACGACACGGCCGTCCTGCTGTACACGTCGGGGACGACCGGCCAGCCGAAGGGGGCCGAGCTCACCCACGACAACATCGGCAGCAACGTCCGGGCCTCGATCGGGCTCTTCTCGCCCGAGCCGGGCGACGTGATCTTCGGCGGACTCCCGTTCTTCCACTCCTTCGGCCAGACCTGCGCGCTGAACACGGCGGTGGCGGTCGGGGCGACGGTGACGCTGCTGCCGCGGTTCGACGCGGGCCAGGCGCTCGAGATCATCGCGCGCGACAAGGTCAACGTCCTGCTCGGGGTGCCGACGATGTACGTCGGGCTCGTCAACCACCCCGACGCGGCCAAGACCGACGTGTCGTCGCTGCGGCTCGCCGGCTCGGGCGGGGCTTCCCTGCCGATCGAGGTGCTCAGCGCGTTCGAGAAGACGTTCGGGTCCAAGATCCTCGAGGGCTACGGCCTGTCGGAGACCTCGCCGGTGGCGTCGTTCAACCAGCTCGACGTCGGCACCAAGCCCGGCTCGATCGGGACGCCGATCGAGGGCGTCGAGATGCGGGTCGTCGCCGAGGACGGCACCGTCCAGCCCGACGGCGAGCTCGGCGAGATCCAGATCAAGGGCCCGAACATCATGAAGGGCTACTGGAACCGGCCCGACGCCACGGCGGAGGCGATCGACGCCGAGGGGTGGTTCAAGAGCGGTGACATCGGCCGGCGCGACGAGGACGGCTTCTACTTCATCGTCGACCGCAAGAAGGACCTGATCATCCGCGGGGGCTACAACGTGTACCCGCGCGAGGTCGAGGAGGTCCTCTACGAGCACCCGGCCGTCCAGGAGGTCGCGGTGGTCGGCATCCCCGACGACGTCCACGGCGAGGAGGTCGGCGCGTGCGTGGCCCTGAAGGCCGGCCAGACCGCCACGGCCGACGAGCTTCGGGCGTTCGTCAAGGAGAAGGTCGCCGCCTACAAGTACCCGCGCAAGGTGTGGATCGTCGACGAGCTGCCCAAGGGCCCGACCGGCAAGATCCTCAAGCGCGAGATCACCGCCCCGGCCGCCTGATCCTTCGGCCCGGCGCCCCGCCACCCGGACCCGTGGCGAGCCGGCCCCGAGGGGCGGGGCGAATCCGCCACGGATCGGCCGGCCGCCCGCTCCTTCCGCGGTCAGCCGGGCAGCCGGTCGGCGGTGACGACCTCGGCGGGGTGCGCTCCGCCGGCCAGGCCGCGGGCGAGCCGCTCGTGGGGCAGGGCGGCGTCCGACGCGAGGAAGAGCAGGTTGCCCGCATGGCGGCCGCGCGTCACCTCGCGGCCGCCGAACGCGAGGACGTGACCGAAGGTGCGTCCCAGGATGCGGCCCTGCTCGGCCACGAACGGCCAGGGCGGCTGATCGACGACGTTCCAGAGGTAGCGCCCGCCGGGCCGCAGGACGCGCCGGACGTCGGCCGCGAACGCCGCGGTCGCCATCGCGGGCGGCGTCTCGGTGCCGACGAACGCGTCGCCGATCACCAGATCGACCGACCGGTCCGGAATCCGCGCGACGCACGCGGTGGCGTCGCCGATGACCACGCGCAACCGCGGTCCGCGACGCAGGCGCAGGTGGCGCTCGGCGAGGCGGACGACCGCGGTCGAGCGCTCGACGACCGTCTGGTCGACCTGGGGGCGCGTCGAGGCGACGAACCGCGGCAGGCTGAACGCGCCGCCCCCGAGGTGCAGGACATCGGCCGCCGCGCCGCGGGGGAGGAGGACCTCGAGCGCCGCGCCGATCCGGGCCACGTAGTCGATCTCCAGGTGGGCCGGGTCGTCGAGGTCGACGTACCCGTGGGTGAGCCCGTCGATGAGCAGGGTCCGCCCGCCGCCGCGGCCGGCGTCGGGCAGGAGCTCCAACGCACCGACGCCGGAGTCGACGCGCACGGGCGCAGGACGGCCACCGCGTCCGCGGCGATCGGAACGACGCGCCATCGGTGGATCAGCCGCGGCCCGGCGTCGGGTTCCCGGCGGGCGCCGCGGCCGGCGGGCCACCGGCCGTCGGAACGACCGGGCCCGTCGACGCCAGGAGCGCGTCGACGGGTCCGGTGGAGCTCGGGGGCAGGGCCGGGATCGTGTCGGTCGTCGGTCAGGCCTCGGTGGGCGCCGGCTCGGCCGCGATGTCCCCCGGGGGCGGGTCGATCAGGGCCTCGCCCTTGGCGTCGCGGTTCTCGACCAGGTGCCCTTCGAGCGACACGTTCGGCAGGATCCGGTCCAGCCACTTCGGCAGCCACCAGGCCTTGTCGCCCAGCAGCACCACCACGGCCGGGGCGATGAGGAGCCGGACGATCAGCACGTCGATGAGGATCGCCATGCCGAGGCCGACGCCGAACATCTTCGAGATCGTGTCGTCGGTCGTGACGAACGCCAGGAACACCGAGGCCATGATCAGACCGGCGAAGAGCACGACCTTGGCGATCCGGGCCAGGCCGTTGATGACGCTCTCCCTCGGGCCGTCGCCTTCCTTGTACGCCTCGTGGATCCGGCTGAGCAGGAAGACGTTGTAGTCCATGCTCAGCCCGAACAGGATCGCGAAGAGCATCACCGGGATGAACGACACGATCGGGATGCCGCTGTCGGCTCCGATGAGGCTCGCGCCCACGCCGTCCTGGAACACCGCGGTGACCACGCCGTAGGCCGCCCCGATCGACAGCAGGTTGAACCCGGCCGAGACGATCGGGATCCAGAACGACCGGAACGCGGCCATCAGCAGCAGCACCGACAGGCCGATCACCACCGCGATGAACAGCGGCAGCCCGTCGGAGACCTTGTCCGAGAAGTCCTGGAAGCCGGCGGTGTTGCCGCCGACGTAGACCTTGAGCGGCGTGCCCTCCGTCGCCTGAGGGATCACCTCGCCCCGGAGCGTCTGGAGGAGATCGGTGGTCTTCTCGTCCTGCGGGGCGGTGTCCGGCACGGCGAAGATCGTCGCCATCTCGCCGTCGTCGCTGACCTCGGCGGGCGCGACCCGGGTGATGCCGGGGGTCGCCGCGACCGCCTGCTGGAGCTTCGTCAGGGTCGCGTCGTTGCCGGCGTCGCCCTTGGGGATGTCGACGGCGAGCAGGAACGGACCGTTGAGCCCGGCCCCGAACGCCTGGGTCTGCAGGTCGTACGCGATGCGCTGGGTCTTGCCCTCCGGCTGGTTGCCGTCGTCGGGCTGACCGAGGCGCATGTGGGCCATCGGTGCGGCGAAGATCAGGAGGATCGCGACGCCGGCCCCGATCGCCAGCCACGGGCGGCGGGTGACCCGCTCACCCCAGCGGGCGAAGCCCGCGGACGGCTGCACGTGGGCGGCCTTCCTCGGCTTGAGGCGCTTGGCGAACGCGCCGATGAAGATCGGCAGGATCGTCAGCGCCGACACGACGACGGCGGCCACGCCGATCGCCGCACCGATGCCCATCTTGCCGATCATCGGGATGCCGATGACGAGCAGGCCCGCGATCGCGACCATGACGATCAGGCCGGCGGCCACGACCGACGAGCCGGCGGTCGCCGCGGCCTTGGCCGCAGCGTCGCGCACGCTGTCGCCCGCTGCCGCCTGCTCGCGGTACCTGCCGATGATGAGGAGCGAGTAGTCGATGCCCGCGCCGAGCCCGAGCATGATCGCGATCGTCGTGGCGAACTCGGGCAGCCCGAGCGGCTTGGCGAGCGCGGCCAGCAGGATCTGGCCGATCATCACGCCGAGCAGCGCCCCGAGCAGCGTGGCCCCCATCGCCGCCCCGGACCTGAAGAGCAGCGTCAGGAGCACGAGCGCGATGGCGACGCCGACGAGCTCACCCACCGGCGCGGACTGCTCGGACGCCAGGTCGATGACGATGCCGCGCAGCGAGACCTCCAGATCGCCCCCCTGCTCGGCGGTTCGCGCCGCCTCCTCGAGGTGCTCTCCGTCCTCCTTCTCCAGGTCGGTCGGCTCGAGGTCGTAGCGCACGTCGACAGCCGCGATCGTCTTGTCGGCGGACACCGATCCGCCCTCGGCGAACGGGTCGGGCACCTCGACGATGTGGTTCAGGCCCTTGACCTTGGCCAGGGCGCCCTCGATCGCGGTCCGGTTGGCCTCGTCGGTGACCTTGCCCTCCTTGGCGTGGAAGACGATCGTCGAGTCCGCTCCGGCGAACGCGGGCGAGTGGGCCTTGAACAGGTCGACGGCGGTCTGCGACTCGGCACCGGGAACGGTGAAGTCGTCGGCGGCCTTCCCGCCGGCCCCGGCGGCGATGCCGAGCAGCACGATCACGGCGATCGCCGCGAGCAGGCTGCGCTTCCAGTGGTGGGTGATGGTCCGCGCCAGGCGGGCCAGGAGATCGGACATGGGGGCTCCGGCGGTGGGGAGGGGATGCGACCGCGACGGGCAGGGAGACGTCTGCGGTCGGAGCGGGGCGGAACGGTAGCGGAATCCCCACCAGACTGCAACGCATGCAGATTTACGGCGTCCGTATTCCTGCAGCCCATGCAGATGACTCGGTTACGGGCTAGGCTGAGTGGCATGAACCACCGCGAGCGCAAGAAGCTCCAGACCCGCGAGACGATCCTCGCGGCCGCCTTGGGGCTCTTCGATCGCCAGGGGTTCCACGCAACCACGATCCCCGAGATCGCCGCTGCCGCAGGGGTGTCTCCCCGCACGGTGTCGTCCTACTTCCCGGCGAAGGAGGACCTGGTCTTCCCCGACACCGAGGAGACCTTCGGCCGGCTGGCGGCGCGTCTCGACGAGCGCGTCGCGGGCGAGACCGCCGCCGATGCGCTCCGGGCCTGGATCGCGGCCGAGTCGCCCGGATGGGAGGGGCACGACGACGAAGGGCGCGTCCGGCGCCGGATCGTCGCGGCCGACGAGATGCTCTTCGCCTACGAGCAGCACCACAAGGCCCGTGCCCAGCAGGTCGTCGCGTCCGCCATCGCCGACGACCTCGGCGCGTCGGTCGACGACCTGGAGCCGCAGATGGCGGCCGCCGCGACGTTCGCGGTCCTCGAGGTGCTCGGCCGCGTGGAGCACGACCACGACGCCGACGAGTGTCTGGGCGGACGCTCGCGCGTCGACGCCGTGGCGTTGCTCGACCGGGCGCTGATCTTCGTCGCGGCCGGCATTCGCGCACTGCAGGACGCGCCGCCCGTACGCGGCTGACGCGCCGCCAGGCGCCGCCGGGCCTGCGGCGGCCGGCGCCGCTCAGCCCCGCGCGGGCGAGCGGTGGTGCGGCGGGCGGGCGCCGCGCTCGCGCTTGGGGCGCTCGGCGTCGAGGGCCGCGGCGACCTTGCTCTCCGGCAGGGCGAGCTCGTCGGCGAGCTTGCCGGCGAAGGCCTCGCGCGCCTCGCGCATCTCGCGTCGCAGGCGGTTGCGCTCGATGTCTGCGGCCTCGTGGCGCTCCTTGAGCGCGGTGGTCACGCGGTCGACGTCGACCTTCAGGCGCTTGGCCAGCGCTGCGGCGAACTCCTCGCGGCCCTTCTTGCGCTCCGCCTCGGTGGGGCGGGCCGAGGACTCGTCGCCGCGGCGATGTGGCCGGGCGCGGCGATCGCCGGTGCCGCCGGGGTGGGGGCGACGGTGCGCCCGTCCCTGGCGCGCGGGGCGGTCGACGCTGCGCCGCAGCGCCTGGAGGGCGGTCCGCAGATCGTCGGTCGAGACGCCGATCGCCTTGGCCATCTCGTCGAGCGCCTCGTCGCGCCGGTCTGCGGGGGCGGGGCGCGCCGGACGTTCGTCGGCGATCGCCGCGAGGGCGGCGTCCAGCTTCTCCTGCGTGATGCCCAGGCGGTCGGCGAGCCCCGATGTGGCGGGGCCGCGGCGCCGGTCCCGGTGGGCGCCGCGCGGGAGGGCCTGCCCGGCAGGCACGCCGTAGCCGTGGCCGGCGGCGGGGGTGGTGGACGACGAGGTGCGGCGACCAGTGGTGTCGCCACCGGACGCGATCGCCGTGGCGGCACCGCCGGCGATGGCGCCGGTGGCGAGGAGGGCGGTGGCCTTGAGGCGGATGCTCATCGTGGGGAAGGGGCCGTCCGGCG
Source organism: Solirubrobacteraceae bacterium (assembly GCA_050252545.1). Classification (GTDB taxonomy): domain Bacteria; phylum Actinomycetota; class Thermoleophilia; order Solirubrobacterales; family Solirubrobacteraceae; genus Patulibacter. The sequence goes on from JBFWKS010000046.1 coordinate 6,294, forward strand.
GGGGAGGACCGCGACGGTGGCGTCGACACTACGGCGCCCGGTTCTCCGTCCCCTGAGACTCGGATAAGCGACGGCTTTAGGTTGTTCGGCGAGCGTGGGGCGGCCCACGCTCCCCCTCTCCGGATCAGGTGCCGACCGACGACAGCAGCCAGAGCCCGACGCTCGTGAACCCCACCATCACCGCGAGCATCCAGTACTGGGAGCGCAGCACCGCGCGCGGCTTGCGGAAGATCGCCAGGGCGCGATCGTGGGCCAGGGCCAGGCCGGCGACGTGGCCGGCGATCAGCGTCACCGTCTGCACGTACCAGATGGCCTCGGGGGAGATCGCGGCCCGGTCCACGGTCCAGTCGGCGGTGCCGAGCAGATCGGCGCCGTCGCCGAGTGGGTCCGAGAGCAGCGCCGGCAGCGCCTGGCCCTGGAATGCGACGAGCGAGAAGTAGTGGGCCAGCACGTAGGCCAGCGCGATCGGCACGAGCGAGTGCACGAACGATCGCGACAGCTCCTCGCGTGTCCGGCCGCGGCCGATGGTCGTCATCCCGCGCACGCCGAGCTGGTAGACCGCGACGACGAGCCCGATCGAGAGGAGGATGCCGAGGGTGCCGACGAGCTGGTGGGCGAGCGACGCGCCCATCCCCCCGCCGATGAGGTCCTCGGCGAGCGCGCGGCCCGTCGATCCCCACACCGGGCCGCCGGAGATGCCGTCGAAGGTCGTCACGCCGAGGCTCACGCAGAGCAGGGCGACGGTGCCGGCGGTCGGGGCGAGCGTCGACAGACCGCTGGGACGGCGCCGCAGACGCACGCGGTCGGTGTCCCAGTCCAGGGGCGAGAGCCGCCCGAAGAGCGCGAAGAGCGCCCCGAACCCGTCGCCGTTGCGGCTCCACTCGCGGCTGCCCCACAGCGCCTGCCCGCCGAGCTGTAGAGCCAGGTACAGCAGCGCCAGCACGCCGAGCAGTCGCGGGCTCTCGCCGTCGACGGCGACGAGCTCCAGCCAGCCGAAGGCGAGGATCGTCAGCGCCGCCGGCCATTGACCCAGCCGCGCCGGGTACTCGCGCGCGGCCAGGACCCGGCGCAGCCCGAGCGCCTCGGCGGCCCGGCCGATCGACCGCCACGGCGAGAAGAGCGCGAACAGGTCGCCGAACGCGGCGCTCGCCAACGCGATCACGACCCAGAACACGACGTAGATCGCCGTGGGGGCGAGGTTGCGCGTCGGCTCGGTCGTGCCCGCCAGGGCGGCGACCACCACGAACGCGAAGAACGCCACCCCGACGAGTCCACAGACGACCTGGACGGCAACGGGGATCCGCCACTCGCGTCGCGCGTCGTCGCGCTGTAGGCGCGGGCTCGACCACAGGGCCCCGAGCGCGAGGAACGACGCCACCAGGACGATCGCGGCCGCCCACGCGAAGAGCCACTGGGGCACCGGCAGATCGGTGTCGCCCACCAGGCCGTGCGCCGCGGCACCGGGCGGGGCGACCAGCAGGGCCGTCAGTGCGGTGACGACGATCGCGGCGAGTGATGGTCCCCGGAGCATGGCGCGAGCGACTGTAGGACACGGCGCCCGGGGGTGGCTCGCGGTCCGGGCGCGTCGGCGTGAGCCACCGCCCTTCCCCCGGGGCCGGGACCATGGCAGGCTCCCGCTCATGGCCCGCGACGCCACGACGATCGAGGCGGCCGGACGCGACGTCCGGTTGTCGAGCCCCGGCAAGGTCGTCTTCCCGGCCCGGGCGGATCGCGACGACGGGCGGGGGCCGGCGTCGGCGATCACCAAGCTCGACCTCGTCGAGTACTACCTGGCCGTGGCGGCGCTGCCCGGTCCGGACGGAGGGCCGGCGACCGGTGGGGCGCTCGGCGGGCTGCGCGACCGGCCCGGTGCGCTCAAGCGCTTCCCCAAGGGCATCGACGCGCCGCCGTTCTTCCAGAAGCGGATCCCCGACTCGGCCCCGGACTGGCTGGAGAGCGCCGAGGTGACCTTCCCCAGCGGCCGGACCGCCCGCGAGCTGGTGATCCACGACGCCGCCCACCTGGTCTGGGCGGTGCAGATGAACGTCGTCGACCTCAACCCGTGGCCGGTCCGCCGGCCGGAGCTGGACCGGCCCGACGAGCTGCGCGTGGACCTGGATCCCGAGCCCGACGTCGGCTGGGACGAGGTCCGTCGCACCGCGCTCGTCGTCCGGGACGTGCTGGGGGAGCACGCGCTGACCGGGTGGCCCAAGACGTCGGGATCGCGCGGGATCCACGTGACCGTGCCGATCCGTCCGGAGTGGACGTTCGACGAGGTCCGCCGGGCGGCGATCGCGCTGGCGCGGGCCGTCGAGCGACGCGCCCCCGACCTGGCGACCACGAGCTGGTGGAAGGAGGAGCGCCACGGCGTCTTCCTCGACTACAACCAGAACGCCCGCGACCGGACGGTGGCGTCGGCGTTCTCGGTCCGGCCCCGGCCGGCCGCCACCGTGTCGATGCCGCTGCGATGGGCGGACGTGCCCGACGCGGAGATGGAGGCCTTTCGCGTCGACACGGTGCCGGCGATCGTCGCCGAGCGGGGCGATCCGCACGCCGGGATGCACGACGCGCCCGGGTCGCTGGAGTCGCTGCTGGCGCTGTCGCGCGAGGACGAGGAGGAGCGCGGCCTGGGGGATGCCCCCTGGCCGCCGCACTACGCCAAGCGCGCCGGCGAGCCCAAGCGCGTCCAGCCCAGCCGGGCCAAGGACCGCGACGGCTGAACCCGCCGGGTCTTCGTCAGGGCGTCGGGTCCAACTGGTCCAGCGTGCACTCGGTCGCGGCCTTGTCGTCGCGGCGACGCTCCAGGCGGGCGCCGTGGCGGATCCGGCCGGCGGTGACCTGGTCGTAGCTCACCTCGATGACGAGCTCGGGCCGGACGGCGGTCCAGGCCGCGTCGGATGCGCTGCGCCAGCGGCTCGGCTCGCCGCCACCCGTGGCGCCGGTCGCCAGCGGGGCCAGCTCCTCCGCCCACTCGCGCTTCTCGGCCGCCTTCAGCCCCGAGGTGTGTCCGACGTGGTGCAGCTCACCGTCGGGCGCGTACAGGCCGAGGATGAGCGACCCGACGGTGCCGGCCTGCTTGCCCTCGCGCCAGCCGATGACGACGCAGTCGGTCGTGCGGCGGCGCTTGATCTTCGCCATCCCGCGGCGCGCACCCGGCTCGTACGGCGCGTCGGTCTCCTTGGCGACCACGCCCTCGATCTCCTGCAGCCACCGCTGGGCGTCGGCCGGGTCGCTCACCTGCGGGGTCAGCGCGATCGTGGCGGCGTCGGTGTCCAGCCGCTCCAGCAGCGCCTCGAGCGCGGCCCGACGCTCGTGCAACGGGCGCTCCAGCAGGACCTCGTCGTCCTCGGCGAGCAGGTCGAACGCGACGTACCGTGCCGGGAGCTCGACCGACAACCGGTCGATCCGCGACTGCGCCGGATGAATCCGCTGGCTCAACGCGTCGAAGTCGACCTCGTCCGTCGATCCGGGACCGTCGGCACGGTCCGCGGCGGCCCGCACGGCCGCGTCGGCATCGACGACGAGCTCACCGTCGAGCACGTAGCGGCCCGGCGGCAACCGCACCTCGGGGAAGTACCGCACCAGGTCCTTGCCGCCGCGCGACAGCAGCGTGAGCGCATCGCCGTCGACGAACGCGACCGCACGGAACCCGTCCCACTTGGGCTCGAACACCCAGCCGGGACCGTCGGGCAGCGCGGTGCGGGTCTTGGCGAGCTGCGGGGCGAACGGCGGGCTCAGCGGCAGCGACACGCCGTCAGCCTAGTGGCCCGATCGGGACGTCGGGAAGGGCCGCCCGCGCGGCTGCGCGTCCCGCCGACCGCCCGACACCCGGCCCGCGGGACCCCGGCCCGTCGATCTCTCGCACGCGATCCTTCCGCGGAGCGGTCCCCATGGTGCAGGCTGTGCGGTGTTGGGATTCAACCTGCTCGTGCGTCACGGCCAGGCGTCCCTCGGGGTCGGGGACGTCGACCGGCTGTCGGTCAACGGCGGCCGGCAGCTGCGCGCGGTCGGTGTCGAGCTGCACCGGCGCGGCCTCGACGTCGGACTGGTCGTCCACGGCGGGATGCGCCGCCAGCGCCAGTCGGCGGACGTGCTCGCCCGCGCCTACGCGGAGGCACGCAACGCGGCCGACGACCGCCGCCGCCGCAACGCCCCGCTGCGGACGGTGCCGCGCAAGGCCGGCGACGACGCGACGCCCGAGGGGCGGGGCGGGCGCAGCCGCAAGTACGCGCACCGCGATTTCGCGGCCGAGGCCCGTGCCCGCAACGAGCGGGTCGAGGGCCTGACCCCCGGCCGGGTGTCGCGGCGGATCCTGCGGTTGACGCCCGGCGTCGGCACCGCGATGGACATCGCCGAGCGGGCGGCGGAGCGGGCGACCGACGCCGCGGGACGAACCGTCGACGCGGCCGGACGGGCGGTCGAGACCGCAGGACGCACGGTCGACGCGGCGGTCGATGCGGCCGGACGCACCGTGGAGTCCGCGGCGCGTGCGGTGGACGGCATCACCCGCGCGGAGCGGGGCCCGGACGCCGAGATCGTGGACACGGCGTCGACGTATCCCGGTCAGCCACCGATGCGGCTCGACACCCGCTGGGACGAGTACGACCACCGCGATCTGCTCGCCCGGCTGCGGTCCCGGTACCGCAGCCAGACGGTGCTCGCGGCCGAGATGGCCCAGACGCTGCGGCCGGGAGAGGCCTTCCAGGAGACCCTGGACGAGGCGCTGCGACGCTGGACCGAAGGCCGTCACGACGGTGACTACCGCGAGCCGTTCCGGGAGTACTCGATCCGTGTGCGCCGGGCGATCGACGCGCTGATCGCCGACCGCCCGCCGGACGCGACGACGGTCGTCGTGTCGTCGGCGGGCACGATCAGCGCGGTCTGCGCCGGCGTCCTGGGCCTTGGCGCGGACGGCTGGCTGAGCCTCAACCGCGTGATGGCCCACGGCGCCGTCACCACGCTCGCGAGCGGGCCGCGCGGACTGGCGCTCCAGACGTTCAACGACCACGCGTTCATCGACGCCGCCGGCGCCTGACGCGACCGGCGGCCCGGCCGGCACGCCGCAGGCCGGCCGCGAGTCGCGCGGCGGATCACCGCCCCGGGTGTCCGGGGCGTGCGCGGATCAGCCGCGGCGCGGGCGGACGTGCAGGATCCGCGCCTTGCGCTGACGGTGCCCGGCGCGGTCGACGGCGCGCATCGTCAGGCGGTACCGGCGGTCGCCCAGACGGGGCGTCGTGACGCGCCAGCGGCCACCGGCGCGGGCCTTGGCCTTCAGGCGACGGACGTGCTTGCGGGCGCAGGTCGTGCGGCGGTCGTTGCGGACGCAGCGCCGGCGGGTCGTCCAGCGCATCGTGACCTCGACGCGACGGATGCCGCTGGTGGGCCGCGGATCCTCGACCTTCGCCAGGATCCGGCACCGGGTGCGCGTGCACGTCCGGCGCGGTCGCTGCATCGTCGGGCGTGCGGTGTCGGCCGGCTCGGTGGCCGGGGTTGCCGGCGGCGTCGGGACCGGGATGGGGTCCGGTGTCGGGGCGGGAGCCGGCGCGGGGGCGCCGGCCGCCGGAAGGCCTGCGGTCGCGCGCACCCAGTCGGAGATCCCACGGTGGGCCAACCGGGTGTAGACGCCCGGGGCCAGCGCCCCGGCGCAGCCGACGCCGAAGCTCACGATCCCCGCCAGCCGTGGCGTACCGGACACGCCGGCGGTCATCGGCCCGCCGCTGTCGCCCTGGCAGCTGTCGATCCCGCCGCCCGGCTCGCCGGCGCAGACCATCCGATCGGTGATCGCCTCGCCGCGCAGCAGGTAGGTGGTCGCGCAGATGAGGGTGGAGTACAGGTGGGTGGTGGCGGCGTGCAGATCGGCGGGCCGGAAGTCCGGCGACCCCGGGGGCGCACCGGCGCTCAGGTCGCCCCACCCGCTGATCCGCACCGGCGACGACCGGTCGGGGCTCGCCGCGGCCGTCTCCTGCGACGGGTCCAGCAGCGTGATCGGGGCCACCGCCCCCGACGGCGTGGCGGCGTCGTACACCGGCCCGGCGGTCGTGATGACCGCGGCGTCGCCGTCGTTGGTGGAGGGGCCGTACGACGGGTAGACCGCGATCGATGCGACGGCGAGGTCTCGTGCGGTCGGCGGATCGGCCGGGCCATCCGGCCCACGGAGGCGGGACGTTCCGGCGAGGACCCGGATCGTCGAGGGGGCGACCGTCGACCCGCCGGTCGTGACGCAGTGCGCGGCGGTGACGATCTTCGTCGGCGCGACGATCGCGCCACCGCAGAACTGGCCGTCCCACGGGGTCGTGCCGGCGCCGAGCGCGGCCGGGTCCCACAGCGCGACCTGGAACGGGACGTCCGTGATCGTCACGGGCGAGCCGCCGACGATCCGGGGCGACGCCGTGCGGGCGTTCGCGGTCGTCGCGGAGACGAGCGCCAGGAGCAGGACGGCGGCGGTGAGCACCGTCCCGATCAGGGGCCGCGGCGACCGGACGACGCGGATCGTGCTCCGTGGCCGGGACCGCCGGGGAGCGGGGCCGACCGGGGGCGGCCCCGTCATCGCGGGCGGGTGCGGACGGAGGGGGCGCACCCGCGTAGCGTCGCATGCCGCCGGTGCCCCGTGCGCCCGTCGCGCGGCCGTCCGGGGACGCGCGCGTTCCGCGCGACCGCGTCGTGGGTCCCCGGCCGGGAGGGCCTGCCCTCCGCGGCCGTCCAGCAGGCTCGCAGCGGGTGCGTGGACGGGTGGTGTATTGAATGGGGCGTGCTCGTCGCCCGTCCACCCGCCCGGCTGTTCCCGCCGGCCCCGTCGGCGGTCTGAGCGTGCGCGTCGACCGGTGCTTCGCCTTCTTGGACCTCTCGGGGTTCACGGCGTACACGGAGGAGCACGGCGACGAGGAGGCCGTGTCGGTCCTGGCGATGACGCGGTCGGTCATCCGGCGCGCGTCCGAGCGGCGCGGCGTCCGCGTCACCAAGTGGATGGGCGACGGCGTGATGCTGTCCTCGGCCGAGGCGGGCGGGATCGCCGCCTGCGTCCTGGAGGCCCGACACCACCTGACCGGCGCATCGCCGCTCGATGTCCGGGGTGGCATCGCCCGGGGCAAGGTCATCATGTTCGAGGGCGACGACTACATCGGCTCGACGATCAACCTCGCTGCGCGCCTGTGCGACATGGCATCCGCCGGGCAGGTGCTCGTCGCGGTGTCGTCCGACATCGTGCTCCCGCCGTGGGCGACGACCAAGCCGGTCGGGACGGTCTCGGTCGAGGGGGTGCGGCTGCCCGTCGAGGTCGAGGAGCTCGGGCTCTTCCGGACCCCGGGCCGCCGACCGGTGGTCGACCCCGTCTGCGGCGTGCCGATCGACGCGTCGGTCGGCGTGCGTCCGCCGGGGCTGCCGGCCGAGGATCCGACGCTCTGCTGCTCCGACGACTGCGCCGGCCGCTGGGTGGAGATGGCGACGCGGCGTCGCCGAACGGGCCCGTCGCTCGGCGGCCCGGGTTCGTAGGCTGGCGGGGTGACCCGCTCCGCCGATCCCGGTTCAGTCCTGCGCTCCGCCACCTGGCCGGTGGCCGCCGCGGCGCTCGTCATCGGGTTCGCGGTCGCCGACGTCACCGGCGTCCGGCCGCTCGGCGGTCTCGTGCTCTTCCTCGGCGCGCTCTGGTGCGGCCTGCGCTGGCGTGCGTCGCGTGGGCTCCCGGTCGCGCTCGCGCTCGTCGTCGTCTTCCTCGCCGCGTTCGCGCTGTCCCACGTCGTCTCCGACGTGCTCGGCGCATGGGGCTCGGTCCTCACCCTGAGCGCGCTCGTCGCGGTGGTGGTGTGGGCCGTGGCGGACCGGCGCCGGTAGTCGCCACCGGCGAGCGCAGGGTCGCCTTGGGATGGGCACCGGGCGGCGGCGATGCGACCACGGGACGCGGGGATCGACGCCGGGGCGGTGGCCCCGTCGCGGGACTGGACGCGCGACCCGCGGTGCGCGAGGATCGGGCCGGACCCGCCGACCCGGACCGTTCCCGGCGGGACCGAGGTGCCCGTGACCCCGCTGCCGTCCCCCATCGCCGATCGTCTGCACGGCCTGGGCCGCCGCATCGCCTGTGGTCCGCCCGAGCAGGTCGCCGACGGCGTGACGCTCCTGCGCGGCGGGTCGTTCCGCGCGATGAACGTCTACCTGTTGGACGACCCCGACGGCGGGGTGGTCGCGTTCGACAGCGGTGAGAAGGGGATGGCGGACGCGGTCCTCGATGCGGCGGCCGAGCGCGGCGGGCTGCGCCGCGTCGTCCTCGGGCACGGCGACACGGATCACCGCGGCGGGGCGCCGGCGCTGCGCCGGTCGGGCGTCCCGATCGCCTGCCACGCCGACGCGGTCCCCTACGCCCAGGGTCGTGGGGGCCGTGAGTACTGGCGTCCGGAGCTCCTGCCACCCGCGGTGCGGAGCTTCCACGCGTTCACGCACCGCTTCGTGTGGGACGGCGGCCCGGTGACGATCGACGAGACCGTCGCGGTCGGTGACCGCGTCTGTGACTTCGAGGTCATCGACCTGGCCGGGCACGCCCCCGGGCAGATCGGCCTGTGGCGCGCGTCGGACCGCACGGCGATCGTCAGCGACGCGTTCTACGTCACCGACATGTGGGGACGAGCGCAGCAGCCGGCGCTGCCGGTACGGGCCTACGACCACGACCTGGAGCAGGCCCGCGAGAGCCTTCGGCGCCTGGCGGCGCTCGATCCGCTGACCGTCCTTCCCGGCCACCGCGGCCCCGTCGTCGGCGATGTGCGGGTCCGGCTGGAGCGCGCCGCCGAAGCCGAGGTCGCATGACCGTCGGACCGCCGGCGATCCCGACCGTCATCACCCGTCGGCGCGTCGTGCGGCGGCGTCACCGGTCCCTCCGGGGGGTTGTGGGGATTCCGCGCTTGACGACCCGGGATCGCGACTTGCATACTAGTGTTCAATGGCGTTGCTGACCGAAGAACGCGCTGCCGGGTCCGCCCGGACCCGGGTCTACGCCGCGCTGCGCGACGCGATCCTCGACGCGCGGTTCGCGCCCGGGCGCAAGCTGTCGGAGAACGAGCTCGCCGGCCAGTTCGACGTCAGCCGCACCCCGATCCGTGAGGTCCTCGCGGCGCTGCGGGACGAGCGGCTGGTCGAGGTCGTGCCCCAGGTCGGCACCCTCGTCACCCGGATCTCCGACGAGGGCGTGCGCGACGCCGCGTTCGTTCGCGAGGCGCTCGAGTGCGCCGCGGTCCGCCTCGCCGCGGAACGCGCCCGGCCGGACGACGTCGTGCGCCTGCGCGGCGACCTCGACGCCCAGCAGCGCGCGGTCGACGCCGGCGATCACCGGCTCTTCGACCGGCTCGACGACGAGCTCCACCAGCGGTTGTGCGCCGTCAGCGGCCGCGCCATCGCCTGGGACCTCAGCCGTCGCGCGAACGGGCACCTCGCCCGCGTCCGCCGGCTGAGCCTGCCCGACCCGGACTACCTCGAGGCGATGGTCGCCGAGCATCGCACCGTCGTCGACGCCGTCGCCGAAGGCGACGCGGACCGCGCCGAGGAATCCCTGCGCCACCACCTGCGGATGGTCCTGTCGGCACTGCCGGCGCTGCGGGCCAGCCGTCCCGAGTACTTCGCCGACCCCGACCCCGAGGGCTGATTGGTGACCCCCGTCGATCCCGACAACGATCTCGACCCGCAGGAGACCCAGGAGTGGCTGGAGGCGCTCGACGCCGTCCTCGACCACGACGGGCCCGAGCGCGCCGAGGAGCTCCTGGAGGTCCTGGTCGAGCGGGGCATCCGCCGGGGGGTGACGGCGTCGCTGCACGGCACGACGCCGTACGTCAACACGATCCCGGTCGAGCTGGAGCCCCGGCCCGACACCGACATCGCGCTCGAGCGGCGGGTCCGCTCGCTCGTGCGGTGGAACGCCCTGGCGACGGTCCTGCAGGCCAACGCGGCATCGGCGTCCGAGCTCGGCGGGCACATCGCCTCGTATCAGTCGGCCGCCACGCTGTACGAGGTCGGGTTCAACCACTTCTGGCGCGCCCCGAGCGCGGACCACGGCGGTGACCTCGTGTACTTCCAGGGGCACAGCTCGCCGGGGATCTACGCCCGGGCGTTCCTCGAGGGCCGGATCTCGGAGCAGCAGCTGCGCAACTTCCGCCAGGAGTCCGGGGCGCGCGGCCTGGGCGTCCCGGGTCGTGCCGGCGGCGACGGACCGGGACTGTCGTCCTACCCGCACCCGTGGCTCATGCCGGATTTCTGGCAGTTCCCGACGGTGTCGATGGGGCTGGGCCCGATCATGGGCATCTACCAGGCGCGGTTCCTGAAGTACCTGCAGGGCCGCGGCCTCGCCGAGGCCCAGGACCGCGACGTGTGGGTCTTCTGCGGCGACGGCGAGATGGACGAGCCGGAGTCGATGGGCGCCATCGGGATGGCCGGGCGCGAGAAGCTCGACAACCTGAACTTCGTCATCAACTGCAACCTGCAGCGGCTCGACGGTCCGGTCCGGGGCAACGGCAAGATCATCCAGGAGCTCGAGGCCGAGTTCCGCGGGGCCGGCTGGAACGTCATCAAGGTCGTCTGGGGGTCGCGCTGGGACCCGCTGCTGGCCGCCGACACCGACGGTCACCTGGTGTCGGTGATGGAGGAGGTGCTCGACGGCGAGTACCAGACGATGAAGTCGCGCGACGGTGCCTACGTCCGCGAGCACTTCTTCGGTCGCCGGCCCGAGACGGCGAAGATGGTCGAGGACTGGAGCGACGAGGAGATCTGGTCGCTCAACCGCGGTGGTCACGACCCGCGCAAGGTCTACGCGGCCTACGCCGCCGCCCGCGCCCACGAGGGTCAGCCCACGGTCATCCTCGCCAAGACGATCAAGGGCTACGGGATGGGCGCCTCGGGTGAGGGCCAGAACATCACCCACCAGCAGAAGAAGATGACCGAGGACGTGCTGCGGACCTTCCGCGAGCGCTTCGGGCTGGACCTCAGCGACGAGGAGGTCCACGACGTCGCCTTCAAGAAGCCCGCCGACGACAGCCCCGAGATCCGGCACATGCTCGCCCGGCGTGAGGCGCTCGGCGGCGGCCTCCCCGCCCGTCGCACGCGCGTCGAGGAGCCGTTGCCGGTGCCGGAGCTCTCGGCGTTCCACTCGGTGCTCGACGGGTCCGGGGAGCGCGAGAACTCCACGACGATGGCGTTCGTCCGGATCCTCTCCGCGATCCTGCGCGACAAGCACCTGAAGAAGCACGTCGTGCCGATCGTCCCCGACGAGTCGCGGACCTTCGGGATGGAGGGCATGTTCCGCCAGCTGGGGATCTACTCCCAGGTCGGGCAGCTGTACCAGCCGGAGGACTCCGAGCAGTTGATGTTCTACCGCGAGGATCGCCAGGGGCAGATCCTCCAGGAGGGCATCAACGAGCCCGGCGCGATGTCGTCCTGGATCGCGGCGGCCACGTCGTACTCCAACAACGGGGTCCAGATGATCCCGTTCTACGTCTACTACTCGATGTTCGGGTTCCAGCGGGTCGGTGACCTGGCGTGGGCGGCCGGGGACAGCCGCGCCCGGGGATTCCTCATCGGGGGCACCGCGGGACGCACGACGCTCAACGGCGAGGGCCTGCAGCACGAGGACGGTCACTCCCACGTGCAGGCGTCGCTCATCCCCAACTGCGTGGCCTACGACCCCGCCTACGGGTACGAGCTGGCGGTGATCGTCCACGACGGCCTGCGCCGGATGATCGCCGAGCAGGAGGACGTCTTCTTCTACCTCACGGTGATGAACGAGAACTACGTCCAGCCGGCGATGCCGGAGGGGGCGGAGGAGGGCATCCTGCGCGGGATGCACCCGGTGGTCCCCGTCGACGCGCCGCAGATCCGGCTGCTCGGCTCCGGGACGATCCTCCGCGAGGTCCTGGCGGCGGCGGAGCTCCTGCACGAGGACTTCGGCGTCGACGCCGACGTCTGGAGCGTCACCTCGTTCAGTGAGCTGGGCCGGGACGGCCGGGCGGCCGAGCGCCACAACCGGTTGCGGCCCAAGGACGCGCCGCGCGGGGCGTTCGTCAGTGCGCAACTCGCGCCCGGCGCGAGCGTCGACCGTGCCGGACGGGCGGTCGGCGAGCACGTGCCGGTGGTCGCCGCCACCGACTACGTCCGCTCGCACGCGGAGCAGATCCGGCCGTGGGTGCCCGGCGACTACCACGT
>JBFWKS010000047.1:0-18130 GCA_050252545.1 Solirubrobacteraceae bacterium
TCCCGGGCGGACTCCAGATCGACATCAACACGCGCGAGGTGACGATCAAGCGGCCGCGCCCCGGCCGGATGGTCGACCGCGATGCGCTGACCGAGCGGCTGCGGCGGGAGCTGACCCGGGGCGGGCGCGGACCGATCGACGTGCCGGTGCGCACCGTCGAGCCGGTGTCGGACGAGCGCCTGGCCGAGATCGCCGACGAGGCCCGGGAGTACCTGCGCGAGGATCTGGTCCTCACCGGGGCCGGCAAGCCCCTGACCCTGGGCAAGGGCAAGATCGCGCGGCTGCTGGCGGTCGAGAGCAAGGACTCCGGACGGACGGCGTTCCTCGGCATCGACCGCGAGCGCCTGTCGCGACTCCTCGACCGGGTCGCGCGGCGCGGAGCGGTGAGCGCCCGCAGCGCCAGGATCAGCGCGCCCGCGGTCAGCAACGTGCTGAGCGGCAAGGACGAGGTCACCTGGAAGGCCCGGTCGGCGAAGGTCGGCGTGACGCCCGCGCGGCAGGGCCGTGCCGTCAAGCGCGAGGCGTTCGGCACCGCGTTGCGCGAGGGGATCGCCGCCGGGCGGCACCGGATCGCGGTGCCGATGACGACCACCGATCCCGAGATCTCCACCGAGGAGGCCCGCAAGGTCGACCAGCTCCTCGGCGGGTTCACGACCCCGTACGTCGCCGGTCAGCCGCGGGTGACCAACATCCAGCAGATGGCGCGGACGGTCGACATGACCCTGGTGCCCGACGGCGGGCAGTTCTCGCTCAACGGCATCACCGGGGAGCGGACGAAGGCCAAGGGCTACGTCGAGGCGCCGTTCATCGCCAACAACCGGATCGAGCCGTCGGTCGGCGGGGGCGTGTCGCAGTTCTCGACGACGATGTACAACGCCGCCTACTTCGCCGGGCTGCCGCTGGACGCGTACCGCGCCCACAGCCTGTACATCGACCGCTATCCGCCCGGGCGCGAGTCGACCTTGAACTTCCCCGACATCGACATGAAGTGGACCAACGACACGGGGTCCCCGATCCTCGTCCGCACGACCTACGACGCCGCCGGGGTCAGCGTCGCGCTCTACGGCCACAACGGCGGACGTCGCGTGACCGCGTCGCCGGGCGCACGGCAGCCGGTCGAGGGCGGGAACTTCTCGATCACCGTGACCCGGAAGATCCGCTACGGCGACGGACGCACCGTCGAGCAGCCGATCACCACCCGCTACGAGAACGAGAACAAGACCGAGCCCCCGGTCGAGGGTGACGCGGCACCGTCGGGAGAGTAGGGCGGTCGGGCGACGCTCTCCGTGCCGCGCGCCCTGCCGCGTGGTGCTCGGCGACGCAGCGACGGACGCGGTCGCGTGGGATCCGTCGATGCGGCGACGCCACGAGACGTGGCCCGATCCGTTGTGATCCAGGCGATGTCGGTACACCCGGATGTTCGCTATCTATGGGTCCTCGCCGTCGGTCCCGGTCACCCCCGGGCGGGGCAGGACGCGGTCCCGTGGTCCGATGTGGCCCGGGAGCGGTGGTGGTCGGGACGGGCCTGCCGTCGCGCGGGTCCGCGCGGGGCCGCCTGGGGGTGGCTGCGGAAGACGACCCAGGGCGTCCTGAGGTGCCGCCACCCGGTGCACCGCCGCGCCACCGCCGCGCCACCGCCGCGCCACCGCCGGTGCACCGCCGCGCCACCGCCGCGCCACCCTCGCCACGGCCACCCGCCAACCCGCGCGAGCGCGGGGCGTAGGGTGGGCCCATGAGCGAGACCGTCACCCGCGTCACCCTCCAGGACGACACCGGGGAGCGCTTCGTGCCGCTCCGCCGCGCGCTGGGCGTCACGAGCTTCGGCATCAACCAGCTGGTGCTGCAGCCCGGGCAGCGGATGCGGATCCACCACCACGCACGGCAGGAGGAGGTCTACCTCGTCATCGCCGGCCGGCTGACGCTCGTCGTCGAGGGAGAGGATCACGACCTCGGCCCCGGCGAGCTCGCCAGCATCGCTCCTGACGTGCGCCGCCAGGTCGTCAACCGCGGTCCCGAGGTCCTGTCGCTCGTCGCGCTGGGCGGTGACGTGGCCGTCGAGCACCAGTCCCGCGACGCCGAGGCGTACCACGACTGGGATGACCAGGCGCCGCACCCGATCACCGAGGTGCCGCTGCCCGACGACCTTCCCGACGGGGAGCGCCGCTCGGCATGAACGTGGCCGAGCAGTTCGTCATCGTCCTGCGCCAGGCCGGCGTCGAGCGGGTCTACGGCGTCGTCGGCGACAGCCTCAACCCCGTCGTCGACGCGATCCGGCGCACCGACGGCATCGACTGGGTCCACGTCCACAACGAGGAGGCCGCCGCGTTCGCGGCCGCGGCCGAGGCCCAGGTCACCGGACGGCTGGCGGTCTGCGCCGGGAGCTGCGGTCCCGGCAACACGCACCTCATCCAGGGCCTCTATGACGCCCAGCGCTCGGGGGCGCCGGTCCTGGCCCTGGCCTCCCACATCCCGTCGGAGCAGATCGGCACCGGGTTCTTCCAGGAGAATCATCCCGAGCGGCTGTTCGTGGAGTGCAGCGTCTACTGCGAGACGATCTCCCGGGCGGAGCAGATGCCCCGGATCCAGCGGATCGCGATCCAGCGGGCGCTCGCCGACCGTGGCGTGGCGGTCCTCGTCGTCCCCGGCGACGTCGCCGATCTGGACGTCGCGCACCCGACGGGGGAGAGCCGGTTCGTCGTCGATCGTGCCGTGGCCGTGCCGCCCGCCGCCCAGGTCCGGGCGCTGGCCGACGCGATCGATGCCGCCGACCGCGTGGCGATCTTCGCCGGGGCCGGCGCGGCCGGCGCTCGCGACGAGCTGCTGGAGCTCGCCGGAACGCTCAAGGCGCCGGTCGGGCACACCCTGCGCGGCAAGGAGCACCTGCAGCACGACAACCCGTTCGACGTCGGGATGAGCGGCCTGCTCGGCTACGGCGCCTGCTACGAGGCCACCCACGAGGCCGATCTGCTGTTGCTCCTGGGCACCGACTTTCCCTACGACGGGTTCCTGCCGGGGGCGCGGACGATCCAGGTCGACCACGACGCCGCGCGGCTCGGGCGACGCACACCGCTGCTCCTGGGCGTCCACGGCGACGTCGGCGAGACGCTCCGGGCCGTCCTCCCGCTGGTGCGGACCAAGGCCGACCGGTCGTTCCTCGACGACATGCTGGCCCGGCACGCCAAGGCGTTGGAGCAGGTCGTCGCCGCCTACACCGACGCGTCCCGGGCACGGGCCCCGATCCACCCGGAGCTCGTCGCCGACGCGCTCGACGACCTGGCGGCCGAGGACGCGATCTTCACCGTCGACACCGGGATGAACAACGTGTGGGCCGCGCGCTACCTGACGCCAAACGGGCGCCGTCGGGTGATCGGATCGTTCATCCACGGCACGATGGCCAACGCGTTGCCGCACGCGATCGGCGCCCAGCTCGCCCAGCCCGGCCGGCAGGTCGTGTCGATGTCGGGTGACGGTGGCCTGGCGATGCTGCTGGGTGAGCTGCTGACCGTTCGCCGTCACCGCCTGCCGGTGAAGATCGTCGTGTTCAACAACTCGTCGCTCGGCATGGTCAAGCTCGAGATGCTCGTCGAGGGCCTCCCGGACTTCGGGACCGACCACGACCCGATCGACTACGCCACGATCGCCCGTGGCGTGGGGATCGACGCGATCCGGATCGAGCGACCGGAGGACCTGCACGACGGCCTCGCCCGCGGCCTCGCCATGCCCGGCCCGGTCCTCGTCGACGTCGTCACCGACCCCAACGCCCTGTCGATGCCACCGCACGTCACCGCCCAGCAGATCCGCGGCTTCGCCATGGCCGCCGGCAAGACCGTCCTCGGCGGCGGCGTCGGCAAGATGCTCGAGTTGGCCCGGTCGAACCTGCGTCACGCGCGGGGGCTGTGACGGCCACGATGGGGGGTGGCTGGGGAACCGGACCGTGGGCGTCCGGAAGTCCCGCCACCCCGGGCCGATCCGGCCACGCCCGCCACCCCGGCCACGCGCCGCCCGACGTGACCGTGCGACCCGACCGGCTCGTCGTCCCCGACGGTCGCCGCCTCGCCTATCGGCGCCTGCCCGGCGACGGGCCCGGCGTGGTGTTCCTCCACGGGTACATGTCGACGATGGAGGGCGACAAGGCCGTCGCGCTGGAGGAGCACTGTCGGCGGCAGGGCGTCGCCTTCGTGCGCTACGACCAGGCTGGCCACGGCCGCTCGTCGGGGTCGATCGTCGACGCCACGATCGGCGGCTGGACGGACGATGCCGTCGCCGTCCTCGACGCGCTGACCGAGGGTCCGCAGATCCTCGTCGGGTCGAGCATGGGCGGCGGGGTGATGCTGCCGGCGGCGCTCGCCCGACCGGAGCGCGTCGCCGGGCTGATCGGGGTCGCGGCGGCCCCCGACGTGTTCGCCGAGCGGTTCGCGACGCTCTCGGACGAGGACCGTCGCGAGCTGGAGCGCGACGGGTTCCTGCGGCGACCGTCGCGCTACGACCCGGCCGGGTACGTGTACGGCCGGGCGCTGTTGGAGGACGCCGCCCGACGCTGCCTGCTCGGCCGGCCGATCGCGATCGATGTCCCGGTCCGCCTGCTGCACGGCCGTCGCGACGAGGACGTGCCGTGGGAGACGAGTCGGCGCCTGGCCGCCGCTCTGACCGACGGCCGCGCCTCGGCCGGGGGAGGGGCCGACGGCGACGCGCCGGCCCGGAACGGCGGCGACGTGCGCCTGGAGATCGTCGAGGACGGTGATCACCGCCTCTCGCGCCCCCAGGACCTGGACCGGCTGACCGCGACGCTGGAGGAGCTGCGCGAGCAGGTGGGGTGATGCCGGGGAGGGCAGGGCGAGGACGCGCCCGACGGGAGCGGGTCGTCTGACCGTCGTGGGGCGACGGTGGAACGACCCGCTACGTCAACCCGCTCCGCTGGCGATCGAGGGCTGCGACTCGCGCCCCGACCCGCACGATCCGACCGCCGACACCGACCGCCGACACCGACCGCCGACACCCGACCGCCGACACCCGACCGCGGACCGCCGAGACCCGACCGCCGACATCATCCGCGCGCCGTTCTGCCCCCGCGCCCACGGGCCGAGCCACGCGCTACCGTGCCGGGCGATGACCGTCGAGGAGTACCTGGAGCGCATCGACGTCGCGGAGGACGAGACCGCGTTGCTGGAGCTGCGTCGCGAGCTCCGTGCCGACCCGGCCCTGCCCGACGACGACCGTCGCGCGCTGCAGGAGCGGATCGCCGACGCGCGCGCCGACCTGGCCTGACGCTCAGCCCTTCGGCGCGTCGCCGCGCTTCTTCGCCTTGGCGAGCTTCTGGCGCTCGGTGGTGTTGAGCACGGCCTTGCGCAGGCGGACGAAGTTGGGGGTGACCTCGACCTGCTCGTCGTCGGCGATGAACTCGAGGGCCTGGTCGAGGGTCATCTCGCGCGGCGGGGTGATCTTGACGAGCTCCTCCGACGTGGCGGAGCGGATGTTGGTGACCTTGCGCTCGCGCACGGCGTTGACGTCGAGGTCCTCGGCGCGCTTGTTCTCGCCGATGACGGACCCCTCGTACACCTCGTCTCCGACGGAGGTGAAGAGCGTTCCGCGGTCCTGCATGCCGATCACCGCGTAGCCGGTGATCTTGCCCATCCGGTCGCAGACCATCGATCCGGTCTGGCGGGAGCGGATCTCGCCCGCCCAGCCGTCCCAGCCGTCGAAGATCGAGTGCATCATCCCCGCGCCGCGGGTCTGGGTGAGGAACTCGGTGCGCATGCCGATCAGCCCGCGGGCGGGGATCCGGTAGTCGAGCCGGATCCAGCCGGTG
Organism: Solirubrobacteraceae bacterium; assembly: GCA_050252545.1. Lineage (GTDB taxonomy): Bacteria > Actinomycetota > Thermoleophilia > Solirubrobacterales > Solirubrobacteraceae > Patulibacter. The sequence continues at coordinate 5,807 of JBFWKS010000047.1, forward strand.
CCGTGGCCGGTCATGTTCAGCATCTGGCCCTTGCGCTCGGCGAGCAGCTGCGTGACGTTGCCCAGGTGCTCCTCGGGCACGTCGATGGTGACGGCCTCGTAGGGCTCCTCGCGGCCACCGTCGTCGGTGGTGCGGACGAGCACCCGCGGCTTGCCGACCGTCATCTCGAAGCCCTCGCGGCGCATGTTCTCCACGAGCACCGCCAGCTGCAGCTCACCGCGGCCGTGGACCTCCCACGTGTCCGGTCGCTCTGTCGGCTCGACCTTCAGCGACACGTTGCCGATGAGCTCCTGCTGCAGCCGCGTCTCGATCATCCGGGCGGTGAGCTTGTCGCCGTCACGCCCGGCCAGGGGCGAGCTGTTGACGCCGATGGTCATCGCCAGCGACGGCTCGTCGACGGTGATCGGCGGCAGCGGACGCGGATCCTCGGGGTCGGTCAGCGTGTCGCCGAGCTTGATGTCGGGAAACCCGGCGATCGCGGCGATCTCGCCCGGTCCGATCTCGTCGGCGGGGACGCGCTCCAGGCCCTGGGTCTTGAACAGCTCGCCGACCTTGGCGCGCACCTCGGTGCCGTCGCCCTTGACCCACAGCACCTGCTGGCCGCGGCGCAGCGTGCCGTGCGCGATCTTCGAGATCGCCAGCCGGCCGAGGTACGGCGACGCGTCGAGGTTGCCGACCTGCGCCTGCAGCGGATGATCGGGGTCGTACGCGGGGGCGGGGACGGCGGCGAGGATGCCGTCCAGCAGCTCCGAAAGGTCCTCGCCGAGCTCGTCGGGACGGATCCCGGCGCGTCCGTCGCGGCCGATCGCGTAGTAGACGGGGAACTCGAGCTGGTGGTCGGCGGCGTCCAGCTCCAGGAAGAGCTCCTCGACATCGCCGATGACCTGCTCGATCTGGGCGTCGGGCCGGTCGATCTTGTTGACGACGAGGATCACCGGCAGGTCGGCCTCCAGCGCCTTGCGCAGCACGAACCGCGTCTGGGGCAGCGGTCCCTCGGCGGCATCGACGAGCAGCACGACCCCGTCGACGAGGGCCAGCCCGCGCTCGACCTCGCCGCCGAAGTCCGCGTGGCCGGGGGTGTCGACGATCGTGACGGTCGTGTCGCGCCACTTGATGACCGTGTGCTTGGCGAGGATCGTGATGCCCCGCTCGCGCTCCTGGTCGTCGGAGTCCATGATCCGCTCGGTGTCCTCGCCGCGGTGCAGCGATCCGGACTGGCGGAGCATCGCGTCGACCATCGTGGTCTTGCCGTGATCGACGTGGGCGACGATGGCAACGGTGCGTAGGTCTTCGCGAACAGCGGGCATGCGACCACGGAAGGGTAGGGACCTGCGCGCGTATGGTGGTTTCCGGTAGGTCTCCGGGGGCGGGGATCGTGCTGTCGGGCGTCCCGGGGCGTGGCGCGTGTGGCCGCCCGGGATGGCTCGAACCGTCCCGCCGGGAGTCGTCGGCGTGGCGTGCGGGTGCTCACCCGTGATGAGATCGGCCGTGCCGATGTCGTCCACTCCGTCCGAGCGCCCGCCGGTGGCCGTGCGTCGCGCCACGCCCGCCGATCATGCGGCGATCGTCGCGCTCGTCGAGTCCGCATACCGCGGGATGGCGAGTCGCGCGGGATGGACGACCGAGGCGGACCTCATCGACGGTCGGCGGACGGATCTGGCGATGGTCGACGCGTTGGCCGCGGACCCGGCCGGGACGTTGATCGTGATCGACGGGGACGACGGGCTGCTCGCGACCTGCCATGTGCTGCGGCGGCCGACCGACGCCTACGTCGGCATGGTGGCGGTCGCGCCCGGCGCGCAGGGGAGCGGCATCGGAGGCGCGCTGCTGGGTGCGGCGGAGGAGCACGTCGCGGTGATCCTGGGGCGGGACACCGTCGAGCTGGCCGTCATCGCCCAGCGGACCGAGCTCATCGCGTGGTACCGGCGCCGGGGCTACCTCGAGACCGGCGAGCGACGCCCGTTCCCCTACGGCGACGAGCGGTACGGCGTGCCGCGACGGCCCGACCTGGCGTTCGTCGTGCTCCGCAAGGCGCTGGGCTGACGGCATCGCTCGCCGTGCCGCCGCCGTGCCGCCGCCGTGCCGCCGTGTCGCCGTCGCTCGCCGCGTCACGCGCCGGTCGCCACCGCCGCTCGAATCCGATCGCCCGCGATCGGACCGGCGAACCCGTCGACGAGCTCGGCGAGCTCCTCCGGGGCGTGGGCTCGATTCGGTCGAGCACCCCCTGCTCTCGATCGCGACGTCGCGGCGCGGACCCAGGGTCTCGGAGATCGCCACGTCAGGCCCCCGCCCGTGCGACGTGACGGGTTGCGCCGCGACGCCGACGGGCTGCGCCGGTTGCTCGCCACGGCCACCGACGTCGTGCGCCACGGGCTCCTCGGCACGGACGGCTGAGCCCGAGGCGGCCCCGCGCCCCCGGCGGGTGCGGCCGCGCGTGCGGCTACGAGCCGCGTGCGGCGACCTCGACCGCGGTGGCAGCGGCCAGGGCCACGCACGCGTCGACGGAGCCCCAGTCGACCCGGTCGGCCGTGTCGGTGGTCCGGTGGTAGTTCGTGTACCGGCCGTCCGCGGCGACCGACAGCAGCGACACCGTCGGCAGCCCGGCGAACCGGGCCAGGATCGGGTCAGTGTAGGCGCCGATGCGCCACCGCGCCGGCGGCTCCAGCCCGGCCCGGCGGGCCGCGGCGTCGACGACGTCCAGGTCGGCGGAGGCATACCGGTGCGGCAGCAGCACGCCCTCGGCCCGCGCCACGATCGGCGTTCCGGCCCCGAGCGTGTCGAGTCCCAGCACGAAGGCCCGCTCCCGGGACAGGCCCGCGCCGTGGCGGGCGAGGAACGCCCGCATCCCGCCCATCCCGGGCTCCTCGCTTCCGGGGGCGAGCAGCACGATCTCCAGGCCGTCGGGCCGGTCCGACGCCCACCGGCCGGCGAGCGCGATCAGGGCGGCGACCCCGGTGGCGTTGTCGGACGCGCCGGGGACGGTCGGCGACCGGGCCACGTCGGCCATCGCGGCGACGGTCGTCGCGGCCAGGACGCCGCCGACCAGGCGCCCGGCGCGTCCGCCGATCGTCGCCGCGGCCCCCGCCACGCCGACCGGGAGCCCCGTCGGGTCCATCGTCCGCGTCCGCACCCGCCGTGCCTCCCCGGCCGCGCTCAGGGCCGGATGCCAGATCAGTCCGGAGCGTGCCGCGTCGTGGTGGGCGACGAGCAGCAGCGTGGCGCGGTGCGGCCCGCGGGCCGGCAGGCGCGCCACGACGTTGCGGCCCTCGCCCGACGGCAGCCACCGGCGCGTCCACGGCCACCGCCCGCTGACGTCCAGCTCGTACGAGCCGAGCGCGAGCGCGGCCAGCGCCCGTCCGCGGACCCCGCCCAGCGCGGCCCCGGCCGTGATCGCCGCCGCGTGCAGGGCGTAGGCGTGCGTGTACGTCGGCGTGAACCGGTACGGCTCGGTCCGGACGTCGGTGGCCCCGACGGCCCGCAGCCGGTCGGCGATCCAGGCGGCGGAGCGGCGCTCGCCGGGACCGGCCGAGTCACGGGTCATCGCGGCGAGCGTCGCGACGTCGTCGCGCAGCGTGGGGGAGGTCACGGCGTCTGCTCCTCGGGGTGGCCGGCGGCGTTCGAGGGGCGGGCCGGTGCCGGCCCGCCGAGGCCCGCCAGCACGGCGCGCGCGGCCGCGTCGCCCGAGGCCACCGCGCCGTCCATGTACCCCATGCCCACCGGTGAGGTCTCGGACCCGGCCCAGTGGATCGGCCCGACCGGGGCGCGCAGCGCGTCGCCGAGCGCGGTCCAGGTCCCCGGGGGCAGGAACGCGCCGTAGCAGCCGCGGCTCCATTCCTCGGCCGACCAGTCCCGCTCGACGTAGCCGATCGGTGATGCCGCGTCGGGCCCGAAGAACCGCGTCAGGCAGGCGAGCATCGCGGCGCGCCGGTCCTCGGGCGACAGGCGGCCGGCCTCCCGCGCCTGCGAGCCCTCGAAGAACCCGACGAGGATCCCCGGCGTGCCGTCCGGCGGGCTGTTGTCGAACACGACCTTGACCGGCCCGGTGGTGCTGACGACCTGGCCCGACAGGTCGCGGTCGCGCCAGAACGGACGGGGATACACCGCCATGGCCTTGATCACCGAGCCTTGGGGGACGCGCTGGGTGAGCTGGTCGCGGCGCGCCGGGAGCGGTGGGTCGTAGGTGATCCGTCCGGCGAGCGTCGGTGACATCGCCACCACCACCCGTCGCGCGGTGATCCGCTCGGTGTCGGTGCTGACGGTCACCACCGTGTCGCCGGGCGGGGCATCGGCCGTGGCGCCGCCGGTCGTCACCGGGCGCCGGTCGGCCGGCGCCACCCCGATCGCGCGCACCGGTGCGTCCAACCGCACCCGGTCGCCGAGCTCGGCCGCGAGGGTCAGCGCGATCCGTTGCGACCCGCCGACGATCCGTCGCTGCTGCGCCCCGTCGCGGGTGGAGATCAACCGCTCCAGGCCGCCGCCGCTGCGGCTGTACGCCAGCAGGTGCAGCAGCGACAGGTCGGCCGGGTCGGCCGCCCACACCGCCTCGCACATCGCGGTGAGCATCGCCCGGGCGAACCGGGTCCGGACATGACGACGGATCCACGACGCCACGGTCTGCTCGTCCCAGGCCGCGGCGCGCGGGGCGGTCCACGGGGCGTCGGGCGGTACCGACCGTGCCATCCACGTCAGGCGCCACAACGCGATCTGCAGGTCGACGAGCCCGGCCGGGCCGACGCGCGGCACGTCCCCGCGGTAGGGCCGCATCCGGCCCTCGTGCTCCAGCAGGTGCCGGCCGTGGTCGTGGGTGGGGAACGTCTCCAGCCCGAGCTCGTCGACGAGGGCCAGCACCCGACCCTGCCCGGGACCGACCCACTGCCCTCCGATCTCGGCCTGGACCCCCGGGGTCACCTCGACGTTGAGCGTCCGGCCGCCGACGCGATCCCGTGCCTCGAGGACCAGGACGGAGCATCCCGCCCGGTGGAGTGATCGGGCCGTGACGAGCCCGGCCAGGCCCGCGCCGATCACGGCGGCGTCCACGGTGGTGGCCGGTGAGCTACCGGAGGCCGCGGATCGGCCAGCAGGAGACGCCATGACCACATCATCGCCGGTGCCCGGACCGTTCGCCACCGGGATCACCGGACGCCACGCGCGGGGCCGCGGAGGGCCCCCGGCCACCCGGGCGGGGAGCCCCGAATCCTGGGGTGGGGTCCGGTGTTCGGGACGCGCTCCCGGGCGTACGGTCGGACGTCTCCCGGGACGCGTCCCGGGAACCTCGATCCAGCACCCCCGATCGCTCCCACCACCGCGATCCCCCCAAGGAGAACGTCCCGTGTCCCGCTCACGCTTCCTCGCGATCGCCGCCACCGGCGCGGCCACGCTGGCGGTCCCGGCCGCCGCGTCGGCCACCCCGGCGGCCGCGGCCGGCTCCGTCCCGCTCGCGCCCGCCCTGGCCCCTGGCACGCCGACCATCCCGCTCGTCGACGGTGGCGACCGGGTGCAGTGGGACTTCATCCCGAGTGACCCGTTGTTCACCGCCGGCGGGACGATCGACGGGACGACACCGACCGCCTGGCACTTCACCAAGGCGAACTTCCCGGCGGCCTGGGACAAGGCCAACGGGCGCGGCATCCGGGTCGCGGTGATCGACAGCGAGTTCGACACCTCCAACCCCGATCTGACCGACAAGCTCATCGTCCGGCGCAACGCCGCCAGCGGCACGGCGCAGTACCAGACGGCCGACGTCAAGCACCAGCCCGGTGACGCCTACCACGGCACGCACGTCGCCGGCCTCGTCGCGGCCAAGTCCGACAACGGGGTTGGGGTCACCGGAGCAGGGCTCGACGCGTCGATCGTGGCGATCAAGGTCGCCACCGTCGGCGACCCAAACGGCACCTCGCTCGGCGCCAGGGCGGTCGGTGACATCGTCGAGGCGATCGACTACGCGATCGGTCAGGACGTCCAGGTCATCTCGATCTCGATCGGCTTCCAGCGCCACTACCCAGAGCTGCAGGCCGCGGTGAACCGCGCGATCGCCCGCAACATCACCGTCGTCGCGTCGGCCGGCAACAGCCAGCAGACCGCGCAGTCCGGCCAGCCCAACTACCCCGCCGCCTACGGTCCGGTGATCGCGGTCGCCGCCACCGACAAGAACGACGCGATCGCCGACTTCTCCACCCAGGGAGCGTTCGTCGACATCGCCGCCCCGGGCAAGGACGTCGTCTCGACCACGGATGGCACCGAGCCCGGGGCCCTGACCTTCGAGCAGGGCCCGGACAACCGCGTCGCGACGATCCTGAAGTCCGGCACGTCGATGTCCACCCCGATCGTGTCGGGGCTCGTCGCGCTGATGAAGAGCGTCAAGGGGGACCTGACCCCGGCCGAGGTCGACGCGCTGCTCAAGCGTACGGCGCGGGACCTGGGCGCCGCCGGGCAGGACCCGGTGTACGGCGCCGGACGGATCGACGCGCTCGCCGCGGTCAACGCGGCGGCGGCCTACGTGCGCCCCACGCCTCCGCCGCCTCCGGTGGTCGTGACGCCCCCGCCCGTCCAGACGCCCGTCCCGGTGGTCAAGTACCCGTCGCTGGTCACGAAGAAGCTCAAGGCGTCCAAGCGGTGGCGGGTGACCGTGAAGGTGAGCCGCGGCAGCGCCCCGACGCGGGTCGAGGTGTCGCTGCGCACCGCCAAGCGCCAGCGGGTGAAGGGCAAGCGGCGCTACGTCACCCTCGCCAAGAAGCGCACGGTCACCGTCAACCCCGGCAAGGGCAGCCAGAGCGTCACGCTGACCCTGACGAGCCGGGGCAAGACGATGCTGCGCCGTGCGTCCAAGCGCAAGGGCGTGCGGTCGTACCTGCGCGTCGCGCCGAAGGTCAAGGGCGTCAAGGCCACCAGCCGGACGCTGTCGCTCAAGCGGTAGCCGCCGCATCACCGGTCGGCGGACGGTCGGGATCCCGGTCCCGACCGCGTCGTCCGGCGAGGACGGCCGGCAGGTCGTCGCGGCCGGCGACGCCGAGCTTGCGGTAGACGTTGGTCAGGTGGTACTGGACGGTCTTGGGTCGCACGACGATCGCCTCGGCGATCGCGGCGTTGGTCAGCCCGGCCGCCGCCATCCGCGCCACCCGCAGCTCCCCCGGGGTCAACGCGTCCACGCCGCTCACCGCCGGGCGCCGCGGACGCAACCCGGTGGCCACCAACTCCGCTCGCGCCCGCTCGGCCACGACCACCGCTCCGAGCGCGTCGGCGTCTGCCAGCGCCCGTCGCAGCACGGTGCGGGCCTCGTCGAGGCCGCCGGCGCGGTGCAACGCGACCCCGAGCGTCAGCAGCGCGTGGACGTGCTCCAGCCGGGCCGGGGACGCGGCCAGGACCTCCTCGGCCTCGCGCAGCGCAAGCAGTCCGTCGGCGGTCGGCCGGCCGGTCGCGGGGTCCACCGTCACCAGGCCGGACAGGCGCAGCGCGGTCCCCAGCGGCCGGGCCAACCCGTACCGTCGGGCCTCGTCGACCGCGTCGCGGGCGAGCGCGGTCGCCCGGCCCGGATCGCCGGTGCGGGCGCACGCCAGGGCGGCCAGCGGCTTCCACGCGCAGAACGGGTGCGGTGCCCCGATCGCGCCGAGCAGCTCGCCGCAGGCCAGGAACGCGTCCCGGGCGGCGTCGGCGGCACCACGGCGCAACGCCAGGCGGCCGCGCGCCTCCAGCAGCAACCCGTACGGGATCGACCCGGCCCACCGCGTCGCGGCGTCCTCGACGTCCAGCAGCCGCCCCGCCTCGTCCGGGTCCGCGCGCTCCAGCGCCACCAGCGCCGCGACCGCCCGGGCGGACGGCTCGTACATCTCCCACCCGTCGGTGCGGAGCGCCCGGCGCGCGTCGGCGTCGGCGTCGGCGAGGGCACCGCGATAGAGGCGCGGCCAGGCGCGCAGGTACGCCGCGGTCGCCTGACCGTGCGTCGCCCCGGTCCGCTCGGCGTGGCGGAGCGCGGCGGTCAGGACCGCCTCGGACTCCGCGATCGCGTCCGACCAGGTGAGCGTCGCCGCCAGCTGCGACAGGACGATCCCGTGCGGGTCGAGCTCGTCGAGCACCCGGCCGTCGGCCCACGCCCGCATCGCCAGGCCGACCGCCTCGGCGGCGGGTGCGCCACGGATGCCACGCTCCAGCGCGACCTCGGCCAGCAGCGCCCGCTCGGCGCGGGTGGCGCCGGCACCGTCGCGGTGGAGCAGCGGCTCCAGACGCCGCTGCGCCTCGGGCTGCAGGCCGGCGTCGAACCGGGCGGCGCTGATGAACGCGGCCTGCAGCTCGAGGGCGAGCTCGTCGTCGGCGCTCGCGGCCGGGACGCCGTCGGCGGTCGCGTCGTGGGCGGCCCCCACGGTCGGGATGCCGTCGGTCGTCGTGCCGTCGGCGGCGAGCGCGTCGAGGCCCTCGTCGAACGACCGCGCGGCCCCCGCCAGGTCCCCGGCGCTGAACCGCACCCGCCCGCGCAGCAGCAGCACCTCGGCGCGCGGACGGCCGACCGGCAGGCCGGCGAGGACGTCGTCGAGCACCGCCGCCGCGCCGACGTCCCCGGCCGCGGCGAGCGCCCGCCCCAGGTCGAGCAACACGGCCGCCCGCTCGTCCGGTCGCGGCGGCTCCTCGAGCGCCCGGCGCAGGTACCGGGCCGCCGACGCGGGCATCGCCCGGGCGACGGCCTGCGCGGCGGCGGTCCGTAGCAGTGCGACGTGGCGCGGGTCGGCTTCGGGGACCGCGCGCAACAGGTGCGCGGCGGCGTGCTCGGCGTCGCCACCGTCGTCGGCGACGAGCCGGGCCGCCGCGGCGTGCAGGAGCGACCGGCGGCCGGCCGACAGGTCACGCAGCAGGGCGTCCCGCACGACGGGGTGGGCGAACCCGATCGGTGCCGTCCGCTCCAGTAGGCGCGCGTCGGCCAGGCGGTCGATGGCCGCGGCGGTGGCCGGCAGATCGAGACCGCTCAGCGTCCCGACCTGGCGCGGCGTGGCGCCGTCGCCCAGGACGGCGGCGGCGCGCGCCACCTCCGCGGCGTCGTCGGGCAGGCCGGCCAGGCGCCGGCGCACGTGACGCTCCACCGTCGGCACGCCGTCGGTCGCGATCCGGGTGAGGGCGGCGGCGGGCGGAAGGTCGGGATCGCCGTCGACGCGGTCGGCCACGGCGTCGAGGAGGGCCGTGACGAGCAGCGGGTTGCCGGCCGTGAGCCGGCGGCACGCGTCGGCGACGGCCGGGTCGGAGATCCCGGCGTCCGTCGCGAGCGTGCCGATCGCCGTGGTGCTCAACGGCCGTGGGCGCACGATCGCGGACGCCGCGTCCCGGAGCTGACGCAGGACCTCGGGGTCGCTCCCGGGCTCTCCGTCACGGACCGCCACCACGATCCGCAGCCCTGGGTCGGTCGCGCGCTCGGCCGCGTGGGTCAGGGCGCGGAGCGATCCCGGATCGGTCCAGTGGACGTCGTCGACGACGAGGCAGAGCGGGCCGTGGGCGGCGGCGTGGCTCCACAGGCGGAAGAGGCCGTGGACGATGCGCGCGGTGTTCCCGTCGGCGCCCGCGCCGGCGGGCACGGCGTGGTCGGGGTCGATCAGGACGCGGACGAAGCCGGCGGCGTCGGCCAGCAGGTCCGAACGGGGCAGGTCGGGTGCCGCGAGCAACGGCTCGACGAGATCGAGCGCGGTGCCGAACGCGATCGCCGACCCGAGCGGGGTGCCGCGGCTGCGGAGCGTCCGCCGGCCGCGGCGGGGGGCGGAGTCGGCGACGAGGTCGAGCAGCCGGGTCTTGCCGATCCCGGCCTCGCCTGTCACGAGCAGCAGCGGCCGCGGCCGCGTGCCGCCGGGCGTGAGGAACGCCCCGATCGCGTCGCGCTCGGCGTCGCGCTCCAGGAGGCGGGCCGTACGACCGTCTGATCGGCGGCGCAGACCACGGTCGCCTCTCGGGGGGATCACGGGCACCGCCTCGCGGTCGCTGATCGACCGCCGGCGCGCCACGTTCGCGGCCGCGTGGGTGCCGGGCGGAGCATGTCCCGAATCAAACACCGGGGGCGGGATACACGACCCCCTCGGACACGGATGGTCCGCCCGACCGAGGGGGTGATCGGGCAAGGTGGAGCGATCGACCCGCTATGGACGGGTCGATCGCTCCACCTTGCCGTGGCCCACGGGTTGATGAGGGCGCATCACCGCGGCGGCAGGCGGCGCCGCCCCTGTGCCGCACCACCGCTCACCGCAGCGCCGCGTCGAGCACCGCGCCGGCCACCGGGGCGGCGGTCCGGCCGCCCTGGTGGTTCTCCGCCCGCATGACGGTCACCACCACCCGGTCGCGACCGGACGAGCCGTCGGCGGGCGCGTACGCGGTCATCCACGCGGTGGTGCTGCGCCCGTCGCGGTTGCCGCAGGCCCCCAGCGTCGGGGTGCCGTCGTCGGCGACGACCGGCGGCTCGCAGGCGATTCCCTGGGTCTGCCGGAGCTCGGCCGTCCCGGTCTTGCCGGCGACGGTGACCCCCGGGACCGCGGCCGCCCGGCCGGTGCCGTCGGCGACCGCGGCGACCATGAGCCGCTGCACCTGCCGCGCGGTCCGCGGGTCGACGACGCGCGCGGTCGGAGCGGGCGTGGTGCGTCGCACGAACGTGACGGCCGGCCGGCGTCCGTCGTTGGCGATGGTCGCGGTCACCAGCGCGATCTGCAGCGGCGTGGCGGTGGTGCGCGCCTGGCCGATCCCCGTCTGGGCGAGCTCGCCGGGGCCGTCGGGCGCGGGGACCGTGCTCACCGCAGCACCCGGGACGCCCACGGGGCGGTTGAACCCGAACCGCTCGGCGGCACGGATCAGGCGCGGTGACCCCAGGCGCACGGCCAGCGGTCCGAACACCGAGTTGCAGGAGCGGGCGAAGCTCGCGGTCAGGGTGCCCCCGCACGTCTCGCCGTCGGCGTTCTGGATGCCGACCGCCTCGGTCACCCGCGGGTAGCGCGACTCCGGGCGGGCCACGCCGGTCTGCAGGGCCGCGGCGGCGGTGACGATCTTCATGACCGATCCGGGTGGCTGCAGGGCGCTCCAGGCCACGCCGTCGAACGCCAGTACCTCGCCGGTGCGGGCGTTGAGCGCCACCGCGCCGTGCGTGCTCGGCGCGCTCTGCTGCGCGACGCGCATCCGCTGCACCAGCGGCAGCGACACCGAGCTGCGGACGGGCGGGGCGGCGACCGGGTCGACCTGCCCGAGGATCCGCTCGCCGGCGCGGAGCACGCCGCCGGGGCGCCCGACGAGCTCGCCGTTGAGCATGCGCTCCAGGCCGGTCGTCCCGACGTGGACGTCGGTCGGAACCCCCAGGCGCTCCAGGGCCGGGCGGTCCTCGGTGGTGGCGGGTCCGAGTCCTCCGGCGATGGCGCGGGCGGCATCGGCGTACGGGCCGTCCGGGGACCGCCGGTCACGACCGGTCGCGATCACCCGACCGTCGCGGTCGAGCAGGTCGGCACGGTCGGGCATGCGGGTGGCGCGGGTCAGCGCCTCTCCGGACCGCAGCCCGGGGAAGACCATCGACGGCGACCACCGCACGCGGGCGTCGGACCCGGAGCCGGCCAACGCGACGCGCAGCACGCCCTCGAGCGGACCGAACATCCGCGTGTGGACGATCACCGGCACGTCGTATGCCCCGTCGCGCCGTGTGGGGTCGCCGGGGACCACACGGACGGTGGTGGCGGTCGTGTCCGCCCGGCGGTGCAGTTCGGCGAACCGCTCCCGGCTCAGCCCGGACCGGCTCGTCGGATCGATGAGGGCGTACAGCGCGTCGGCATCCCGCTGCGCCCAGGCGTCGACCGCGCGGTCCACCAGCATGGCCTCCCGCACGCCGTCGCCCCATGATCCGGCACCGGGTCGCACGGCGGCCACGAGCACCAGCAGCAGTGCGGCGCCCACGAGCGCCCGCCGGCGACGCACCGCGGCGCGCCGTCGAGGATCGCGTGGGCCGGCGGGGCCGGCGGAGGCGGCGGATCGTCGCGGCGCCGGCGGGTCACGCCGTGAGGTCGGGGCCGGCACCGGCGCGCGCCGGCCCGTCCCGGTGGACGCGGACGCGATGCGTCGCCGGGTGGCGCCGGGTGTCGCCGGTGACGGCAGGCGATCGGCCCGGCCCCGCGGGGTGGAGAGGTCGGCGGGCGGCCGCCCTGACGGACGGGCCTGGCGGGCCGAGGCCTCCACCGGTCGGCGGCCGGCGCTCCCCGGTGCCGATGGCCGCGGCGCAGGGTCACGCGGCCGACGGACGGCGCGGTCGGGGTCCAGGCGGGTCGTGGACGGCATGCCTCGGCTTTCGACGCCCGATGGTGCGCCCCCGCCGTGGCTCCGTGACGATGCCCG
>JBFWKS010000048.1:0-18125 GCA_050252545.1 Solirubrobacteraceae bacterium
GGCAGCCCCCGCACCGTAGGGGCCAAGAATCCGCGGGTGCGATCGATCGGCCCCCGACGGCTCGGCACCCTCGTGGCGCAGGTACCCCGCGAGCGTCACGTCCGCACAGATCCCGACCGCGTCGATGCGGCCGTCGGGCTTGAGGAGCATCGGAGCGGCGCTCCCCAGAAGAGCGTCGTGCCCGAACGGCTCCACGAGCCGCTCCAACATCGTCGGCGCGGCATCCACGTCGTTGTTCAGCAGCACCACGACGTCACCCGTTCCGGCCCGGATCCCCGTGTTACACGCTCGTGCGAAACCGACGTTCTCCTCCAGCGCGATGAGGTCGACCTCCGGGTGCTCCGCCCGGATCCGGGCGACCGTGTCGTCGGGAGACCGGTCGTCGACGACGATCGTCCGGTGCGGACGTGTCTGCTCGCGCAGGTGCCGCAGACAGCTCGCCGTGACCGGCCAACCACCGTGGGTGGGGATGACGACGTCGATCGACGGGGGCATCACGATGCAGGGTAGTGCGGCCTCGCTGGTCGCCGTTTGCGCCAACGGCGGGTACGGGACGTGCGGAACGGCTCCCGACTAGGCTCTCCGCCATGCCGAAGAGCGCCCTCATCACCGGGATCACCGGCCAGGACGGCTCCTACCTCGCCGAGCTGCTGCTCGAGCAGGGGTACGAGGTCCACGGCATGGTCCGTCGCGCGTCGACCGAGAAGTTCGACCGGATCGAGCACCTGCGGGACAAGATCACGCTGCACCAGGGCGACCTGCTCGACCAGCGCTCGCTCGTCGACACGATCCGGGCATCCAAGCCGGACGAGATCTACAACCTGGCCGCCATGAGCTTCGTCGGTCTGTCGTGGGTGCAGCCGACCCTGACGGCCGACTTCACCGGTGTCGGCGTCACCCGCATGCTCGAGGCGATGCGCGAGGCCGCGCCCGAGGCCCGCTTCTACCAGGCGTCGTCGTCGGAGATGTTCGGCAAGGTCCGCGAGGTCCCGCAGAACGAGGAGACGCCGCTCTACCCGCGGTCGCCCTACGGCGTGGCCAAGGTCTACGGCCACTTCATCACGATCAACTACCGCGAGTCCTACGACCTGCACGCGACGTCGGGGATCCTCTTCAACCACGAGTGCGTGGCCGCCAACACGCCGCTCATGGTTCGCCAGAACGGGATCGTGTCGGTCAAGACCCCGCTCGACCTCGTCGCGCTGCGCCGCAAGGGCCCGAGCGTTCAGGGTTTCGAGCTCGACGCCCTGACCGAGGTCTGGGACGGCGACGACTGGACCCCGATCACGGCGATCACAGCGACCCGCAGGCGACGCACGGATCCCGATCACGAGCTGCGGGCGATCGAGACCCGCGGCGGCGTCGTCAACGTCACGGCGCACCACCACATGCTCGACGACGACTACGAGCAGGTCGTCGCCCGCGACGTCGAGGTCGGAGATCGACTCGCCGTGCACGAGCACTTCCCGACGTCGCTGGAATGGACCTCGCTGACCGTCGAGACCGCTGAGTTGCTCGGACTGTTGGCCGCCGATGGGTACGTGTCCCAGGACGGCAGCCACATGCGCTTCACGAACAACGAATCGCTCCTGCGCACCCGGGTCGGCCAGCTCTGGTCGCGCTGTTTCCTCGGCACCGTCGGCGAGTGGACCGGCCGGTCGGGCTGGAACCCCGACAAGCCCGTTCACGCCCTCAACCTCAATGGAGCCACCGGGCTCGGCCGCTGGCTGCGTGAGCAGCTCTACACGGCCACGAGCTTCAAGCAGGTTCCGGCGCTCGTCCTCAACGCCACGCCCGAGGTCCAGGCCGCGTTCCTGAAGGGCTACTACGCCGGTGACGGCCTCAAGCGTGGGAAGGGCGACTCTGTCACGACCAACAGTCCCGTGCTCGCACAGGGCCTCGTCTGGCTCTACGGGCTGCAGAGCCGCCAGGTGTCCGTGTACACCGAGCCGCGAGGCGATCGCGTGTACTACCGGCTCAACGTCGCCACCGCGGTTCCCGTCGGGGCCAAGGGCCAGCACCTGCGCAAGAGCCCGGACGAGGTGCGTCGCATCCTTCCGGCGACGGTCGCAGACGACGAGTTCGTGTTCGACCTGGAGACCGAAAGCGGCGTGTTCGTCGCGGGGGTCGGACGGCTCGTCGTCCACAACTCCCCCCGTCGCGGGCTGGAGTTCGTGACGCGCAAGATCACGTGGCACGCCGCCGCGATCAAGCTCGGCCTGCGCGACAAGCTCGCCCTGGGCAACCTCGACGCCAAGCGCGACTGGGGCTACGCCAAGGACTACGTCAAGGCGATGTGGCTGATGCTGCAGCAGGACACCGCCGAGGACTTCGTCATCGCCACCGGCGAGACGAACACCGTGCGGGAGTGCGTCAACGTCGCCTTCGACGAAGCGGGCCTGGGCGACTGGCAGCAGTACGTCGAGATCGACCCGCAGTTCGTCCGTCCCGCCGAGGTCGACCTGCTCATCGGCGACCCGACCAAGGCCAAGGAGCAGCTCGGCTGGGTGCCGGAGACGAGCTTCGAAGAGCTCATCCGACTGATGACGCGGGCGGACCTGGAGCTGCTGTCCAAATAGGGGATCGTCGCGCGAGCCGCGGTGCGGCCGCGTGACGTCGGCTGACACATGAAGATCTGTCTCGTCTACGACTGCCTCTTTCCGTGGACGGTTGGTGGTGGCGAGCGCTGGTATCGCAACCTGGCGGAGCGGCTCGTCGCTGAAGGGCACGACGTCACGTACCTGACGCTCACACAGTGGGACGACGGCGACGAGCCGTCGATACCCGGCTTGACCGTCGTGCCCGTCGGCCCCCGCATGGAGCTTTACGCCGATGGCAACCGTCGCATCGCACCACCGCTGCGGTTCGGTCTCGGTGTGCTTCTGCACCTCCTGCGCCGCGGCAGGCGATATGACGTGGTCCACACGTCATCGTTCCCGTACTTCTCGCTCTTGGCAGCTGAGGCGGCGCGACCCTTCGGTCGCTTTGGCGTAACCGTCGACTGGTTCGAGGTCTGGAGTCGCGAGTATTGGCGGGGTTATCTCGGTCGCGTCGGAGGAGACATCGGCTGGGGGGTCCAGCGCCTGTGCGCGTGGATGCCGCAGACCGCGTACGCGTTCAGTCGTCGGCACACGGAACGACTCGACGCGCTCGGCCTACGTGGTGGCGCGAACCTGCTCACGGGGATGCATCAGGGCATGCTCGACGCTCCCGCCCCCACCCCCGCATCCACCCCGCCGACCGTCGTCTATGCCGGCCGGATGATCCCCGAGAAGCGGGCGTGGCTCGTCGTCGACGCGATCGCTGCGGCGCGCGAGCGGGTCCCGGATCTGCGCGGGCGGATCTTCGGCAAGGGGCCGGAGCACGACCGGGTCGCTGCGCGGATCGCGGAGCTGGGACTGCAGGACGTCGTCGATCTGCCCGGGTTCGTCGAGACCGACGAGCTCGACCGGGCGATGCGCGAGGCGCTCTGCGTCGTCCAGCCGTCGTCCCGCGAGGGGTACGGGATGGTCGTCGTCGAGGCGTCGTCCCACGGGGTGCCGGCGATCGTCGTCGAGGGTCCCGACAACGCCGCTGTCGAGCTCGTCGACGAAGGCCGCAACGGCTACGTGGCGCCCGAGCCGACCGGCGACGCGATCGCCGACGCGATCGTGCGCTGCCACGCCGAGGGCGACGCGCTGCGCAACGACACCCGCGCCTGGTTCGCCGAGAACGCCGAGCGACTCTCGATCGAGCACTCGCTGCGCACCGTCGCCGCCGGCTACGACGCCGGCCGGTCCCGCTGAGCGATCAGCCGCACGCGTCCCAGCCGAGTTCCACCTGAAGCGCCGCGCCGGCCGATGTGCCGGGGCGCCGTGCTCCGTCGGACGCGGCGATCAGCCCGCCAGCACGGCGCGATACGTCTCGAGGGTCGCCGCGGCGGTCCGCTCCCACGAGAACTCCCGCGCGCGCTCCAGCCCACGGTCACGCAGATCCCGCCGCAGGTCCTCGTCGCCGACCAGGCGCTCGATCACCGTGCGGATCCCGTCGACGTCGGACGGGTCGAAGATCAACGTCGCGCCGCCGGCGACCTCGGGCAGCGACGCGCGGTCGCTGCAGGCGCCGGGAACGCCACGGGCCATCGCCTCGAGCACCGGCAGGCCGAAGCCCTCGTAGAACGACGGGAAGACGTGCCCGGCCGCCAGCCGCCACAGCCCCTCCACGTCCTCGGTCGACAGCCAACCGGGGAAGCACACGTCCTCGGCCACGTTCAGGCCAGCCGCCCGGATCCGCAGCGTCGCCTCGTGCTCGGTGGCGTAGCCCGGCACCACCAGGACCGGTCGACGCTCCAGCGGGATCGCGGCCAACGCGTCGATCAGGCCCTCGACGTTCTTGTGGGGCCGCTTGGCCGCCAGGCTCAGGATCACCGGTCGCGTGCCCAGGCCCAGACGGGAGCGCAGCTCGCCCTCGCGCGTCGGCTCGACGTCCGGGAGCGTCGTCGCCAGATGCACGACGTCGATCCGGTGCGCCGGGTAGCCGATGTGCTCGACGATGTCGTCCTTCGTCCGCTGCGAGTCCGCGACGACGCGTCGCGATCCGCGCACCGCCGCCGGCACGAGGACCCGCATGCCCGCGCCGCGCAGACCGAAGTGCGCACCGGGCGCGACCGCGTAATGCAGGTCGTGGACGGTCGTCACGCGCGGTGGACCGCCCGCCAGGCGGCCCGGCCCCGTCGACGCCAGGCTGTGCACCAGATCGGCCCCCGACGCCTTCGCGATCCGTGGGACGTGACGCTGCTCGCCCCACACCCACTGCTTGCGGTCGCGGGCATCCACGTCGGCCACGACGCATCGCAGGCCATGCCACGGCGCGTCCCGATCCTGCGCCGCGATCCGGTTGACGATCGCCACCGGCTCGATCCCGTCCAGGGCCGCCAGCCGCGGCAGCAGCTCACGGGCGTACACCTCCATGCCGCCGGTCTCGCCGGGCACGAGGTAGACGAGGTTCAGGGCGACGCGCAGACGGGAGGACACGGCGCGGCGGATCGTCGCAGGCCCACGCCGAATCGTCGCCCGTCACGCGCGGCAAGGTCCCTTCATGGGCCATCCCGACGCTCCCGGCAGGCGACTGCATCTGCGCGTCCCGGGGGATCTCCACGCGCGGATCGCGGCACAAGCCGCACGTGAGGGACGCACCATCAGCGCGCTCGTCCATGAGGCCCTCGACGCAGCCTCACCGGCGGAGCCCGTAACGGACAACCCCTCCCCGATCGACCGCGTCGGGCGCGAGCGCGCGTAGCGCGACCGGGCACCGCGCTGCCCGTCGAGGTACCGCGGCGCGTCGTCCCCCCGCCCTACGCTCCCAACCGCACCAGGTCCGCCGCCACCATCTCGGCGACTAGGTCCTCGAACGACGTCCGCGGCTGCCAGCCCAGGACCCGGCGCGCCTTGGAGGGATCCCCGACCGACGGCCACCGCTCCGGGGGGCGGACGAACCGCGGGTCGACCTGGATCCGGTCCCGGCGCTCCCCGTCGGGGACGTCCACGAACCGCTCGACCCCGGCCGCCGTAAACGCCGCGTCGACCAGATCGCCGACGGTGTGCGGCACGCCCGACGCGAGCACGTAGTCGTCAGGCTCGTCGTGACGCAGCGCCAGCACCATGCCCTCGACGATGTCGCGGGCGTGCGACCAATCCCGCACCGCCGCCAGGTCGCCGAGCGTCAACGCGTCCGCGCGGCCCGTGGCGATCTCGGCCACCCCCGCCGTGACCTTGCGCGGCAGGAAGTGCGCGGGCCGTCGCGGCGACTCGTGGTTGAACGTGATCGCCGACACGAGGAACCGGTCGTGATGGGCACGCAACGCCCCCACCAGGCCGTGGGCGGCGAGCTTCGCGATCGCGTACGGATTGGTCGGCCGCATCGGCGTCGACTCGTCCTGCGGCGACACGCCCGCGTCCCCGAACATCGCGCTCGACGTCGCCACCAGCACCCGGGTCGCATCCGCCCGCTCGCCGGCCGCGGCGAGCACCGTGGCCGTGCCGGCCGCGATGGCGGCGACCGTGTCCGTCGGGTCGTCCCACGACGTCGGGACGAACGTCGGCGCGGCCAGGTGGTAGATCTCGTCCGGGGCGACCTCGCCGACCGCCCGGTGGACGGACGTTGGATCCCCCAGATCCATCGCGACCATGCCGACACGGCCCTCCAGATGGCCCAGGCCGGCGCGCTCCAGCGCCGCGTCCGGGCGGCGCACCGCGCCGACGACCTCGTCGCCGCCGTCGAGCAGCCGCTCCGCGAGGTACCCCCCGTCCTGACCGGTGATGCCGGTGATCAGCACGCGGCGCGTCACGGGTGCTCGGGGCAGGTCGATCCGGCGGTGTGCACCATGCCCCGCAGGCTATCCACCGGCACCCCCGACACGGCCCCGGGGCGCCGGGGGATGCCGCGGCGGCCCGGGTGCCGGCAACACGCGGTGCATGTCCGAAACCGTCAGGCCGGTAGAATCCGCCGGGCAGACCCCGTCGCCCACCAGGATCCCCCGCGGCGAGGCCTGCACCACATACCGCCGAGACGCAACTTCCGGCCTTGTCGGGGGTTCGTTCCGGTTACCGGCAACTCGGTGAGCGCCGTCCCGTCGCCCACCACCGCCACCCCACATGCACGACACCGCGCCCCCGGTCACCAACGCCGCCCTCCTGCGCGAGCTCGCCACCCCTCCGCCCCAGGTGGAGATCCTCGGTGTCCCGCTCGCCCTGACGACGTACGACCGCACCCTCACCTGGATCGACGCCATGGTCGCGTCGCGTCGCCAGGGATACGTGTGCGTGGCCGCCACCCACACCGTGATGGTGTGCCAGGAGGACGCGGAGCTGCGCGACGCCGTCCTCGGCAGCTCGCTGACCGTCCCCGACGGCCAGCCGCTGGTGTGGGCGATGAACCTTCTGGGACACCAGCAGCCCAACCGCGTGTACGGGCCGACGCTGATGGAGCGCCACTGCGCCCACGCGGCCCAGAACGGCACCCGCGTCTACCTGTACGGCGGCCGTGATCGCCAGGCGCTCGACCAACTCGCACGCGAGCTGCGCCGTCGCTTTCCCGGACTGCGGATCGTCGGCGGCTGGTCGCCGCCGTACCGGCCGCTCAGCGACGCCGAGGACGACGCGATCGTCGACGAGATCAACCGCTCCGGTGCGGACGTCGTGTGGGTCGGCATCGGCGTGCCCAAGCAGGAGAAGTGGATGGCCCGCATGCGCTCGCGGCTGGACGCCCCCGTCCTGGTGGGTGTCGGTGCCGCGTTCGACTTCCACGCCGGACTGGTCCCGCAGGCCCCGCCGCGGATCCAGTCGCTCGGCCTGGAGTGGGCCTTCCGCCTGTTCCAGGAGCCCCGTCGGCTGTGGCGGCGCTACGCCCGGTACAACCCGCTGTTCGTCAGCCGCTTCACCTCGCAGCTCACCCGTCAGCGGCTGTCCGGGCGGCGAACCGCCCCGCTCGTCCTGTCCGCGCCGCCCGCGCGCCGGCCGCGGCGTGGAGGCAAGCGCCGCCGTCCGACCGTCACCGTCGGACGCTAGCCTTAGCGCGTGGATCTCGACGTCGCCGTCGTCGGCATCGGCCGTGTAGGCCTGCCGCTGGCCCTCGCCTTCGCCGATCGCGGGCTGCGCACGCTCGGCGTCGACAAGAAGACCGACCACCTGGCCGCGCTGGAGGACGGCCGGATGCCGTTCTTCGAGCCCGGCGCCGACGAGGTGCTGGAGCGGGTGCGTGACGCGGGAACCCTCGAGCTCAGCGGGGACGTCACCGAGGCCGCCCGGGCCCGCCACATCGTCCTGACGCTCGGCACCCCGTCGTTCACGCACATCGAGATCGACGTCAGCCAGATCCGCACCGTCCTCGACGACCTGCTCCCCCACCTGCGCGAGGGCCACTGCATCGTCCTGCGCTCCACCATCGCGCCGGGCACAACGGAGTTCGTCGCCGGATACCTGGAGATGCACCGCGGGTTCACCGTCGGCACGGACCTGTTCGTGGCGCATGTGCCCGAGCGGATCGCGGCATCGCGGTTCTTCGAGGAGATCTCGACACTGCCGTGCATCGTCGGCGGGATCGGCGAGCGCTCGGGTGACGTCGCCGCCGAGCTGTTCACGTCGCTTGGTGCGCCGATCGTGCCGACCAGCCCGATCGAGGCCGAGCTGGCCAAGATCTGGACGAACATCCTGCGTTACACGATGTTCGCGCTGCCCAACCGCCTGATGATGGAGTGCGAGCAGTACGGCGCGAACGTCTTCGAGGTCATCGAGCTGATCAACCGGGACTACCCGCGCGGTGGGATGAAGATGCCCGGGATGACCGCCGGTACCTGCCTGCGCAAGGACTTCACGTTCAGCGAGGAGCGCTCGCCCGCCCCCGGGATGCTGCTCGCCGTCAGCCGCGTCAACGAGTCGGTGCCGCTCTTCCTCGTCGACGGGCTCAAGCGCCGGCTGGCGGGCGGCACGCTGCGGGCCAAGAAGATCGCGGTACTCGGCCTGGCGTTCAAGTCCGACACCGACGACGAGCGGGACTCGCTGAGCTTCAAGCTCATGCGGCTGCTGGAGCGCGAGCTCGCGCTCGTCGCGGCGCACGACCCGATGAGCCCGTCGTCGACGCTGACGCTCGAGGAAGCCGTCGGCGGTGCCGACGCGATCGTGCTGGCGACGAACCACAGCGCGTGGCAGGACCACGCGACGCTGGAGCGGATCGCGGCGCTCGCCGCCCCGGGCGCCGTGCTGGCCGACCCGTGGGACTGCTTCGACCAGCGGGCCGTGTTCGGTGAGGTTCGTGCGCTCGCCGACGGCGGGGCCCCCGTCCCCCCGGCCGGCGAGGCGACGCCGCCGGCCCCGACCATCGCCTGAGACCGGCACCACGGCCGGGGCCGCGCCTCCGGCGTGCACCGGCCGTTTACGGCCGCTCCGAGATGGCCGGAGATCAGCCCCCGGTGCGTGGGGTGCCGGATCACGACCGGCCGCGGCCCGTTAGGGTCCGCAGCGCGCTTCCGCTGGCAGGGGTGACCGTGCGTCGCCCTCCGGTCGTGGTGCGCCGCTGCCCCGATGGGCGCGGCGGGCCGCACGGGGCGCCGTTCCGTCGTGGTCTTCAGCTCACCGACCTTCCTGTTCCTGTTCCTGCCGGCGGTCCTGCTGGCGACGTGGGCCGCTCCGACGCGGCTGCGGCGGTTCGTCCTGCTCGGCGCGAGCATCGGCTTCTACACGTGGGGCGTCCAGGACTTCGTCCTGATCATCCTCGCGTCGACGACGCTCGACTGGGCGCTCGCACGGGGCATCGCCCGCGCTCGCAGCGACGGTCGCGGCCGCCGTGCGCGGGCGTTGCTGATCCTCGGACTCGTGCAGAACCTCGGTCTCCTGGCCTGGTTCAAGTACGCCGGGTTCCTGTCGGAGCAGGTCGAGCGGATCGCCGACATGGCCGGGATCGGCCACACCGGCACGCTCGAGATCCTGCTGCCGATCGGCATCTCGTTCTTCACGTTCGAGAAGGTCAGCTACCTCGTCGACGTCTGGCGTGGCGACGTGGAGGCCCGTCGCGACCCGTTCGACGTGCTGCTGTTCGTCTTCCTCTTCCCGCGGTCGATCGCCGGGCCGATCGTCCGCCTGCGGGAGATCCAGGACGATCTGCGTCGCCCGCAGCCCCGGATCGACCTGGCCCAGGCGGGGGCGATCCGGTTCGCGCACGGCCTGGCCAAGAAGGTCCTGATCGCCGACCAGATCGCGCCGGTCGCCGACGCCGCGTTCGCGTCCGCCGCCGACGGGTCGCTGACGACCGGGTCCGCGTGGCTGGGGGCGGTCGCCTACTCGTTGCAGCTGTACTTCGACTTCTCGGCCTACAGCGACATGGCGATCGGCATCGGCATGATGCTCGGCTTCCGGCTGCCGGAGAACTTCGACCGGCCCTATTCGTCCAAGTCGATCACCGAGTTCTGGCGGCGCTGGCACATGACGCTTTCGCGGTGGTTCCGCGACTACGTCTACATCCCGCTGGGCGGCAACCGCAGCAGCGAGGCGAGGACCCGGCGCAACCTCATCGCGGTGTTCGCCCTCACGGGCCTGTGGCACGGTGCGGAGTGGGCGTTCGTGCTGTGGGGCCTCTACCACGGCGCGTGGCTACTCATCGAGCGTCGGATGGGATGGCGTGCCCTGGACGGCCCGGTCCGCCTGCCGTGGCTGCGGCGTGCGGCGGTGCTGTTCATCGTGCTGATCGGCTGGGTGCTCTTCCGCGCCGAGTCGCTCAGCCTGGCCGGCGACTACTACCGGGCGATGTTCGTGCCCACCGGTGGCGACACCGGCGCGGTCGACGCCGCTCTGACCAACCAGGCCCTCGTGGCGCTGCTGATCGGGGCCGTGATCGCGGTGCTGCCCGGCACGCTCGCCGGCGGTCGGCGGCTCGTCGAGTCCCGCGGACCGACGGTCGCGATCGCCCGGGTCGTGCTGCTGGCGATCGTGCTGCCGTTGGCGCTCATCACCGCGTTCGCCAGTGACTACTCCCCCTTCCTGTACTTCCAGTTCTGATGCGCCGCGCCCTCCGTACCCTCCCGATCCTGTGGCTGCTCGCGCTGCTCGTGGCGCCCGCCTCGGCGTACGTCCTCGGCGCCCGTCAGCCGGTGCTCGAGAACCGGCCCAAGGCGACGGTGCCCGACCTCAACCGCGGCACGCTGCGGCGGGAGGAGACGTTCAAGCAGCTCGACGCCGTGATCGTCGACCGGCTGCCTCTGCGTCACCACGCGCTGTCGCTGCGCGGCCGGATCGCGATCGACCTGTTCGGCGACAGCCCCAGCGCCGACGTGCTCCTCGGCAGCGATCGCTGGCTGTACTTCCGTGACGAGCTGCGCCTGTGCGAGGACGAGGGGCGGCCAGGCGGCGATCCCGCCGACGCCGCCGAGCTCGTCGCACGCACGCTGACCGCGAGCGGTCGGCGGGCCGGGGTGCTCATCGCCGGGTCCAAGCTCGTGATCGCACGGGAGCACCGGCCGGACGTCGACGACGTCAAGCTCTCGTGCATCGAACGTCGCGCCGGCCGGGTCCACCGGCGGCTCGGCGAGACCCCTGGCGGGCTCGACATCCAACCGCGCCTGCAGGAGCTCGAGGCGCAGGGCCAGGCGACGTTCCTGCGCAGCGACACGCACTGGAACGCGACCGGGCGGCTCGTGTTCCTGCGCGCCGTCTTGGACCGCGTCCGGACCGGGCTGACGCGCGAGGTCGACCTGCACCGCGGTCCTGCCGCCGATCGCGATGGCGACCTGGGCCGGTTCATCGGCCGGGAGCGGATCGACCGCGATGACACCGTCGTCGCGCGCCCGCCCGCCGACCCGCCCCCCGCCGGGGACGTCGTGCTGATCGGCGACTCTCAGATGGACCGGGCGCTCGTCGCACCGGTGACCGGACCGAGCATCCGTGACCGAGTCCTCCCCGGCCAGCGGTTCTGCCAGTGGCATGAGCTGGCCGCCGGCAGCTGTGACGAGGCGATGCGCAAGGCCAAGACCGTGATCACCGAAGTGGTGGCCCGCAACCTCGACGGGTTCGTCGACGTCTGCTGGCGGCCGATCGCACTCACCGCCCCGACGCTGCAGGGGAGCCCGGCACGGTGGGAGCGCACCGACGACGGCGACCGCGGGCGCTCGCTGACGCTGCGGAACGGCACGGCACCGGTCCGCGTGCGAGTCGACGGTCCGGACGTCCGGCGCGTACCGCGGCTGCTGCGCCTGCCGATCCGGCATCTGCCGCCCGCACCGGCCGGACAGCCGCCGGCGGCGGTGTCGCTGACCCAGGACGGCACCGCCGGTGCCGCGGTGCCCTGTGCCACCCCGAGCCAGTCGGTCGAGGGCGGGGCACTGTTCCTACCGGTCCCGGCCGGACGACCCGCGTCGTCGGTGCTGGCCACCATCTCCGGCCCGCCCGGCACCGTGCTCGGCGCGCCCGAGGAGATCGTGCTGGACGCGCGCTGACGGGGCGCCGGTCAGGTGCTCCAGCGCTTGGAGGCGCCACCTCCCTTCTGCCCGGCGGGCTTGGCGCCGCTGTCGCCGGTGTCGTGCGGCCGACCGGTGTCGGTGACGCTGCTCTGGGTACCACCCTCGACCTTCGACCCGTGCGGGTTCTCGTCGTGCGGGGCCTCGGATGCCTCCTTGGCCTCCCGCTTCTTCCGCTCCACCGCTTCGGCGAAGCGCTGCTGCTGATCACGGTCCATGACCTTCGACTACCCGAGCGCGATGCCCGACAACCCCGGTGGTCCGCCGTCCGGGCGGTCCCGCTAGCCTCCGCGCTCGATGTCTCGCGTACTCGTCACCGGCGGCGCCGGCACCATCGGGGCGGCCGTCGTCCGCCGTCTGCTCTCCGATCCGCGGTTCGAGGTGCGTGTGTCGGACCAGCGCGACGCGCCGCTGTGGATGCGCGAGGGATGCGAGATCCACCAGGGCGACCTGCGCGACCGCGACGAGGCCGCAAGCGCCCTTTCGGGCTGCACGCACGTCATCCACCTGGCGGCGATCGTCGGGGGCATCGGCAACTTCCACAAGTTGCCGTACACGCTGACGGACATGAACAGCTCGCTGTACAACAGCGTCATCGGGGCGGCGCTGAAGCTCGGCGTCGAGCGGTTCACGTACGTGTCGTCGTCGATGGTGTTCGAGTCCACCGACGTCTTCCCCACCCCCGAGGACGCGGTCTGGACCGTGCCGGTCCCGCGATCGGCGTACGGGTTCAGCAAGCTCGCCGGCGAGTTCTGGATCCGTGCCGCCCACGACGAGCACGACCTGCCGTTCACGATCTGCCGGCCGTTCAACGCCTACGGCCCGGGCGAGATGCCCGAGGACGAGCCGGGGATCGCGCACATGGTCCCCGACGTCATCAAGAAGGTCCTCGCGCTGCCCGACGGCGCGCCGCTGCCGATCTTCGGCACCGGTGAGCAGACCCGCACCCTGACCCACATCGACGACATCGCCGACGGGATCGTCACCGCCACCGGGCACGAGGCGGCGCTCAACGAGGACTTCAACATCTCCGCCGGCGACGAGCGGACGATCGCCGACGTCTCCCGGGTGATCTGGGAGCAGTGCGGGCGCACCGACGAGCTGACGTTCGAGCACCTGCCGACGTTCGAGGTCGACGTGCAGCGCCGCTGGCCCGACGTGTCGAAGGCCAAGCGCCTGCTGGACTGGGAGTCGCAGATCCCGCTGGACCGCGGGATCGCCGACACCGTCGCCTGGTTGCGCAAGGTCGCCTGATCGGGGGGCGGGCAGACAGGACCCGTCCGGCCCGTGGCGGCTCAACGCCGAGGACGATCCGCCACGCGCGATGGCCCACCTCACCCCCGGGGACGATCCGCCACGGGTAGATGGCGGCGCCGCGAGCACGTAGGACCCGCCACCAAGGTACGACAGGCGTATGATCCTGATATGAGCACCAAGGTGCGCAAGACGCTGACCCTGGATCCGGAGGTCATCGACGCCTTGGGCGACGACGCGAGCGCACTCTCCGCAACGGTCAACGCGGTGCTCCGCGACGAGATCGACCGGCGAGCCCAGCGCGCGGCCCTCGCGGCGTTCGTCGCCGACCTCGATGCCGCGTTCGGCGAGCCCGATCCGGAGGCGGTCGAGCGCTTCCGGCGCGGACTGGCGTGACCGCGCTCGTCCTCGACGCCGAGGCGCTCTCCGCGCTGGCCCGGAGTCGCGCCGGATCGCGTCCCGGCGCGATCCACGCCGCCCTGCGGGCCGCCGTCGAGACCGGACGCGGCGTCGTCGTCCCGGCGGCGGTACTGGCCGAGCTCTACCGCGGCGGGCACCGCGATCAGGCGGTCGACGCCTGCCTCGGTCGGCTCACGGGAATCGACGTCGCTGACACGACCCGCCCGCTGGCGCGCCGGATCGGTCACCTCCTCGCCCGTGCCGGTCGAGGCTCGGCCGACCACGTCGACGCGTCGGTGGTCGCGGTCGCTCTGGCGCTCGGCGGCGGCGTCGTCGCCACCGGCGACCCGGACGACCTCGAGGCGCTCGCCGCCGGGCTGCCGGGCATCACCGTCGAGCGCGTCTGACGCGAGCGTCGCCCGCCGCACCACCTCGGGGTCGACGTCACCGCCGACGTCGGCGGCGGTCGCCGTGGCGGGTCTGCGACAGTCGTCGCATGACCAACGCGTTCGTCCACACGTGCGTCCGGGTTCTCGACATCGACGCGTCGCTGGCGTTCTACCGGCGGCTCGGGTTCGAGGAGCGGGGACGGTTGAACTTCGACTCGGCCTACAACGTGTACGTGGGATTGCCCGGCGGGCCGGACGTGCTCGAGCTGACGGTGAACGTCGGACGGACCGAGCCCTATGACCTCGGCGACGGCTACAACCACTTCGCGCTGGCCGTGCCCGATCTGGCCGCGCTGCTCGCCGATCTGGCCGCCGCCGGAGTCGAGCCCGAGAAGCCCGCGTTCCACCCGGGCGGACGCAACGACCTGCCGCTGATCGCGTTCGTCCAGGACCCCGACGGCTACCGGATCGAGCTCATCGAGGGTGACGGGTTCGCCACGCCGCAGGACGGACCGCACCCGTCGACCGGGGCGTAGGCGATCCGGGTAGGCGGCGGGTTCGCCGACCGACCGCGGCCGACCGACCGGGGGCCGACCGATGGGGGGCCGACCGACCGGGGGCCGACCGACGGGGTGTGCTGGGTTGCGGACGTCGGGCGCCGGTTTCGCAGCGCACCCCTTCCACTGATCGCCAAGGACCGGGGCCGTGTGCTGGATTACGGACGTCGGGCGCCGGTTTCGCAGCGCACCCCTCCCCTTGCGTCGCGGCCGGACGACTCCGGCAGCCGCACCCCCGGATCAGCCGCCCGGGGTCGACCACCAACCCGGCACCGCCGCCGGTGCACGGGGATCGCCGTCCGTCCACGGCGCGATCGCCTCGTCGATCGCGCGCCGCAGACGGGCATCGGACTCCGCGGAGATCGAGGTGTGGGGGAACCGCTCGGAACCGCGGCCGAGGCGCAGCACGCGCTGCCAGCCGCCGGGGCGCGCGTCGTGCAGCGCCTCCTCCAGCCCGTCGATCTGGCCCTCGGGGATGATCACGTCCCCCTCTCCCCACGCGACGACGACGCGGGCATCGATGTCGCCGGCGCGTTCGACCGGCGACGACTCGTCGAGGCGCTCGCCGAACGCGGCCCGCCACGTGCCCGAGAGCGCCCGCGGCAGCACGTTGCTCGGCGCGCCCGTCACCGGGTCGAAGGCCTGCTGGTCGGCGAGGGTGTGGGGATCGGTCGGCGGGGCCTTGGCGATCACCGCGCCGATCGAGTCCGGGCGGCTCGCCGCCAGCAGCAGGCCCAGGTGCGCGCCCGCGGACTCGCCGACGACGACGATCGGCGTGTCCGGCCCGACGACACGCCGGACGGCGTCGTGCATGACGAGCACGTCGTCGAGGCCCGCGCCGCACGGCCGGTAGTCGAGGTTGGCCGTCGCCCAGCCGCGGGCCAGCCACGCGTCGGCGGTCGGGCGCATGACCTGGATCTGCCCGGGCCCGACCTCGACCCATCCCCCGCCGTGCAGCAGCACGGCCACGCCGCGCGGTCGGGCCACCGGAGCCTGTAGCTCGTACGGCGCGGTCTGTGGACCCAACGCCGTCGTCGAGGCGCCGGCCGGGGGCGGGACCGTGGCCGGGACGGCGGGGCGACCCACGCACGGAACGGGCGGTGCGGCGTACTCCCCGCCGCCGGGCTCGTCGCCGCCGCATCCGGCGAGCGCGAGCGCGACGAGCGACGCGAGCCCCATGGACCGCACCGCTCCGCCGATCCGGTGCTGAGGCCGAGGAGGCACGCGACACAGTTCAGCAGGTGGTCCGTCGATCCCGTCGGGATCGGGGGTCGGTACCGCAGCGGGGCGGGCGCGAGCCCGCCCCGCGAATCTTCGCGCGGTCAGCCGGTCACGCCGCCCGGACGCGTCTTGCGCGGCGCCAGCACCCGCACCGACGCGTTGCGCGTCTGCGCCGCCACACCACGGGCCGTGCCGCGCGTCCGCGAGATCACACGACCCTTGCGGTTCGTCGCCGCCAGCACCATCGACCGGTTCACGTACCTGCCCGGCTTCAGCGTCTTGACCGTCCAGCAGTATTGGCCACCACTGCGACGAGCCTTCGGCTTCGACGACACGAACCGCAGACCGGCCGGAATCCGCTCGCACACCTTCACGTTGCGCAACGTCCGATCGGTCCGATTCGTCACCCGGATCCGCAACGTCGTCCGCTGCCCGGGACGCAGCCGCTTCTTCGTGAACCGCTTCGTCACCCGCAACGCCGGACGCTCGACCTTCGGCTCCTCCGGCGTCGTCACGGGCGGGGCCGGCGGCGTCGTCGTGGTCGTGGTCGTCGGCGCCGGCGGCGTCGTGACCGTGGGCGTCGTGGTGACCGGCGGCGGAGCCGGCGCAACGACCGTGTACGTCCGCGTCGTCGTGTGGGACTTGCCCAGCTCGTCCACCACGGCCACCGTGATGGTGTACTCGCCGGGAACGTCGGTCGGGATGTCGTCACCGTCGACGAAGGGCACCGTCGACCCGTCCGGCAACTCGATCGTCGCGTCGCAGGAGTCCTGCGTCAGGCCGGCCGCGACCTCGCACGTGAACCGCCCGGGGACCTTGCCCCCGACCGGCACGTCACCGCCGTCGGACGGGCCCTCGGTGATCGTGGCCACCGGCGGCGGGAACACCTCGTACGTCCGGGTGACGGTGCGGGTCTGGCCCAGGTCGTCGACGACCGTCACGGTGATCGTGTACTCCCCGGGGACGTCGGTCGGCACGTCGCCGCCGTCGGTCACCGGAACGCCGGGGCCACCGCCGGGCGGCGTCACGACCGCGGTGCACGAGTCGACGGTCCGCCCCGCCGCCGCGGTGCAACCGAAGTCCACCGGCGTGTCGTCGCCGACCGTCACCCGCGAACCGGGCGCCGGACCGTCGATGGTCGGCACCGGCGGACCGGGCTCGATCTCGGTCGTCGTGTTCGACGGGATCTCGACGCGGCTGCCCGGATCCTCCGGATCGAGCAGGTACGAGGCGTTCGCGATGTTCTCGATCGGTCCGTCCGTGCCGGCGTCGTAGTCGTCGTCCACGACGACGTCGAATCGCAGGACGCCGGTCTTGCCGCCGTCGAGCGTCCCGCCGTCGGTGGCGTTCGCCCCGTCGCCGACCCGGGCGACGACCCGGTCGGGACCGGCCGCGAGCTCACCCGGGTCGTCACCGGCGGCGTCGGTCCGCGCCTGCCCGTCGACCTCCAGCGTTCCCGGGGCGTAGGTCGTGCCGTCCGGGATCTCGTCGGTGACCGTGACGCCGCCGATCGTCGGTGCGGCCTCGTCGTTCGTGAACCGCGCGGTGTAGCGCAGCGTGTCCCCCGCCTCGGGCGTGGCGCCCGGATCGGTGACGTTGGCGACGTGCTTCACGCCCTCGACGTCCGACAGGCGGATCGACGCGAACACCGCGGCGGGGAAGAACGTCTCGCCCGCGCCGGCGGCGCCGAACTCGAGCTCGACCTCCGACGCGCCCGGGCGGATCAGCCCCGCGGCATCGACCGTCTTGGCGTCATAGCCGGCAGTGCTCGTGTACGCCGGGGTGCGATCCGTGACGTGCATCCCGTTGCGCGTGATCCTGCTGTTGAACGCGTTGTTCGCGGTGGTGAGCGGATCGATCACCGGCTGGAAGCCCACCGGCGGTGCCATCGTGTCGCGGATGCCCAGGGTGTCGCCGGAGCTGTTGCCGTCGCCCTCGTAGGCGACCACACCGACGGTGGCGTCGACCTGACCGGCCGGTGTGGTCTGCAGCCCGTCGATCGTCACGGTGCGGGTGAAGCTCGCCACGCGGAGCAGCCCGTCGAAGAGCGACACGTTGCGGCGCGGCATCGTCGGGTTCTCGTAGACGACGACGAGCGTCCATCCGCCCCAGTTGCCGTTCGAGCTGTTCAGCTGTGCGATCTGCGCGTCGGCCACCGTGTAGTCCCCGGTCCCGGCAGCACGGACGAGCGCGGTGACGTCGGCGACGCCGTGCCAGGTCCGCTCGCTGGCGCGCCCGGCGTAGTCGACGTGGTCGGCGGTGATCGCCGCGTATCCCGGCGAGCCCGGGGTCGCGAGCTTCACCTGCTCGAACTTCTCGAGCTCC
>JBFWKS010000049.1:0-18124 GCA_050252545.1 Solirubrobacteraceae bacterium
CGCCAGCGGACCTCACCCGCGGTCGGCGGCAGCTCGCCGGCCAGCGCGAGCATCAGCGTGGTCTTGCCGGCCCCGTTGGCCCCGAGCAGGGCCACGACCTGGCCGGGCCCGACGTGCAGGTCGATCTCGCGCAGCACCGGCACGCTGCCGTGGCCGCCCGCCAGCCCGCGCGCCTCGATCACCGGTCCGTCGATCGTCATGCCACGACCTCCGTCGTGCGTCCCAGGTACGCGTCCACCACCGCCGGGTCGCGGCGAACCTCCTCCGGCGGACCGTCCGCCACCACGCGCCCGCGGTCCAGCACGACCACCCGATCGGAGACCTCCATGACCATCGCGACGTCGTGCTCGACGAGCAGCACGGCGATGCCCCGCTCGTCGGCGAGGGCGCGGATCAGCCGCGACAGCTCGACCCGGTCGGGGCCGTCGAGCCCGGCGGCCGGCTCGTCCAGCAGCAGCACGCCGGGGTCGCGCGATGCCGCACGGGCCACCGCCAGCAGCCGCCGCGCGGCGTAAGGCAGGGACCGGGGGTCGTCGTCCAGCCGCTCCAGCAGGCCCAGGTCGCGGGCGGCCCCACGCGCCACGCCCGGCAGCGGTCCACCGGTCGGACGGACCAGCGTCCGCAGGTAGCCGGCGCCGGCCGATGCCTCCGCCGCCACCCGCAGGTTGTCGCGCACGGTCATGTCCTCGAACAGCTCCAACGACTGGAACGAGCGCCCGACCCCGGCGCGAGCCCGGGCCCATGCCGGCAGGCGCTCGAGTGGTTCTTCGCCGAGCCGCACGCTGCCCTCGTAGTGCCGCCAGCGACCGGTGATCGCGTCGATGACGGTGGACTTGCCCGCACCGTTGGGACCGATCAGCCCGACGACCTCGCCCGGGTTGACGCTCAACGACACGCCGTCCACCGCCCGCACCCCGCCGAAGTCCACGCTCAGGTCGTGCACCTGCAGCGGGTGCCGGGGGGCGCGGTCTGCGACGTCCGGTGCCGGCGCGTCACCGTCATCGACGATGTCGACCTCCGTCGGCGCCGACGCCGCGGCGAGCGTCGCATCGTCGCCCTGCCGGCGCCCGAGCGCACGACGTCCGCCCGGCCGCGCGCGAAGGTGCGCGATCCGCTCGCGCAGCAGCTCCGCGATCCCGTCCGGCAGCGCGGCCAGCTGCAGCAACAGCAACACGGACACCACGAGCATGTAGACGTGGCTCTCCTCGCCGAGACCGATGACGTAGGACACGACGCCCCCGACGGCCGCGAGCCCGGCGATCACCCCGCCGAACATGAAACCGATCCCGCCCAGCACCGCCAGCAGCAGGATCTGGTTGGAGGGCATCACGCCGTACCCGCTGAAATCCAGGTTGGTGTTGCGGAAAGCGAGCAGGACGCCGCCCACCCCCGCCATCGCCGACGACAGGACGAACGCGTAGAGCTTGACCGACGCGGTGCGCACGCCGAGCGCCTCGGCGGCCGCGGCGTTGGCGCGCGTGGCCAGCAGCCGCCGCCCGACGGCCCCGGCCCGCACGTTGCGCACCATCAGCAGCGCGAGCGCGAGCAGCGCCAGGCACACGAGCGCGTAGCGCGTCGGGTGAGCGACGTAGGACACGTCCAGGCCGAGGATGCTCGGCGCGCCGATGACGGTGCCCTCGATCGGGCCGCCGGTGTAGTCGGGGTTGGCGAACACGACGCCGTTGATGACGGTGCCCAGGCCGAGGGTCACGATCGCCAGGGCCACGCCGCGCGTGCGCAGTGCGAGCGCCCCGAACAGCAGCCCGGTGCCGCCGGCCGCCGCAGCGCCGCAGACGAGGGCGGGCAGGAACGCCAGCCCACCGGCGTCGGCGAGGCGTCCGGCCACCAGCGCGGCGACCCCGGCAAGCGCGAACTGCGCCAACGACAGCTGGCCGGCGTACCCGGTGAGCACGACGAGCGACAGGCCGATGATCGCCGAGGCGAAGGTGGCCGTCGCCGCGGCCGTCAGCTCCTCGGACCCGACGGCGACGAGGAGCGCCGCGCTCGCAAGCGCGATCACCCACGGCAGCGGGCGGCGCACCACCGGCGCGACGGCCGGCAGGATCACCGGACCCAGCGAGCGCGACGTCAGGGCGTCGCGGCGCACGAGCAGCACTACGACGATCACGAGGAACGGTACGGCGGCCGCCCAGCCCGGAGCGGTGACCCAGCGGGTCGCCTGCGCCTCGGCGATGCCGACGACGAGCGCACCGACGAGCGCACCGGGCAGCGACACGAGCCGCCCGACCAGTGCGGCGGCGAGAGCCGGGATGACCAGCATCGGGGTGCTCGTCGCCGACAGGCTCGTCAGCGGCGCGACGAACACGCCGGCCGCGCCGGCGAGCAGGCCGCCGGCCGTCCACGTGGCCAGGGCGATCCGGCGCGGGCTGTGGCCCAGTGCGGCCGCCGCACGCGCGTTCTCCGCCGAGGCGGTCACCGCGAGCCCCATGCGGGTACGTCCCAGCACGAGGCTCAGGGCGATGGTGGCCACCACCAGGGCGGCGAAGAGGATCAGCCGGTCGACGCCGACCGACACGTCGCCCCCGAAGCCGACCGTGCCCTGCGGGAGGATCGGCGGCACGAAGGTCGCGGTGGACCCCTGCCACAGCAGCACGGCCTGCTGGCAGACCGCGAGCAGGGCGATGGTGGCGACCGTCCGCACCAGCGACGACGCGCCGGCCAGCCGCCGCATCACCACCAGCTCGATCGCGGCGCCGATCGCCGCACCGACCAGCAGCCCGACGAGGACGGCCGGCCAGGTGCCCAGCGAGGGGCGCACCTCGACGAACACCACGGCGGCGACGAGCGCGACGCCGCCGTGGGCGAAGTTCACGACGCCCGTGCCACGGTGGACGAGCACCAAGCCGAGCGCGGCGAGGCCGTAGACCCCCGCCAGGCCGAGCCCGATGAGCAGGAACTGGAGCGCGTCGCTCATCGGGCCCGCGGGGGCTCAGCGATCGGGGCTCTCGCCGCCGGGCAGCGTGGGCACTGGCTCACTGGCGAGCAGGGTGAGGCCACCGTCCTGGGCGCGGGCGAAGTAGCCCGACCGCAGGGCGGCGCGCGGGAACGCATCCCGCTTGGCCGTGTAGTCCAGCGGGGGCGTCAGCCCGTCGACGTCGAAGTCCTCGACCTGGCCCAGCGCCTGCAGGAGCCCGTCGCGCGTGGGGTCGTCGAGGCCCTGCAGGCCGCGAGCGGCCAGGCGGACCGCGACGTAGGAGTTGCGGGCGATGTCGTCCAGGCCGTCGACGTTGGAGACCAGCCCGGCCAGCTTGCGCTGGCCATCGCTGTCGAGGTCGAACTGGACGCCGACGTAGAGGTTGTCGGCCGCGGGCCCCAGCTCCTTCAGGCTGCGCGACGACACCGTCGTGCCGGTGACGACCAGCGGCGTCCTGGGATCGACCTGTCGGTAGGCCTGCAGGAACTGCTTGGTGCCCTGGTCGGGCAGGATCACGATGATCGCGTCGGCCTTCGCGCCGCGCAGCGTCTGAACCGGCGCGGACAGGTCGGTCGCCGTGACGGGGATGAACACCGACTTGACCAGCTCGGCTCCCGCCTGCCCGACGACGCCCCGAAGCTGCTGGGCGGCGGCGCGCGACACCGGCACGTCGGCGGCGGCCAGGGCCACCCGCTTGGCCTTCAGCGCGGCGGGCGGCAGCAGCGCCGCGTTGACGAACCCGCTGGTGATCGACGCGATCGGGAAGCTCACCGGCGACTCGAGGCTGTTGGCCTTCAGGCCGTAGTCGCCGATGCTGGCCATCTTGGCCTTCTCGAGCACGGGCAGGGCGCCGTCGGGGCCCTGCATGAAGTTTCCGACGATGCCCAGGACATCCTCGTCGCGCACCGCCTCACGGGCGCACTTGGCCGCGGAGTCCGGGGTGCTGGCCGCCTTGCAGATCTCGACCGCGAGGGGCCGGCCGTCGACGCCCCCGGCGTCGTTGATCTCCTTCAGCGCAGCGTCGAGCCCGAGCCGCACCGAGCCGGTGAAGTCGCCCGCGCCCGCCGCATCGACGATCGCGACGAAGCGCAGGGCGTCGCCGGTCGCGTCGCCACCGCTGGTGGTGGTGTCCGCCTCGTCGTCGCCGCAGGCGCCGAGCGCCAAGACCGCCGCGGCCAGGCCGGACAGCAGTGCACCTCTACGTAGGACCATCTCTGGACTCCCCGGTCTCCTCGTGGTTTGAGGGCTCACCGTCCCCGCTGCGACGTCGGTGCGACAACCGTCGTTCGCCTATCCGGAAGCCCCCTACGCGCACGTGCCGATCCCGCCTAGCGTCGCCCGACGTGTCGCCACGAGCCGCCCCGGAACCTCCACCCGCCACGCCGTCGGTGAGCAGTCCGGCGGTCGGGGTCCACCGGATCGCGGTGCCGACGCCGTGGATGGGGACGGTCAACGCCTACCTGCTCGAGGGGGACCCGTTGACCCTCGTCGACACCGGTCCGGGACTGACGGCCAGCACGGCGCTGCTGGCCGACGGCCTGCGGGTGCTCGGGCACCGCATCGAGGACGTCGAGCTGATCGTGCTGACGCACCAGCACTTCGATCACGTCGGCGCCGCGGACGTCCTCCGCGCGCGCTCCGGCGCCTCGGTGGCCGCGTTCGGTCCGTCGGTGGCGTTCCTCGGTGCCTACCCGGTCGCGGCCGGGCGCGAGGACGACTGGGTGGCCGACCTCATGCGCCGACACGGCGCGTCGGCGGGGACGGTGGCCGGCGCCCGGTCGTTCGCGGCCTTCGAAGCGCATCTGGCCTCCCCTGTCGTCGTCGATCTGCCGCTCGACGACGGTGACGAGCTCCGCGCCGGAGGGCGCGCGCTGCGGGTGTTGCACCGTCCGGGGCACAGCCCCTCCGACATCGTCCTGCTCGATCCGCGCGACGGGTTGCTGCTGGCCGGTGACCACCTGCTGGGCCGCGTCACCAGCAACGCGCTGCTCGCCCTACCGCTGGACGCCGACGGGCCGATCGACCCCACGGCAGGCCACGGTGCGCCCCTGATCGACTACCGCCGCTCGCTGCGGCGGACCCGACAGCTCCCGGCGTCGCTCGTGCTCGGCGGCCATGACGAGCCGTTCGACGACCACGTGGCGCTGATCGACGAGCGCCTCGTCGGCCACGAGCGCCGCGCCGAGCGGTTGCTGTCGCGCCTGGGAGGCGATCCCCGGAGCGCGTTCTCGCTCGCCGTGGCCCACTGGGGCCCGGTCGCCGAGGACCAGCCGTTCCTCGTGCTGTCCGAGGTGCTGGGGCATCTGGACCTGCTCGTCGATGCCGGCACCGTCAGCGTCGTGCACGCCGGTGACGCGGTGCTGTTCGCCCGCGCGTG
The DNA here is from genome assembly GCA_050252545.1 of Solirubrobacteraceae bacterium. GTDB lineage: Bacteria > Actinomycetota > Thermoleophilia > Solirubrobacterales > Solirubrobacteraceae > Patulibacter. The sequence goes on from JBFWKS010000049.1 coordinate 5,313, forward strand.
ACGGCGCGATCAGCCGGCGTAGAACACCGCGGCGCGCTCCACCGACAGCTCCTCGCCCGCGGGCATCTCGTCGGTCGGGAACACCGCGTCGTGGGGGCACGCCTCAACGCACGCGTCGCAGTCGATGCACTCCTCCGGGTCGATGAACAGCTGGTCCACCGTCGTGAACCGTGGGTCGTCCGGGGTGGGATGGATGCAGTCGACCGGACAGACCTCGGTGCACGAGGCGTCCTTCTTGCCGATGCAGGCCCCGGTGATGACGTATGCCACATCACCGATCCCACCACGGTCGCGAACGCGGCGCCACGATCGTCCGCGAACGCAGGACGCGCCGAGCCCCCGGTCGCGTACCGTGCACGGACGCCGCGCTGCGACGCTTACGGTGCCGGCAGATGCAGACGGGGGTAGTACGCCCGCCGCCCCTGGAACTCGTACGGTCCCTGCTCGCGACAGTCGGGGGCGCCCGAACCGATCGCCGGCAGGAGCAACGGGTTGTGCACGTTGCGACAGTCGTAGGACCGGAGGCCGCCCGTGAGCATCGCCCGCTCCGTGGATCCCGGCTGAGGGTATGGGTTGGCGCGGTTGGTGGGCAGGCGCTTGGTCCACCCGCCGACGATCTCGTTCCAGACCGAGAGCTGGAACTCCCCCGCGTTCGGACGATCGTTGTTGGACGCGTCGACGCCGTTCGTGGCTGCGGCCATGTTGGAGAGGGCCCCGACCACCGACCGGCGATCGGCGGCGATCAGCTGCAGCACCGGCAGCAGCTGGCGGACCCCGAGGTAGATCGGATCGATTCGCGGCAACGCCCGCTCGGCGATCTCGGTGAGCGCCGGCAGGCCGGTGCGTCCTGCGCGCAGCGCCGGCAGGAACGCCTCGAACAGCTCGCTGAACGGCGGCATGCCGTCGTTCAGGGCGCGCAAGGCCGGGTCGACCTGCGGGGCGATCCGGCGCAGCGTGCGCACCGCGCCATCGAGGTCGTCACTGGTGCGGATGAGCTCCTGCGAGCTGGTGCGCAGGGTCGCCACGAACGGCGGCAGCCCGTCGATCGTCGCCCGGACGTCGCGGTGCTGCCGCGCGGTGACGGCGAGGAACCGGTCGCCGTCGCGCACGAGGCGCTCGACGGCGCCGGCGCGCGAGCCGAGCGCCCCGAAGACCGTGGCCGCGTCGCCGATCAGGCGACGCAGCCTCACGGTCTGGCTGTCGAGAGTCTCCAGGACCGTCCCGAGATCGGCCGTGACCGGACGCGCCCGTCCGACGACGTCGTTCAGATCGCCGGCGCGGCCGGCGAACGCGGTGGACACCCCGTCGAACAGCTCCCGGACGTGTCGCCGCGTGCGCGGGTCGAAGGTCGACAGCACGTCGTCCAGACGCTGCTGGGTCGGGGTGGACGCATCTTGGCGGAGCCGCCCACCCTCGTCGATCCTCGGTGCCCGGCGAGAGCCCGGGGCGATCTCGACGTACGCCTCCCCGAGCAGCGTCTTGGTCCGCACCAGGGCTCGCGCACCGGCGTGCAGGGGTGCGAACCGCGGCTCGATCTCCAGCTCGAGCCGCGCGCGACGACCGTGACGCTCGGCCTGCGTGACCCGCCCGACGTCGACGCCGGCGATCCGGACGGCGGTGTTGGCGAACACCGAGTTGGCCTGCGGCACGTCGACGGTCACCCGGTATCCGGCGGCCTGGAGCGGGACGGTGCCGCCGAACGAGCGCCAGATGGCGAGGGCGATCACGACGCACGCCAGTGCGAACGCCACGGGAATCAGGACGTGCGACCACGAGGTGACCTTCGTCTGCACCGGTCAGTCCCTCCCACAGGGGTCGGCGTTGCCGAGCACTGCTCGGAAGAGCGGCCCGAGGTCGACGAAGTTCGTCAGCGTCTTGCAGTCGAAGAACAGGGCTCCGCGGACGAGCGAGCCGTGCGCGTCGGCGGTCGAGGATGCCGTCAGCCAGTTGTGGGCGAACCAGGGGAACCACATGAGCATGCCCTCCTCCTTGCCCGGTGGGTTGTAGGAGACCGCGTTGAGGACGTAGTTCACCGACTGCGCGACCCGCGACAGCTGCGGAAGCAGCCCCGGGAGGCCCGCGATGGGTTGCTGCAGGTCCCGGGCGAGCGGGATCGCGTCCCGCACCAACGGCCGGATCTGCCGGCGCGTGCGGACGGTGATCTCATCGGCAACCGGGCGCATGCTCCGCTCGAGGGTCCGCGGAAGTTGACGCACCGCGGGGGTCAACGCCCGCAACGTCGGTCGGGTCTCGTCGGTGAGTCGCGCCAGGCTGCGCAACGCTTCATCGGCCGTCCGCAACGCCGACGGCATCGTCGCAAGGGCTCGTCGCACGGGGGCGTCGTGGCGGGCGATGACCTCGAGCGTGCGCCGCCCGTCGACGACGAGCTCGGCGAGCCGCTCGTCGGAGGCGGCAGCGGTCACGACCCCGGCGACGTTGTGCACGAGCCGCGCCAGGCTGCGTCGGCGCCGCTCGAGCGCGGTCGAGATCCGCCGTACCTCGGCCGTGGTCGGTCCCAACGCCACCAGCAGCCGGCGGATGTCGGGCGCCCGGCCCTCGGTGCCCTGACCGAGCCCGACGAGCATCGACGTCAGGAACGTCCGCGTGTCGCCGTCGAGCGTCGACAACAGGTCGCCCAGCGGGACCGGCGTGGTGGTCCTGGCCGCGGGGATCTCGCCCCCCGGTGGCAGCGGTCGAGCTGGGCGGTCGCCCGGCTCGAGGTCGATCTGCATGTCCTTCACCGGCGTGATCGGCCGCAGGTGCACGCGAGCGTCGGCATGGACCGCCGGCAGCTGGCGGCGGTCGATCTCCAGCGTCACCATCGCGCGGGCACCGACGAGCCGGGCGGCCTTCACGGTGCCGACCTTGACGCCGGAGACCTGGACGGCCTGCCCGACGCCGGGCGCCACGCCGTCGGCCGCCACGAGGGTCGCCCGTACGTCGTAGACGTCGCGGAAGGGGACGGGCAGCCGCTGGTTGACCAGGACGTACCCGGCGGCCGCCGTGCCGATCACCGCCAGGGCGACGATCACTCCGGCGGCGACGAGGCGGGCGCGCAGACCGTGCATCAGCGGTCCTTCCTCGCCGGGGCGGCCAGCAGATCGTCGAGTTGCCGCTCGAGACCGGCGAGCCCCTCACGCCGCTCGCGCCGCGACTCCTCCGCGGACCGGGTGCCGGCCACGCGGCGGGAACGCATCGTGCTGAACGGATCGGTGGACTGCGAGTGGAGGTTCGGAACCCGCTGCTCGCGGCAAGGAAGGTCCGGGCGCTTCTGGGGCCACCGTCCGGGCGGAAGCGGCACCGGCGACACGCCGGTCATCCCACCGCTGACCATCGAGCTGAGCTCGGCCCCACCCGGGATCAGTCCCGTGACGAGTTGCTCTCCCTGGCCGAGACCGACGCGGAACGTCGTGCCGTTGGCGTCGAAGCCCTGCGAGCCGGTGGCGAGGTTGGAGGCCGCGTGGAGGGCCTCCAACCACACCGGATCGCCGGTGGTGAGGGGCCCGTCCTGCAGCTTCTGGTCGAGGGCCGGGACCACCGTCTCGCTGATGCACTGCCCGATCGGCGTCACGAGCCCCGCGAGGTGGGTGAGCCCGCGCTGCGCCTCGGGCAGGATCCGCAGCGGCTCCGCCAGCGCGCCCACCAGGGTCGGCCCTTCTCCGGATCGCGAGATCGCCTCGATCTGGCGCAGCGCGGCGGTCGCCGAGCGGGCGGTCGCCGGCAGCGCGCGAACCGCTGGTCGTGCCGCCCGCGCGAAGGACGCGACGTCGGGCAGGGTCCGATCGATCCGGCGCAGCGCGGCCGGAGCGCCGTCGACGAACCGCTCGGCGGCGACGATCGAGCGCCGCAGGTCGCCGGATCCGCGGGCGAAGGTCCGCACCACCCGCTCGTACGCCACGACGGCCCCGGTCAACGCAGCCGGGTCTCGGGCGAACGTGGCGGCGAATCGACCGGTGGCGTCGATGGCGCGCGGAAGGTCCTGGCCGGGGCGGAGGCCGCGCATCGCCCGGGCGGTCCGGGCGAGCGGCCGCAGCGCCCGATCGAGCTCACGCGTGGCGCGCGCCAGCCCGTCGAAGCCGGCGGCGCCACCACCGGCCGATCCGAACCCGCCGCCGAGCTCCCGCATGGTGCCGACCAGCCCGTCCCGAACGTCTTGGGTGAGCGTGTTCTGGACCTGGTCGATCTGCACGGGGATCGCCGTGCGGCGCTCCGGGATCACGTCCCCGTCCCGCAGTCGGGCGGCCGACGCCGTTCCAGGGTTGACGTCGACGTAGAAGTTGCCCTCGAACGCCAGGCGCGCGCGGATCGTCAGGCGGGCGTCGACGCGCAGGGTCGGGGCCCCGGACCGCAGCTGCATCGTCACCATCGCGCGCCCGTCGGTACTCGCCTGGACCTCGCTGACCCGGCCGACGTCGAGACCGGCGACCCGCACCGCGCTCCCGGGACGGAGCTGGGCGCCCGAGGCGAAGATCGCGCGGATCTCGGGTCCGGACGAGGTGAACACGTCGCGCTTGAACGCCGCGGTGACGGCACCCACCGCGACGACGACGGCGACCAGCACCGACAACCGGCGGCGCAGCACGCGCCGACCGTGACCGCCCGACGTCGGCCTGCGACGCCGGGGAGAGGGCGGAGCGTCGGTCATGGCTGGTCCCCCGGCGGCGGTGTGTCCTGGAGGCCCGCGCGACGAGCAAGCTCGCGCAGGCGGGGCTCCTGGCGTGTGGTGAAGGTCCTGCCGAGCTGGCGACCCGGAGGATTGGCGACCCGGCTGCGACCGTAGGCGAACGGCTCGTTGCCCGACTCGCACTCGTCCTCGTTCATGCGGGGCAGGTAGTTCACGTGCAGGGACGGATCGGGATCGCGGTTCTGCAGCACCTCCTGCGCCCCGATCCCGAGCGAGCGGAGCCGGAAGTTGGCCACCGACGGTCCTCCCCGGATGCGCAGGCCGCCGATGACGCCGCTGAAGTTCGTGCCGAAGACGCCGAGGAAGTTGCACGCCGTCTGCGCCGGTCCGATCTCGTCCAGGGCCTCGCCGACCGCACCGAGGGCCTCCTCGAGCCTTCGCAGGAGCCCCACGGACCCGGGCAGACGCCCGACGGCGTCGGCGGCGCCGAGAGACCGCTCCAGCTCACGCGAGAAGCGCGGCAGCTCGCGCATCGGGGCCACGCCGGAGTCGAGCATGACGTTCAGGCGATCGACCGCGCCGGGTAGGCGTCGCGACGCCGGCTCCAGCTCGGCGGTCACGTCGGCAAGCCCGTCGAGCGCCGGGCGCAGGCGTCGCAGCATGCGCTCCGCGGTGCGCCCCGCGGCCGGGAAGCCGTCGAGCGTGCGGGCGAGCGATCCGCGTACGTCGGCCAGCGCCGCGAAGGTCCGGTGGGCACCGGAGGCCATGTCCCCCAGGGCACCACCTGCCCCGTCCAGAGCGGCCATGAACCGCTCGTACTCGCCGAGCAGCGGCCCCAGGCGCGTTCCCGGATCGGCCAGCGTGCGGGTCACCCGCGACAGCACCGGTGTCAGGCGTGCGAGCTGGGCGATGCCGGCGCCGAGGTCGGTGCCACGGCCGGCCAAGCCGTCACCGACCTCGACGAAGCTCCGTTGGATGTTGCGCGACGTCGCGCGATCGAAGACGTCGAACAGGTCGGTCAGCTCGACGCTGTCGCGTGCGTTGGCGAGCGGCAGCGTCCCCCCGTCGGGGACCGTCCGCCGGTCCCGTCCGGGGATGATGTCGACGTACGTCGCACCGAGGATCGACGCCGACCGGATCTGGACGCGCGAGTCGCGGGGAAGCGGGCCGGCGTCGGGCGAGAGCTTGAGCTCCAGGCGGGAGAGGGGACGCGCCTCGCCGTCGGGAACGACGGCCGCGACGTCCGCGACCCGTCCGACGCGGATCCCGCCGATCCGGACCTGGTTGTTCCGGATCATCCGGTTGGCATCGGGAACCTCGACGGCCACGCGGTACACGCGCTCCCCGGGAAGGCCGTTCGTCGCATTCCAGGACAGCGCCACGAGCACGACGAGGATCAGCAGCAGCGCAGCGCCCAGCAGCGGGTACATGCCGGTGGGTTCCCGGCGACGGTTCGGCCGGCTCATCGCTGCAGCCTCTGGACCAGGTGCCGGAGCTCCTGCACCTTCCGGCGATCGGCCGTCGCCGAGCCCGTCGACGGCGTGCCGCCTTCCACGGTCGACTGCAGGGCCGTCCTCGGGGCGTCGTCCACGGACGCGCCGGGGATCTCGGAGAGACGCGAGGTCGTCCCACCCGGCGGGATCTTGCCCACCCCGGGCGCCGAGTACTGATGGGCGCAACCCGCCGACCCCTGCTGCACGTTCCCGAGCACGCCGAGCACGCACGTCTGGTCGACCCCCAACGCCATGCCGATGACGTGGGAGGTCTGGTCCTTGGCGGCCGCCATCGAGGCGAACGAGTACACGGTGTCCATGAGCACGCTCTCCACTGCGCCACTGCTGATCGTGCTGTCGAGGAAGTCCCGTGCCTGTCGTACGGGGCCTGACGCGGACCCGACGAACGACGAGAGCCGGCGGACCACCGGCGTCAGGCTGGGGATCGTCGCGCGGCCCCGGTCGGCCGCCGACCCGAGCCCCCGGAGCCCGGGGATCGTCGCGTCCGCGAAACGCGGCATCGTCGCGTTGAGTCGGCGCAGGCCCGGCGCGGCCGCCCGCAGGTTGCGTACCGTCGGCAGCAGCCGATCGGTGGTGGCGTCCATCGCCGCCAGCCGCCCGTCGATCTCGCGCATCAACGACGGCAGCCGCTTCAGGGACGCCCCCAGGCCACGACCGTGACGCGCCGTGGTGTCGGCCACGGTCGCGGCGCGGGCGACGAAGCCGCGCACGTCTCCCTCCCGCTCCCGCAGCCGAGCGAGCACGCGATCTGTCTGACCGACCGCGCGTTCGATCTCGGCGCGCTGGCCGTTGATGACGGCGAGCGCCCTGCGGCTGTCGCGCAGCGCCGGGTTGGCACGGCGAAGCATCGCGTTGAGGTCGGCTCCGCGGCCCGCGGAGGCAAGGCCCAGCTCATGGATCAGGATCCGGATCCGCTCGTCGACCGGCAGCGGAAAGGTGTCGATGACCTGCTGCAGCTGGACCGACGCCGAGGTCCGGCCCACCGGCACGGTTGGCGCTCCGTCCGCCTCGGCCCCCAGGTGCGGCGCGCCGGGCGTGCCGGGCTCGCACTGGACGAAGCTCTCGCTGATGAACCCCTCGGGCAGGATCTTGCAGGATGCGTCGTCGCGGAACGGCGCGAACTTGGGGTCGACGCGGAACTCCATCCGCGCCTTGCGGTCCCGGGTCAGCGTGACGCGCTCGAGCGTGCCGACCTTGGCCCCGGCGATCTTCATCACCTGGCCGGGGACCATGCCCCGGGCGGTGTCGAACACGACGTCGACGCGGTAGCGGTCGTCGCCACCGGAGCGGACGCCCAGTGCGATCGCCACCGCGAGGAGCAGGAGCCCTCCCAGGAGCACCAGGCGCTTCATCGGCGTGCCCCTTCCCCGCGCGGCGCGCCCGCGTCCCCGCGACCACGCGCGCCACCGGGCTCGTAGCAGTCGCGGGCGGAGCTGCAGAAGGCCGTCGGGCTGTTCACCAGCGGACTGACCTGGTGGGTCGGATCGCAGATCCCCGGCTTGGGATTCCACGGACTCGACCCGTCGGGCGCCGGCGGCGCTCCCGACCCGGGACACCGCCGGTTCTGGCCCTGGAGGACGTTGAGGACCCCGGGGACGACGCCCGTCGACGACGTGAGTCCGGGGATGAGCGGCGCGAGGAACCCTCCCAGGAGCGTCTGGGGGCTCTGCACGAACTCGGCCTTGATGTAGTGCCCGTACGGGCCGTACGCGCCGGCTGCAACCCCGGTCAGCCCGTTGACCACGCCGAGGAAGAAGTCGCTGCTGTAGAACCGGACCCCCTCGAGGATGTGGTCCGCGTCGCGCATGCCCTTTCCGGCGGCGTCGATCGCCGGCGTGAGCGAGCGCTGCAGCGGCGGCATCTCCACGAGCGCGCGGCGTACGGAGGGCAGCACGCCGGTGAGCGAGCGGAAGAACGGCACCGCGCGGTCGAACGTCGGCGGCAGGCGCCGCAGCATCTCGGTGACGTCGGGGTCCAGGCGAGGCACGTCGCGCAGCGCCGGTCGCAGGTCACGGCTCGTGCTCGCCACCCCGGTCAGCGTGCGACGCGCGGCGCGCAGGGTGCCCGGCAGACCGCGAAGCACACCGGCCATCGCTTCCCGCTCATCGGCGAGCGCGGCGAGGGTCCGTGCGGTGCCGTCCACCGAGCGCTCCAGCTCGGCGGGGCGGGCGGCCAGGGCGCCGGCGGCACGGCCGCCGGTCCGGATCAGACGTTCGATGCCCTCCCGGTCGCCCGCGAGATCGGCCAGCAGACCGCCCACGTCCGCCAGCGCCGGGTCGAGCTTGCGCAGCATCGCGTTGAACGCCGGACCGTTCGAGCCCGCGTACAGCTGCGACGTGTTGGCGATGAACGCGCGAACGTCGCGGCGGACCGGCGCGTCCAGGGTGTTGAGGACCTGGTCGAGGTCGACGACACCGGTGGTGTCCCGGCGGTGCAGCACCGCACCCGAGCGCAGGGCGGGCGCGTCCTCGGAGGCCGGTCCGAGGTCGACGTAGCGGTTGCTGATCGTCGCCTGGCCGACCACGCGGATCGCGGCGCGCGTGCCCTGACGCTGGGGGACGAACCGGTCGTCGGCGATGCGCATCTCCACATCGGCCAGGCCGTCGTCGGCGATCGTGATGTCGGTGATCTGGCCGACCTTCTGGCCGCCGATCTCGACCCGTCCGCCGACCACGAGCTGACCGGCGTTCTCGAACCGCGCGTGCAGCCGGTATCCCTCGCCGTCGCCGATCACGCCGAGCACCAGGAGCAGGGCGATGACGAAGGCCGTCGCGGTGGCACCCACCGCGATCGCCCGGCGCCGCGACCGCCGCCGGGCACGGCGACCCGCGTCAGGGCTGCCCGCGGACGAGAGCGTGGGGCCGGGCGGAGCCGCGGACGAGGACGTCATCGCCGATCACCCCTCGTGCGACACGGGTGCTTCCGGCGCACGGGGGCGCGCAGCGATCGAGTGCCGACGGGACGCATCGGTCAGCCACCGATCGGGAGTCGTGGGACGCCGCCCCAGAAGATCTGCGACCCGAGGATCCCGATGATGTGGATCCCGATGAGGTTCACGATCATCGCTCGGGCCGTGGCGGTGCCGACCTCGACCGGCCCGCCGCGCACGCGATAGCCGAAGTAGCACCCGACGATCACCACGAACGTCGCCATCGAGATCGCCTTGATGCCGGAGAACAGGTAGTCCTGCGGGCTCTGGAACTTCCAGAACAGCTCGAAGTACCCGCCAGGCGAGACCTGCCCGACCTGTACCACCACCGCGACGTAGGAGCCGACGAACGCGACGAGGATCGCCACCGCGTAGATGAACGGGATGACGATCCACATCCCGAGCAGCCGCGTCGAGCACAGATAGAGCATCGAGTCGATGCCCATCACCTCGAGCGCATCGATCTCGTCGGTGATCCGCATCGTGCCGATCTCGGCGACGTAGCCGGTGGACACCTTGGCGGCGAACATGTAGCCGAAGGCGTAGGGCGTGATCTCGCGCAGGTCACCGATGGCCGCGAACGCACCGGCCACGGCTGGAGCCCCCACCTGGCGCGCGGCGTACGACCCCTGGATGCCCACGACGAGGCCCAGGGCGAACACCATGCCGAGGATCACCACGATCGACCCGAGCACCAGCAACGAGGATTGCCGGAGCACTTCCATGGCGTAGCGCGCCACGCGCCCGCCGAGGATGCCGGAGACCATCCGGTCGGTGAACTCGGTGCCGTCCGCCACCGGCGAGCCCGCGCTTCGCAGCCGCGACACGATGAGCATCAACGGACCTCGGACAGGATCGGGAACGTCGCCAGGAGCGCCTGGGTGAAGACGTAGTCGATCGCGCCGATCATCAGGAAGGTCATGACGACCGCCTGGTTGACGGCCCGTCCCACGCCCTCGGCACCGCCCGCCGCGTTCATCCCCTTGTAGCAGCAGACGAGCGCAATCATGACCCCATACACCGCGCACTTGAGGAACGACGCTCCGAGCTCGAGGGTGGTCGCGCTCGAGAAGAACGCGGCGAAGAACGGGCCCAGGTCGGCGTCGTTCTGGAGGACGACCACGATCGCCCCGAGTGTTCCAGCCAGGATCGACACGACGTTGAAGAGGACGCAGACGACGATGATCGCCAGCAGGCGCGGGACGACCAGGGACTTGACGGTGTCGATGCCCAGGACGCTCAGCGCATCCAGCTCCTCGCGCACCTTCCTCGCGCCGAGATCGGCGGCGATCGCCGTGCCGATGCACCCGGCGACGACGATCGCGGTCACCAGGGGCCCGAAGAACCTGACGACCACCAGCACGTAGATGCCGCCCATGCGGTCCAGCGCGCCGAACAACCCGAGGAAGTTGGACGCCTGGATCCCGGCCGGCCCGAAGGACAACGCGAACGAGGTGATGCAGAGCGGGAGGATCGCGATCGAGAGGGCGAACCGCAGCTGCGCGACGAACTCGGGACCGAAGTCGTATGGACCTCGCAGGCCCCGGCTGATGGCCTGAATCGCCAGATGCGCGATCGCTCCGGACTCGGTGAGGACCCGCGGAGCGCTCGCAGCCCATCTGCGGGGGGGCGCCGCCACCGTGGCGGCGCCCCCCGCGGGAGGCGCGGACGACACGGGATGTCGAGGGGGGGCGGTCATCAGTGAATCGCCACCAGAGCCGTCCCTGATGGGCAGGCGCACGATCGTCGGCCGCGGATCGGCGCAGCAACGCCCGTCCCCTTATCGAGAACGATCCGGTCGGCCCTCCCGCGGCCCGGGCCACCCGGTCGCCCGCTTTCGTGTTCGGTCCCTGAAGACGCCATCTTCACCCGGGCCAGTTCGCCCCGGGACGATCGATGCCTGCGTCAGCGCTCTCCGATCGCCCACGCGGTCGCGCCGATCGGCTCGGCGCACATGACCCGTCTCCGTTTCCGGGACGCGGCTGGCGATCCACGAAGCGGACGCGTTAGAGGGTGGGCATGTCGACGAACGCCGAGCCGAGCCCCCGCTTCCTCTCCGACGAGTGGTGCGCCGCTGCCAACGAGCGCCTCAACGAGGACGAGGACACCAAGGAGTTGGCCGGCTGGGCCAACCTCACGATGCACTACGTCGTCACCGACGTGCCCACCGAGGGCCGGGTCGCCTACTACCGGCGGTTCGCGGACGACGAGGTCGTCATCGCGCGGGGCACGCCAGACGAAGTGACGTTGACGCTGACGCTGCCCTACGAGGTCGCCGCCGAGGTGAACCGAGGAGCCATCGACATCCCGTCGGCCTTCGCGCAGAAGAAGCTCACGGTCGACGGCGAGCTCGGCCCGCTGATGATGCTGCGCGAGGAGCTGAGCGCCGTCACGACGCTCATCGCCGAGGTTCCGACCACCTACTGAGCCGATGCCGACGGCGCGCCACGGCGCGGGCACCCATCGCGGCGGACGGCGGGCGCGAGGCCGACCCGGCCGACCCAGGCGCGACCGGTGGCTCCGTCATAGCGCCCTCGTAGGCGAGGCGTGCGTGCTTCACCGGCCGAACGCGGCCTGCTCGAGGATGACCTCGGGCGGCAGTCCGACACGCAGCGGGGGCGACGGATCGGCCGACACCGACACCGTCTCGGCGGCGCTGTGGGTGAGGCTGTGGCGGACCCCGTCGGCCCGCTCCACGACCACGTGGGCATCGTCGCGCTCGACGACCCGGCCTTCGACGCCCGGGGCGATCCCGGTGCCGTACAGGTAGTGCAGCACCGACTCGGCCTCGTTCTCGAAGCGCAGGATCTTGACGGTGGCGTCGATCTCGACATCGGCCAGCGGGGCGCCGGGCAGGCGCTTGCCGACCTCGATCGGGTGGCCGTGCGGGCAGGTCGTCGCGTCACCGATCGCCTCGCGCATCCCGCGCTCGATCGCCGGGCTCATCGCGTGCTCCATCCGCTCGGCCTCCTCGTGGACCTCGTGCCACGGGACGCTCAGCACGTCGGTCAGGAACCGCTCGACGAGCCGGTGGCGACTGACGACGCTCTCCGCGACCGCCAGGCCGTGATCGGTGAACGCGATCCGCTTGCGGGCGTCGCGGGTGATCAGCCCGTCGGCCTCCAGGCGCTTGACCATCTCGTGGACGGTCGGCGCGGACAGCAGCATCGCCCGCGCGACGTTCGCCGCCGTCAGCGGAAGCTCCACCTCATGGAGCCAGTACAGCGTCTCGAGGTACTCCTCTTCGCCCGCGGTCGGGTGATGATCGGCCATGCAACCATCGTACCCGGCCCACATCGCCAGGCGGCTCGGGCTCGGGAACCCGGTGGCCCCACCTCGATCGGGTCCCGGGCGGTCCACGCCTCGGGACTCCGGACGCCGGTGCCGACCGTCCCCACGCCGGCCCCGCCACCGACGGGCACGCGGACGGGATCGATCATCGTTCCCGGCCGCCGAGCGTGGCCCGGTACCCTTCGGGTATGTCCTCGTTCGATACCTCTTCCTCCGGCGGCGGGTCCCGGATCGGTAGCGGCCTGACGGCCATCGGGGTCGTCGTCGCGCTCGTCGCGATCTTCCTCGTCGTCAAGTTCATCGCCGGGATCATCTCCACGCTGATCACCGCGGCGATCGTCCTGGGCGTCGCCTGGGTGGCCTGGAAGATCTTCGGCCCGGAGCCGAAGGCCAAGACCCCCTGACCGACGGTCGCGCCGTCGGGCGCACGACCCCTGACCGGGCGTGACCGAGC
>JBFWKS010000050.1:0-17847 GCA_050252545.1 Solirubrobacteraceae bacterium
TCCTGGGGATCTCGCGTCCCGGAACGGGATGGCCGGGGTTGTACCTCGAGACGCGGATGCGGCGGTCCTACGACGACTTCCTCGCACCGAACGCGCGCCTGTACAACGGCGTGTCGGTGCGCCTCGGGCGCAACGGCGCCGAGACCGAGACCGCGCTCGTGCCGGCCGCACCCGGCACCACGCCCGGGACCGACGCGCGGAACTGGCCACTCGCGACCTGCGAGATCTACGTCGACCCGGGATCGGGCGCGTCGATCCGGCCACTGTCGGTCGTCAACGGCGTGGCGCGGGTCCAGATCGCACTGGGGTTCCGTCCGTTGCCCGTGGCGGCGGAGTGCGCGGCGGCTCCGCCGCCCCCGGGGGTACCGCCCCCGGGGACACCGCCCCCCGGCCCACTGCCCGGAGTACCGCCGGGCATCCCGCCCGCCCCGCCTCCCACGCCCGGGAAGGACAAGGACGACAAGAAGGAGACCAAGCAACAGCGCACCACGAAGATCCGCGGCGCGACCTATATCCGGTCCACGTCGAAGTCGAAGATCTCGAAGCGCGCGACGGTGCGCTCGGTCAAGTTCCTGCGCAAGGGGCGGATGCGGTTCCGGCTCAGCGTGCCGAAGCGCGGAAAGGTGAGGATCACGGTGCGCGTCACCGGACGCAAGAGCGGTCGGACGCGCCGGTCGACCGTCAAGCGGACCTTCAAGCGGCTCCCCCGCAGTCGCGGCACGGTCACGATCAGGCTGTCCAAGTCGGCGCGGGGGATGCGCCGCGCGACCGCCCGGATCACCGTCCGGACGGCGGCATCCAAGAAGGCCTACCGCACCGCGAAGGCGACCAAGAAGACGTCGCGGATCCGGCGCTGATCGCGACGGGACCGGCCGGCGGATCGACGAACGACGGGCTCACGGCGACGCGGCTCCGGCCGGGACGAGCCGCAGCGGGTCGGCGCCGAGGCGTGGGGCCATCTCGTTCTGCAACGCCAGCAGCCCCATCAGCGGCCGGACCATCACGGTGAACTCGCAGATCAGGCGGTCGTCGTCGAAGCGCAGGTAGTCGATCCCCTGTAGGGGACGGTCACCGATGCGCGCCTGGAACGGCAGCACGACGTAGGGCTCCGTGAGGACGGCCGGGTCGAACCGCAGGTCGTCGAACACCTCGATGATCGAACCGAGGACCCGCGCGACGATCTCCCGGCCCTCGAACGGCTTCGGGGTCACCGGGCTGTGGAGTCGCACGTCGTCGGCGAGGGCATCCCGGACGCCGGCGGCGTCGCCGGCGCTCATCGCCTGCTCGTAGCGGTGGTGGATCGGGTGCTCCATGGGTGCCGTCACCGCCCCGCCGCGGCGGTCGCCGGCTCACGCCCTGCGACGCCCTCCGGCCCCCCGACCGCCGGGTCGGGCGGGGGCACGTACCCCGGGAGGTTCGTCTCCGGAAGCTGCTGCCAGGGGAACGCGCCGCGGGCCTTGTCGATCGCGTAGCGGACCCGGCCGTGGGCGTTGTACATGTGCCAGACGGCGTGCAGCGAGAACGGCATCGGCGCCATCCAGAACCCGGCGGGCACCGGATCCAGCGGCGTCGGGTCGGCAAGCGCGATCTCGGCGGCGACGTAGCCCTCGCCATCCTCGTAGGACAGCCGCGCCAGCACCGTCCCGTCGCGCTCGACGATCTGGGTCTCACCGACGTAGAGCGTGCGGTACGGCACCAGCGGCATCAACGGCGTGCCACCGCGGACCTCGCCGACGTGCTGGGCGATCGCCACGGGGGCACCGACCGCCCGGGCCATCCGCGGCGCCATATCGCGGGCGACGCCGACGTTGTACTGGTGGTCGCGCCCGAACCACGCGCGGACGGGCAACCAGTCCGGGTAGGACCACCAGCAGGATCCGCCGAGGACCGCGCGCACGCGGCCTCGCAGGCGCCGCGCGGTGCGGCTGCGATCCCACTCGAAGCCCATCGCGGTGCCGATCGGGCCGAGCGACGTGGTGAAGAGGCCGTCGTCGGTGCCGGCGGTCGAGTAGGCGTTCTCCCACATCGATGGCTGGTCCTTGTCGTGCAGGTGCGCCGAGCCGTCCGGCTCGGTGAAGACGTAGGTACCGCGGGTGTCGGGGCCGCGCTTGGCGACGAACCCGCCGCCGATCGCGCAGTCCAGCTCGCGGGAGAGCCGACGCAGCAGCTCGAACGGCTCACCGTCGATCGGCCGGGCCACGCCGCGCATGGCGCGACCGTAGGCGCTGGGCGAGGTCATCCCCTCGGGCAGGAGCACGACGTCGGGGGCGTGCTCGCGATGGGCCTGGCGGACGAGGTCCTCGACCCGTCGCAGGTTGCGCTCGACGTCGCCGACGACGAGCTGTGGCTGGATCGCCGCGACCGTGATGCGCTGGGACATTGGTGCTCCTCTCAGACCGCGGTCGGCGCGGGCTGCTTGCGCGGGCTGCGTACCCGCTTGGGCTCGGACGCCGGGGCCGGCGCGGACTCGGGCACCGGGGCCGAGGTGGGCTCGGGCACCGGGGCGGGGGTGCGCCAGCCGGCATCGACCGGTCGCTGACGGGTGCTTGAGGCGGGCAGTGCTCGCGCCGAGCGGTTCGCCAGTCGCGGCGACCAGCCGTTGCGTCCCCAGCGGTTCCAGGTGCCGCCGCCGGCCCGCCGTCCGGAGCGCAGGACCGCCAGGTCCCACTGCATCCGCGCGTCGAGGCGCAGCTCCTCGAGCGCCTCGGCGATGAGCGCGCCCCGGTCGGTGCCGCGCCGCAGGAACGCCTTGGCGAACCACCGCAGCTGGCGATCGAGGCGGAACAGCTCCTGCGGCTTGCGGGTGCGGGCGAAGACGTCGGCGAGCGCGCGGGCCATCTGCGGATCTCCGGAGGCCTCGCGGAAGAACTCGCGCTCGAGCTGACTGACGGCGTGGGTGCGGGTGTGCTTGCGTCCGAGGTAGAAGCTCGGCAGGCAGTCGAGGTCGCGCTCGATCTCCCACGCGGCCAGGCGGCGGTCCAGCCAGTCCGGGTGGTCGAGCACCTCGGTGGCGGTCTCGCCGAGCCGCCGGCCGAAGCGCAGCGCGTCGCGGATGCCCTGCGCGACCGCCGGGTCCTTGAAGTGCCCGGCGTCGCCGACCAGCGCCCACCCCGGCCCGCTGGAGACCCGGAAGAACGCCTCGGTCTCGCCGGTCGAGCGCAGCTTGCCCTCCCGCTCGGTGCCCTCGAGGCGTCCCTGCAGGTTCCGGTTCGCGGCGAGCTTCTCGGTCCAGACGCCGTCGGGGTCCTTGCGGAACCGGGCGATGTCCTCCTTTGGCGGCATGAACAGCGCCAGGCCACCGTCCTGGTCGGTCGGGAAGAACATGCCGAGCGTGTCGCCCTCCCGCCACTGCGTGATCGAGTTGCGCCGTCGCGCACCGTCGGGATGGTTCGCCCACGGGTCCCGCACGTAGTGGAACGCCAGTCCGCGTCCGTTTGCGGCGGTGCGGTACTCGCTGGCGCCGACGAGCTGTGCCATCGACGAGCGCCGACCGTCCGCGCCGACGACCAGACGCGCACGGACCTCGTGCTCCCGTCCGTCACCGTCGCGGTAGCGGACGCCGGCGGCGCGGCCCGCCTCCCAGATCACCTCGGTGACCGTGCAGCGCTCGCGAACCTCGGCTCCCGCGGCGCGGGCGGTGTCCACCAGCGCCATGTCGAGACCGATCCGGCGCACGCAGAGGCCGTAGTCGATGCCCTCGTCGGTCGGCGTGTACGTGCCGCGAACGTCGTGGCCGCCGGCCGACAGCTGGACCGCGGGGAGCTTCGGAGCCCCGGTCTCCAGGACGCGCTCGAGCGCGCCGCTGCGCTGGAGCTCCGCGACACCCCCCGCGAACAACAGGTGCGTCGAGAGGGTGTCGGAGGGGAACGAGGCGCGGTCGAGGGCCAGGACCCGTCGGCCGCGGCGGGCCAGCGCGATCGCTGTGGCCGATCCCGCCAAGCGTGCGCCGACGACGACGACGTCGACGACCTCCGTTGCTCCCGCGACCTCTGTTGTGCTGGTCATGACTCCCAGAACCTCCTCCGACGACACTGTGTCGCCAGGCTAGGTGGGCCTTGCGGTGCGGCGAAAGTCCCGTCGGGGGTAACGCGTTACCCCAACCGGCCCTCGCCCGCGGCGCTCAGTCGAAGAGGCCGTCGACCGCCTCGTCGGCGGCACGCAGGCCACCCTCCAGCCGCAGGAACCGAGACACGGCCTCGGCACGGTTGGCGGCGTGCAGCTTGCGCAGGATCCGCTTGACGTGCGACTTGACGGTGCCCTCCGCAAGCACCAGCTGGTCGGCGATCATGGCGTTGGTCGCCCCGCCGGCCATCAGCCGCAGGACCTCCATCTCGCGCCGGCTGAGCAGTCGCTCGGCCGGCGACTCCTGGACGCGGATCGCCGACTCCATCGCCCGCGGCATCGGGCGCGGGCTCGGCGCGGCCGTCGGCACCTGCGGCGGATCGAGGCCGATCTCCGACTGACAGAAGGCCGAGACGAAGTCGTCGGTCGCCTGCATCATCGACCGCACGTGATCGCGCTGGGCGACGAGCCGGTCGACGAGGACCTTCCGCTCGACCATCGATCCGAGAGCGGCGGCGAACGCGGCGAGCAGATCGCGGTCGAGCGCGTCGACCTTGCGGCCGGAGAAGTGCCGGTCGGCGTGGATCGTCGCGATGACCTTGCCCTCCGGCATGATCGGCACCGCGACGTACCCACTGGTCTCGATCTTGTCGATGATCGGCTTGTAGCTGCGCGGGTCGTCCATCGGGTCGAGCATCAGCGCCGCGGATCGCCGGCGCAGCATCTCGCTCTCCAGCAGGCCGGACTTCAGTGGCACGGGGTAGGCCGCGGCGACGGCGTGGCACTCGGCGGCCCACGACGGGTCGTCCCGGAAGTAGGTGGAGAGCGCCGACAGGCGCGACCCGTCGACGCGGAAGAGCATCGCGCGATCGAAGCCACAGCGGTGACAGGCCTCGATCGCCTCGCGCTCCAGGATCCGCTCGACGGTCGCATCGCCCTGCGGCCGGGCCAGCGAGTCCTGGATCGCGTTGAGCGTCCGCAGCCGACGCCCGATCATGCGCTCCCCGTGCCGGCGTCCGAGGTCCTGCAGCTCGAGCGCCAGCCGCGACACCTCGAGCAGCTCGTCGCGCTCCAGTCCGCTCGGGGACTCGAGGACGCCGCGGAGCTCGTCGACCGTGGCCGGGAGGACCGTCTCGGCCAGGTCCGGCTGATCGGCCGGGCTCCCGCGGCGTGGGTCGGGGTCGACGTCGACGTACTCCGCGGCGCGCGCGATCGCGTCGGCGATCCGCTCGGCCAGCGCCGCGTCGTCACGGCGCAGCGTCTCGGCATCGTCCCACTGGATCCGCCGTGTGGCGGATGCGATCTCGATCGACATGGCCCTCCCCTCCTTCACTCGACGGCCGATGCTCAACGTACACCGGGGGTCACTCGAACGGGGGACGAGGAACCGAACGGGGTAACGGGTTGCCCCTGGAGAGCCTGTCCACGCCGTCGGAACGCGTCCAAGATCGCGACATGGGCCTGAACCTCGCAGCGCCGCTGAGCCAGACCGCCGACCGTCACCCCGACGCGATCGCGCTGCGTCGCTCCGACGCCCCGGGCGATGCACTCAGCTACCGCGAGCTGGACGTCCAGGTCGCGGGGTTCGCCGGCCACCTCCGGGAGCTGGGGGTCGGGACCGGGGACCGGGTGGCGCTGATGGCCCCGAACCTGCCCGGGTTCGTCGTCGCCTACTGGGCGACGCTCCGGATCGGCGCCGTCGCGGTGCCGATGAACCCCCTCCTGAAGTCGCGGGAGATCGCCTACTACCTCGAGGACTCGGGCGCGCGGGCGTTCGTCCACTTCGACGGCTTCGCGGCCGAGGCGAGCGCCGGCGCGACGCAGGCCGGTGTCGCGACCGTCATCCCGTTCGGCGGTGGGTCGGCCCCGTTCCCGGCCGGTTCCCGGCCGGTCGCGTCGTGGACGCCGCGCGGGGCGGACGATGCCGCGGTGCTGCTCTACACGTCCGGTACGACCGGCACGCCGAAGGGCGCGGTCCTGACGCACTCGAACATGACCTGGAACGCCCACATCGGCGCGATCGACCTGCTCGACGCGCGTCCCGACGACGTCGTCATCGGGACCCTTCCGCTCTTCCACAGCTTCGGCCAGAGCGTCGCGATGAACGCCACGGTGGCCACCGGCGGCACCCTGGTGCTCGTCCCGCGCTTCGACCCGGTCGAGGTCGCCGACACGATCGCGGAGCTGCGCGCGACGATCTTCCTCGGCGTCCCGACGATGTACGGCGCGCTGCTCCAGGCCCTCGGCGACCGGGACGTCGGCAGCCTGCGCCGCTGCCTGGCCGGGGGCGCGGCGATGCCGGTCGAGCTGTTGAGCGCAGCGCGCGAGCGGCTGGCGTGCCCGGTGCTCGAGGGCTACGGGTTGTCGGAGACCTCGCCGGTGGCGTCGTTCAACCGTCCCGACGACTGGCGCGCGGGATCGATCGGCAAGCCGATCCGGGGCGTCGAGATGCGCGTCGTCGACGACGCGCGCCGCCCGGTCGCCACCGGTGACGTCGGCGAGATCCAGATCCGCGGCCACTGCGTGATGGCCGGCTACCACGGGCGGCCCGACGCGACCGCCGCGGTCCTCGACGACCACGGGTGGCTCTCGACCGGCGATCTCGCCCGGACTGACGAGGACGGCTTCATCCACGTCGTGGACCGCAGCAAGGACCTCATCCTCCGCGGCGGGATGAACGTCTACCCGCGCGAGGTCGAGGAGATCCTCTACGAGCATCCGGCGGTCTCCGAGGCCGCGGTCGTCGGCGTGCCGCACGACGCGTTGGGCGAGGAGGTCGCCGCGGTCGTCGCCCTGCGACCGGGAACGACCGCCGACGGCGAGGAGCTGCGCGTGTTCGTGCGCGACCGGATCGCCGCCTACAAGTATCCGCGGGTGGTCGCGATCGTGGATGCGCTGCCCAAGGGCCCCACCGGGAAGATCCTCAAGCGCGAGATCGACCTCGACGTCCTTGCCCCGACGCCGCCGGCGCGATGACCGACGTCGGCGTCGACCCGAGCGTCACCCGGTCGCCGGAGCACGACGCCCTCGTGACGGTTCACGACGACGGGCCGGTGCGCTACGTCAGCCTCAATCGGCCCCAGAAGCGCAACGCGCTCGACGATCACCTCGTCGCGGGGCTCTCGGTCGCGTTCCACGACGCGGAGGCCGACGCCGGCGTCCACGCGGTCGTCGTGCGGGGCCACGGACCGCAGTTCTCCTCCGGCATGGATCGGGCGACCCTCTGCGAGCTGGCGGATATCCCCGGGCGGATCCGCGAGTTCCACCGCCTCGTGAGCCGCACCTGGAACCAGCTGGAGCAGATGCTCAAGCCGACGATCGCCGAGATCCACGGGGCGTGCCTCGGCGGGGCGCTCGAGCTGGCGCTCGCGTGCGACCTGCGGGTGATCGGTCACGACGCCCGGCTCGGCCTGCCCGAGACGCGGATCGGGCTCATCCCCGACTGCGGCGGCAGCTCGCGCCTGCCGTCGATCGTCGGCCTCGGCCGCGCGAAGGAGCTCGTGATGACCGGGCGCACGATCTCCGGTGAGGAGGCACACGCGATCGGTCTGGCCAACCGGACCGCCGCCGACCCGGATCTCGCCGCGACCACCGCCGAGCTGCTGGACGAGCTGCTGAGCTGCGCACCGGTACCGGTGGCGTACGCCAAGCGCGTGCTCGACGCCGCGGCGAAGCCCGCCTTCGCCGCGACCACCGAGCAGGAGGTGACCGTCCAGCAGATCTGCGCGCAGACGATCGACTTCGTCGAGGGGACGCGCGCGCTGCAGGAGGGACGCCGCCCCGTGTTCTGCGGCTTCTGACCCCGACGAGAGGAGCGCTCGATGTCCACCATCGACGCGATCGACCACACCACCACCACCGACGCCGCCCCGGCGGCGATCACCGTTCACGACCCGGCGACCGGAGACCCGATCGCGACGGTTCCGCGCACGACCCCGCAGGAGGTCGTCGCGGCGGTCATGCGGGCGCGGGCGGCGCAGCCCGAATGGGAGGCGGCGGGGTTCGCCGGACGCGGCGAGGTGCTGCGCCGCGCGCAGCGCTGGCTCGTCGACCATGCCGAGGAGCTGATCGACACGATCGTCTCGGAGACCGGCAAGGCCCGCGAGGACGCCCAGATCGCGGAGGTCGCCTACGGTGCGGCCGCGCTCGGGTTCTGGGCGCGCAAGGCGCCCCGCTACCTGGCCGACGAGAAGGTCCGCTCGTCCAACCGGTTCCTCGTCGGCAAGTCGCTGCGCCTGCGCCACCGGCCGGTCGGCGTCGTCGGCGTGATCGGCCCCTGGAACTTCCCGCTGACGAACTCGTTCGGCGACTGCATCCCGGCCCTGGCGGCCGGCAACGCGGTCGTCCTCAAGCCGTCGGAGCTGACGCCGCTGACGTCGCTGCTCCTCGCCCGGATGCTCGACGAGGTCGGACTGCCCGAGAACGTGTTCCAGGTCGTGACCGGTGACGGCGCGACCGGCGAGGCGCTGATCGACGAGGTCGACTTCCTCCAGTTCACGGGCTCGACGGCGACGGGCAAGAAGGTGATGGCGCGCGCGGCGCAGACGATCACGCCCGTCGGCCTGGAGCTCGGCGGCAAGGACCCGATGATCGTGCTGGCCGACGCCGACCTCGAGCGAGCCGCCAACGGCGCGACGTACTACTCGCTGCTCAACGGCGGCCAGATCTGCATCTCGGTCGAGCGGATCTACGTCGAGGACGAGATCTACGACGCGTTCGTCGACCGGGTCGCCGACAAGGTCAGCCGGCTGCGGCAGGGCGCCCCGGGACCGGCCGGCTCGGTCGATGTCGGCGCGGTCACCTCGCCGGCGCAGCTGGAGGTCATCGACGCGCACGTGCAGGACGCGGTCGCCAAGGGCGCCCGCGTCGTGACCGGTGGCCACCGGGGCGACGGGCCCGGGCTCTTCTACGAGCCGACGGTCCTGGCCGACGTCGACCACACGATGGACGTCATGCGGGAGGAGACCTTCGGTCCGATCCTGCCGCTGATGCGGGCCCGCGACGCCGAGGAGGCGCTGCGGCTGGCCAACGACTCCCCCTACGGGTTGCAGGGCTCCGTCTGGACCCGCTCGGTCGCGCGGGGACGGGAGCTCGCCCGGCGCCTGCAGGTCGGTGGGGCGTCGGTCAACGACGCGATCCTGCTGTACACGGCGCTCGAGGTGCCGATGGGGGGCGTCAAGCGGTCGGGGATCGGCCAGCGCCACGGCCAGGCCGGGATCCGCAAGTACACGCATCCGCAGGGGATGCTCGTCATGCCCCTCCAGCTCAAGCGCGAGATCAACATGTACCCCTACCGACCGTGGTCGACGGGCCTGCTCGCACGGGCGATCCGGCTGCTGAACCGCGGCCGGGCGTATCGCTGAGCGGTCCGACGATGCCGCTGGCGTTCGTCGAGCTGGAGTTCGCCCACGCGCTCGGACCGCCGCCCGGGCGGTACCTGCTCGCCGACGGCGACGTCCTGATCATCGACGTCCGCGGCGGGCCGCTCCCCCCGGTCCTGCCGCGGCGACGCCGGGCGCGTGCCACCCCGGTCGGTGACGAGCCGGACCGGCCGGTGTCGCTCGCCGTCGCCCGGCTGGTCCGCAGCTCCGACCCGGTCGACGACCCGGCCGCGCTCGTGCGCGAGTGGCGGGCCGACGATGCGCTCCGCGAGCGCACGGTGGCCGCGGCGCTGGAGGTCCTCAACACGGCGATCAGGGCGTTCCGGATCGCCGCCCAGAACCCGTACGTGACCGAGGTCGGCCGCTGGGATCCGCGCGCGGTGCGGCTCGGGTGGGGCACGCCGGAGGAGGTCGACGCCGGCCGGTCGAGCGAGCTGCTGGCGGTCCGGCGGCACCGAGGGTCGTGGGGCGGCCCGCCGCTGGCGCAGCGCCTGGCGCCCGACGAGCTCGTCGCGGCGCTGTTGCGGACGGGCGGGACGCTGTCGCCGGCGCACGACGTGCTGCTGCGCGGACTGCTGGACCTCGCGCACGGCCGTCCGGACGCCGCGCGTGCGCAGGCGTCGGCGGCCCTGGAGCTCGTGGTCGCCGCGGAGGACCTCCCGCTCGCGCTCGGCCCGGAGGCCGCGCGGCTGCGCGACCGCGTGCGTGCCGCCGGCGACGTCGGGGAGATCTCCGCCGCGCTCGACGCGACCGGCGAGATGCTGCTGCGGCTGCGCGACGCCGAGCTCAGCGTCCCGCCTCGGTGACCGACGGCACCGTCCCGGCGAAGGGCCCCGGGCTCGGGACCCTGCCGGGCGCGGGGTAGGCGTTGCGGTGCTCGCCGAGGAACGGCGCGAAGAGCCCGTTGCCGGTCAGCCCCTCGAGCGCCCGGCGCATCTCGGGCGTGAACAGCGAGAGGCTCGTCGCGCTGTAGTACTGCTGCACCCGCAGGTAGTTGCCGACGCCGTCGCGCTGCTGCGTCGTCGAGCCGACGGCCGCGAAGAACGCACCGACCTCGCGCCAGTACGGGGCGAGGTGGCCGACCAGCGGCTCCAGCTGCGCGAGCAGCCGCCGGGTCGGATCGACCGCCGGAACGGCCTGCTCGCCGAAGCGACGCAGCGCGTCCAGCAGCGGATCGGCGCGACGCAGGAACGGCGGGAGCTCGACCAGCAGCCGCCGGGCCTGGACCGCCGCGGGCCCGAGATCGTCGACGACCGGGCGCAACGTGCCGATCGCGGTCGCGAGCTCGCGGACCGTGCCCGTCCGGCGCCGTGCGAGGCCCGCGAGGTCCCGGGACGTGGACCGGGCCTGGGTCAGGGTGGCCGGCAGGGCGTCGATCGCGCGGCCCAGGGCCTCGTCGCGCGAAGCGGCCGCCTCGGCCGCTCTCCGCGTCCGGGTGGCGAGGGTCCTGACGGCGTCGGACCGCCTGCGGAAGACGTCGAGGATCTGGCCTGCCTGCTGGACGAGGTCCGCGAGCGCCTGCCGCTGACCCTGGATCACGCCCGTGAGCGCGTCGACGCGGCCGACGGTCGGGCGCAGCGCACCGAGCAGCTCGTTGACGTCGCCGCCGCGGCCCTTGGTGCCGGGGCCCAGCGCGTCGAGGTTGCGGCGGACGTCGGCCCTGGTCCGCCGGTCCAGGGTGGAGAGGATCCGGTCCAGCTGGACGGCCTCGCCGGCGCGGTCGATCGGCAGGACGTCACCGGCGTCGAGCGCTCCGGCCGCCGGCGTGCCCGGCTGGACGTCGAGGTAGTTCTCGCCGACGAGCGTCTTGGTGCGCAGCTGGACGCGGGCGTCCCGGTGGATCGGGGCGTGGCGCTGCTCGATCGCGAGCCGCACGATCCCCGCGGCGCCCTGGGGCCGGACGCTCTTGACCGTGCCGATCTTCACGCCCGCGGCGCGGACGTCGGCGTTGGCGACGAGCTGGAACGGGTCGGGGACGACGACGTCGATCTCGTAGCGGTCGCGATCGAACGGCAGGCGCCCGCCGGCGACGCCGAAGAGCGCGCCGAAGACCGCGACGCAGACGGCGAGGAACGCGACGAGGACGGCGATCTTGCGACCGAGGTGCGACGTGGTCATTCCGCGCAGTCCTTCTCGTGGCGGGCGTGCGGCTCGGCCAGTGCGCCGTCGACGCTGTCGAGGCCCAGCGTGGAGGCGGCACGGGTGTAGGCGGCGTTGGCGTCGCCGAACTTGAAGACCGACAGCGACCAGTGGAGGAACTTCTGGGCCGGCATCAGGCAGCCCTCGACCTTCGCGGTCACCCGGTCCAGGCGCGGGGCCTGCGGCCGCAGCCGCGCGAACGACCGCTGCAGCCCGACCGCGGTCGGGCGCAACGCGTCGGCCAGCGGCTCGAGCGCGACGACCGACGGGCGCAACGCGCGCACCGCCGGTCGCGCGTCCGTGCCGAAGCGCTCCAGCGCCCGCAGGCCGGGCTCGAGTCGGCGCGCGACGGGTCGCAGCGCCACGAGGGCGGGATCGACGTCGTCCTGGGCGGCCTGCACCCGTGCCAGGCCGCGGTCGAGCGCGTCGAGCGTCTCCGGCAGCTCGGCGAGCGAGCGGGCCAGGGGTTCGTCGCGTCGGGCCAGCTCCCGAAGGGTCGCCCCGCCGCTGTGCACCAGCGCTCCGAGCTGTCGGTCCCGGACCGCCACCGCGCCGCTGACCCCGGCGGTCGCGTGCACCAGCCGGCGCATCGTCGCCCGGCGCTCGGCGAGGACCCCGGTCAGGCGACGGGCGCCGTGCAGGAACGGCCCCAGCTGCGCGAACGCCGCCCGGAGCTGCCGGCCGCCCTCGTCGTCGAGCCCCCGTTGGAGCCCGTCGAGGACCCGGCCGAGACGGACCCGCGTGTCGGCGTCGAAGGTGTTGAGGACCCGCGAGACGTCGACGGGCGACGTGGTCCGCTCGGCGGCGAGCACCTGCTCGGCGCCGAGCACGCCGGCGCGCGGCGATCCGCGATCCTCGATCGCGACGTACATGTCGTTCAGCGGCGTCTGGGGCCGCACCCGCAGTCGGGCGTCGCGGTACACCGGGGCGTAGCGGCGCTCCAGCGACAACGTGAGCACCGGACGGTGGTCCGTCAGGTCGATGCGCTTGACGACCCCGACGACGACCCCCGCGACACGGACCTGGTGGTTGACCTGCACGCCCTTCGCGTCGTCGACCGCGACGCGGACCTGCACGTGCTCCGCCCACGGCCGCTCGAAGGTCTGGTTGCGGAACACCACCCACGAGGCGAGCGCGGCGCACAGCAGCAGCCATCCGATCCACAGCAGCGGGCGGCGGGCGCGACGCAGCTCCAGCCGCAGGCGCGGCGAGATCATCGGCGGTCCTCCTTCTGGCGGCGGTCGACCGGTGCGCCGAGCAGGCCCCCGAGCGTGCGGCGGAGGGCGTCACAGGTGACCGGGGCCGTCGCGGTCGGATCCGCGATCAGCAGCTGGCACGGGAGGCTGTCGAGCGACCGCAGCCCCAATCCGGGCTGCATCCGCAGCACGTAGCCGTTGACGTCGAAGCGGCTGGCGACCGCCGAGGCACCGCTGAACCACGGGCCGATCGTCCAGCCGTTCTCGAGCCGGGTCTCGTCGTCGCGCCGTCCGAGCCACGGGACGAGCGTGGCCAGCGACCGGTCGACGGTCGGGTTCAGGGCCGCGACCAGCGGGCGTCCGTCCGCGCTCGCGTCGCGCAGCGACGCGACGGCCGGCCGCAGCCGCTGCAGCGTCGGGCGCGCGGCCCGCAGCAGCGGCCGCGCGTCGTCGAGCGCCGGCCGCAGCGCCGCCACGGTCGCGTCGAGTCGGCGGGCGCCGGGCCGCAGCTCGTCGACGAGCGGATCGAGCCGGTCGAGGGTGCCCCGCAGGCGCCGCATGGTGCGGCGCGTCTGGGCCTGGGCGGTGGGTGCGACGGCGATCAGGCGTCGCAGGTCGGTCGCGCGGGAGGCGGTCACCGCGAACGTGCGCGCCCCGTGCCGGACCAGGCCGGCGAGCGCGTCGTCCTCACGCGCCAGGACCCCGGTGATGCGGGCGGCGTGGCGCACGAGGGTCGTCAGCTCGCCGTTGACGCGACCGCGCAGGGCGCTCAGGCCGGGCGCGGCGGCGGCCGCCGCGGGCTCCGCCTCGTCGATCGCGCGACGGACGTCGGCGGGCCGGCCGAAGCCGCGCTCGAACTCGCGGGTGACCGTGCGCAGCGACCGCCGGCCGCCGTCGTCGAAGACCTGCAACAGCTGGTCGACCTCGACCTGGGCCGTCGTCCGCGAGCGGGGGATCGTGCCGCGAAGCTCCCGGGCGTCACTACCGGGCTCCAGCTCGATGTACAGGTTGCGCCCCAGCAGCGTGCGCCAGTACAGGTGGGCGCGCGCGTCGTGGCGCAGGTCGACGTCCTGGCCGCGGTCGATCCTCATGCGGACGGTGGCGCCGCGGCCTCCCGGGCCGAGATCGATGTCGGTGACCTCGCCCACGTCGACGCCCGCGACCCGCACCGGGGAGCCCGGTCGCAGCGAGTCGGCGCGCGGGAGCTCGGCGGTCACCGTGGTCCGGCCGTCGGGCCAGAGCGGGACGCCCCGGCCGAACCCGGAGACGAGCACGAACGCGACGACGAGCACCAGGATCGCGCCGTTGCGCACGGTGCGCGGGCGGTGCTGCCCGGGGACGTAGCGGAAGGGACGTCTCATCGGTCGCGGCACGGTTCGGGGTAGGCGTCGGTCCTCACCGACGGCAGGGCGCCGGCGAGCGACGGTCCCTGCCCGCCGACCGACTCGGCGTTCGTCAGGAGGTGCAGCCGCAGCGCGGTCGCCGGGCCGATCGGCTTGCCGGAGTCCACACCGAGGGTCAGGACGCCGCGCCAGCCCTTGAACCAGCGTCCGATGTCGCAGTCACGCCGGCCGAGCTCCTCCAGCAGCGGCGCGGACGTCCGCAGCGTGCGCGAGATCGCTGGCACGACCGGGTCCAGGGCCTTGAGCAGCGCGAGGGTCGGTGGGGTCGCGGCCTGGGCGCGGCGCAGGACGGGTGGTGCGGCGCGCAGGCCGTCGCGGCCGTCGCGCAGCATCCGGGCGAGCGAGCGGAACGTCGGCGGCGCATGGGTCAGGGTGTCGGCCCCGACGGTGCCCAGCCGGGCGACCGCGCGCAGCAGCGGGTCGGTCGCGGCGAGCCCGGACTCGACATCCGCCAGGGCCTCCGGCGCGATCCGGAGCGTGCGGTCGACGCCCGGCTCGTGGTCGCCGATCACGGCGAGCGTGCGCGCCCCCGGCCGCAGGCCCCGCGCGATGTCGCCGCGCACCGGGTCGGCGGCGCCGGCCGCGCCCTCGGCGCCGCGGACCAGCCCGTCGACCGCGCCCGCACGGGCGTTGAGGGGGGCCAGCGCCGAGCGCGTCCGTCGGAGCGCCCGGGGGCTCGCGCCGATCGTGGCGGCCAGATCCTCGCCACGGTCGGCGAACCCGCGGCCGAGCTCGCGGGCCGCCGTCGTCGCCTCGCGTCGTCGTCGTGCGTCGAGGGTGCCCAGTGCCCGGTCCAGCGGGACCGTCGCGGAGGTGCTGGCGGCCGGGAGGACCGCGCCCTCCGGCAGCGGCGTGCCCTTGCGGCCGGGGCGGACCTCGACGAAGCGCACACCGATGGCGCTGCGTGGCCGCACCACGATCCGCGTGTCGGACAGCAACGGCGCGACGTCGCGGTTGAGCTGCAGGTCGATGACCGCCTTGCCGTTGCGCACCCTCGGGTGGAGGACCTGGCCGATGTTGCGTCCACCCATGCGCACCTGGTGGTGGGCGGTGACGTTGTCGGCGTCGTCGAGCTCGGCCGAGATGACGTAGTACCCGCGGCCGACGATGCGGTTGGGCGCGTCGTATCCGACGTACAGCAGCAGCCCGACGAGCGCGGTCGTGGCGACCCCGAGCGAGAGCAGCACGGCGCGCCGCGGCTCGCGACCGGCGGGACGCTGACGACGGAGGCGCCTCATCGTGGGCGCTCCTGTTCCAACGGCTTCCTCGTCGCCCGCGGATGCCCTGGCTGGGCGAGCCGCTTCGCGGTCGCCCCGTCGCCGGATGCGTTGCGCCCGCGACGCGCGACGCCCTCGGCGGGCGACGGTGCGGTCGAGGACCGGGACCCGCGGTCGCCCGACCGGCCGGTGATTCCGCGGGTCAGCGCCTCCAGCGCCGTCCGGCCGACGATCAGCCGCAGGCGCAGGACGTGGCCCAAGCCGTCGCGCTGCTGCTGGGCGCGCGCGTAGCCGTGGACGAATCCGAGCGCGTCGGCGATCGTGCGGTCGAGCGTCCGGGTGACGGGGTCGAGTTGGTCGGAGAAGCGGGTGAGGTCGCTCATGAGCGGCTCGAGCCGTCGAACCGGACCGGTGCCGTCGCGGCCGAGGTCGGTGAGCGTCGGCGCGACCGTGACGGCGGTGGTCAGCGTGCCGGACGCGTCACGCGCGAACCCCGGGGCGCGGGCGAGCGTCTCGCGCAGCGCCGGCGCGGTCGCGCGGAGCCGGCGGGCGGCGGGGACGAGCCCGTCGGTGCTGTCGGCGAGCGTCGTGACGGTGCGCTGCAGCTGACGCAGGGCCGCGGGGGCACGCTCGATCGTCGCGCCGAGCGCCGTGCGACGCGTCGCGGTGACGCGGAGCGCTCCGGCGGCCTCGTCGATCAGCGAAACGAGGTCGTCGCGTCGCCGGTCGACCGCCGACGCCACGCGCTCACCGGCGTCGATGAGATGTCGCATCCGGGCGGTGTCGCGACCGAGGTCGGTGACCGTCTGGTCGAGCTCGTCCAGCGCGGGCGGCAGGTGCTGCAGCAGCGAGTTGAAGTCGGCGCCGCGTCCGGCGAGCGCGACGCCGGCCTCATTGATCAGGATCCGCAGGCGGCCGCGGACGTCGGGCGCCAGTGCGTTGAGGACGTCGTCGAGCTCGACCGGCGACCCGGTGCGCCGCGCGGGGATCGTCGTTCCCGACGGGGCGGGCCTGTGGACGTCGCCGGGGTCGAGGTCGACGAACTTCTCGCCGAGCAGGTTGACCGGCCGCGCACGCGCCGTCGCGCCGGCCCCAACCGGCTGGGCCGCGTCGTCCAGCCGCAGCGTCACGATCGCGGTGTCGCGGTCGCTGAGCCCCACGCCGGTCACCCGCCCACCGGCGACCCCGCCGACCTTGACGGCGGAGTTGCGACGCAGCCCGGCCGCGTCCTCGAACTCGGCGCGCACGACGTACCCGCCGGAGGGCTCGAACAGCAGCTCGCGACCAAGCAGCACGATCCCGACGGTCGCGGCCGCAGCGAGCAGCGGGAGCAACACCGAGCGCAACGTCCTCACCGCCGGGCCTCCGGGTCCTTCGCCGGGTCGAGCGCGTCGCGGCCGGCTCCGCACTCGGGCAGGAACTGCGGGCGGCCCTCGTTGAGCCCGGGCGGTCGCGGCAGCGCGTACTCCACACCCGGCACGACCTTCGTGAACTGCTCCGAGCTCAGCGGCAGGTCGTTGATCGACGTCGGGCCCTGGAGGATGTGCGTGCGGGCGTAGTGACCACCGGCGTCGAGGTTCTGACTGAAGCCGGTCCAGGTCGACAGGAACGCCGCGATCTCCGGTGCGTAGGGACGCACGCAGCGCGCAGTGGGCACGGTCCCCTCGATCGCGCGGCCCGAGCGCTCCAGGAGCGGACCGGCCTCGTCGAGGAACGCGGTCACCTGCGGCGCGTCGGCGCTGATCGAGCGCAGCACCGACGCGCCGAGCCTCGACGTCCGTCGGAGCTCGGCGGCCGCCGGCACCGCGACCGGCGCGAGCGTGCGCAGCCGCCGGGCGCCGGGCGCCACGTCTCGCAGCAGCGCGTCGAGACGCGGAACGGTGCCACCGAGCCGGGCCAGCGTCGACCGGACCTCGTGCAGTGTCCCGGGCAGGCCCTCGATCGACGCACGAACGCCGTCGGTGTCGTGGGCGATGGCGTCGAAGGTCCGTGCGGCGCCGTCGAGCAGCTGCTCGATCATCGGCGTGCGCGCGGCGAGGACCGCCGTAGCACGGTCGCCGTTGGCGAGGGTCGCCGCCAGCGCATGCTCGTCGGCGGCCAGGTCCCCCAGCACCCCGCCGAGCGAGGCGACTGCGCCCGGGCTGCGTCGCAGGGCACCGTTGAGCTCGGCACCGCGGCCACGGGTGCCCGCCGCGGTGTCGGCCATCGTGCGCCGGAAGCGCCGGCGGGTCGCGGCGTCCATCGTGTCGAAGAACTGGTCCAGCTCGACCGGTGTCCGGGTGTCCCGATGGCCGATGACGCCGCCGTCGGGAATCTCGGGCGCGTCGCGCCGGGCGGGGTGCAGCTGGACCGTTCGCGTCCCGTTGCCGACGGTCGTGCCGAAGCGGATCTCGGCCGTCGTCCCGCGGCGCAGGGGCCAGACGCGATCGTCGTCGATGCCGAGCTCGAC
>JBFWKS010000051.1:0-17825 GCA_050252545.1 Solirubrobacteraceae bacterium
CCGATCTGGAGGGGTGCCGCGGCCATCGTCGTGACGACGACGCTGACGTCGGTCGCGTCGAGGGCCGACGGCGGACCCTCGGCGTAACGCTGCTCGGCTCGCGCGAACGCGTCGTTGAGCGCCCGGCAGTCGGAGCACGTGCGCAGGTGGCGCACCACGCGCTGCTCGTCCGCCTCCGAAAGTCGCGTCTCCGTCCAGGCCACGAGCAGCCGCGGCATGAGCTCGCAGGCGTGGGTGCGCTCGGCAGGCCTCTCGCGACCATGCGGCCGGAACGGGTTCTCGGCGTGGCGGGCGGCCGCCTGGCGCATCGCGTGCTTGAGCGCGGTCTCGGGGTCGACGGCGGTCGGCGGGTCGGCGGTCGCGACCGCGATGCGAAACGCCGCGAACGCCTCGCCGGTGGCCCGCAGCGCAAGGTCGGGCGACGTGACCTCGTCGACGTACGCGAGGACGTTGCCGGCCCGTCGTTGGACCAGCAGCGCAAGGACGACCGGATCGGCGTCCCTGATGCCCTCGGGCGTGACCGACGCACTCGTCGATGTGATCCTCCCGTTCACCGGTCAGCTGAGACTAGTGATCTGGACGCCGGACGATGGTTCCGGCAAGCGGGCATCCGGGGGCCGCGGCGCCTCGTACGGACGTCCAGAGCGCTTGAATGTGCCTGTAGAACGCGCTTGCGCGCAAGCCCGTGCGCCCGGCGTCGGGCGAGCGGACGCGCCCGTGGCGATCAGCCTGCGCGCCGCGTCCGGTCGATCGCGCGCGCCGCGAGGCCGACGGCCAGGAGCAGCAGACCGAGCACGACACCGGTCATGAGGTTGAGGCCGGTGAAGGGCAGCGATCCGCCCTCGGCACGATCCCCGGCGGTGCCGCCGTCGGACGCGCCTGCCGTACCTCCACCGTCGCCCGCCGCACCGGAATCGCCGGCGCCCGCGGTGCCACCGTCGTCCGTGTCGGTGTCGCCGTCATCGGAGACCGGCGTCGTGGCGGTCGGGGTCGCGGTCGTCACCGGCGGGGGCGTCGCGACAGTCGTCGAGGTGCCGGCGACGGTCGTCGTGGGGGTACCGACGCCGCCGTACTGGCGGGCGACCGCGTTGGGATCATCACTCGTCTGGGCCACGCCCGACGAGGGCACCAAGAGGAGCAGCGCGAGAAGCGCGGCGAGCGCGAAGGCCACCACCGCCGCGACGGCGATGTGGCCCGATCGCGGGGATGAGGGCGTGGGTGACGCGGGCACCATGAACCGGAGCGTACCGCTCACATGACGGCCTGTCACGCGAGTTCACCCGACGTGCACACGATCCGGCACGAAGTCGGCGGTCAGCGGCCGAGCCCGAGGGCCCACATCGGGTCCCGGCGGGCGATGCGGTCGAGGGTCGTCCGGGCGGCGCTCTCCCGCCCCTGGGCCTGTCGGGTCGCGTAGACCCAACGCATCAGGACGGCGTCGTCGGGCACCTCCCGCAGCGTCCGCAGGGCCAGGCGCTCGGCGTCGCGGTGACGACCGGCACGACTCAACGCCTCGACGCGCGCCAGCCGCGTGCGCTCGAACGTCACGGCGTTCTCGGCGTTCGTCGCGCGCTCCAGCGCCCCGACGGGGTCCGATGCGATCCGGTCCTCGGCATCACGCAACCGCGACTCGGCCCGCAGCGACGGCAGCAACGCCAGCGCGACGAGCACCAGCGCGACGGCCGCGGCGATGCGCGGGGAGATCCAGGACAGCCGGTGCATCGCGAGCCAGCGTACCGGCGGCGCGGCCTGAGAAGATCGCGTCCGTGTCGGACGACGGTGGCGCCAAGCCCGGGGAGAGCCCCGCCACCACGTCGTCACGCAGGCGTCGGCCACGCGACGTCGCGGCGGAGGCCGTCGGTGCCGTGGTCGTCCTCGCGGTGCTCGTGATCCTCGGCGTCGACGAGGGCGGCTACCTGCCCCCGACGTTCCTGGCGGCGGGGATCGTCGCGGCGCTCGGTGGCGCGGCGGTCCTGACGCTGCGCAGCCGCCGGTGGCGGCCCGCCCGCAGCGGCCTGGTAGCGCTCGCCGCGCTCGCCGGGTTCGCCGCCTGGGTCGGCCTGTCGTCGCTGTGGTCGCCGCTGCCGGGCAACGCGACGTCGGAGATGCAGCGCACGATCGCGTACGTGGCGATCCTCGTCCTGGGGATCGTCGTCGTCGGTTCGGGGCGGTACGCCGGACGACTCGTGGTGCTGGTCGCCGCGGCGTTGGCGGCGCTCGGCATCCTCGGGCTCCTGTCGCGGTTGGCGCCGGCGCTCGATCTGGCACCGGTGCTCGAGCCGTCGTCGGGCACCTATCGCCTGTCGTTCCCGATCCCGTACTGGAACGGCCAGGGGACCGGGGTCGGCATGGCGATCGTGCTGGCTATCGCGATCGCCGCGGACCGCCGGTCCCCGATCGTCGTCCAGGCGGTCGCCGCGGCCGTGGTGCCGGCGCTCGCGGTGACGCTGCTGCTCACCGTGTCGCGTGGCGCGATCGCCGCCACCGCATGCGGCCTGCTCGTGCTGTTGGCGCTGTCGCGGCGTCCGCTGCAGACGTTGATCGTGGGCGTCGCGTGCGGGCTCCCCGCGGCGATCGTGGTCGGCCGGGCGGCGTCGCTCCCGGCGGTCGTGGACGACCCCACCGCGGGCGCGGGACTGTCCGACGCCGGGGGGCCGCTCCTGGTCCTCGTCGCGCTGATGGGCGCGGTGGCCGCAACGACCGCCGTGCTGTCGCTGCGGACGATGCAGCGGGCCGAGCGGCGGCGGGCGCTGTGGCCGACGACTCCGCAGTGGGTGCCGTGGGCGCTGACCGGTGCGGCCGTCCTCGTGGCGATGGTCGGCGCGCTGATCTACCAGGGCCCGCTCGACCGTGGGCTGCTGCGCGGGGCGGACTTCGTCGAGGACCAGCGCCGGTCGTTCGTCGAGGGGGCGCCGGTCGCGGTGTCGGGCCTGGAGCGACTGGGTACGGTCGGCGGCACCCGGTCGGCGCTGTACGAGGTGGCGTGGGACGCGTTCGTCGACCGCCCGCTCGCCGGCGACGGCGCGGCCGGGTTCCGGATCCGGTGGCTGCGCGAGCGCGAGATCGCCGAGCGGGTGCAGAACGCCCACTCGCTGCCGCTGGAGACCCTGGCGGAGCTCGGTCTGCCCGGGTTCCTGCTGCTGGCGGCGTTCTTCGCCGCGATCGCGACCGGTGCCGTCCGTGCCCGGCGTCGCCCGCGGGCGCTCCCGCGGAGCCTCGCCGCCGGGGCCTCGGGGGCGCTGGTCGTGTTCGTCGTGTCGTGCGCCGTCGACTGGACGTGGCAGCTGGGCGTCCTGACCGCGGCCGCGTTGATCCTGGCGGCGACGCTGCTGCCGGAGGGACGGCCGATGCGATCGCGGCGGGCCTGACCCCGCCGCGACGGGTCCGCGCCGGTCGCCGCGGACCTGAGGACGCGGCGACGAAGGTCCGTGCCGTCGCGATCAGGGCCTGGGGCTCTCGGCGCACACGTCGCGGGCTGCGCCGACGTGCGCCTCGAGCCATCCGCGGTGGAAGGCCCGTCCGGGGGGTGCGCCGGTCAGCCAGCGACCGCCGGCGCCGAGGACGTTCGCGGCGATGATCGCCGCGGTCGACGCCGGCCCGCGGCGGTCGAGGGACCAGCGGTAGGTGGCGGCCATCGTGCGGCGGGTCCGGCCGTCTCCCCACGCGGCAACGGTCGAGGCGCCGATCTCGTGGAGCACGGTCGCGTCCGGTACGTACCGGGTCGCCCAGCCCGCCCGAGCGGCCCGCCACGACAGGTCCAGGTCCTCGGCGTACATCCAACGGTGCTCGTCGAACCCGCCGATCGCGTCCCACGTCGCACGCCGCACGAGCAACAGCGCCCCATGCGCCCACGGAACGCGTCGGGGACGGTCCGGGTCCCAGCTGCCCTCGAGGACGAACCGGGTGCGCAGGCGCCGGCTCCGCGCGACGATCCCGGCGTTGAACGCCGCGGTGAACGGCACCGTCGGGAAGGGGTGGACGGTGTGCTGCACGTGTCCGTCCGGTCCGACGAGCCGGGGAGCCAGGAGCCCGGCTTCGGGATCGGCGGCGGCCGCCCGCAGCAGCGCGTCGATCGCGCCGGGGGTGACGGCGACGTCGGCGTTGGCGGGTACGACCCAGGCGGCGTCGGGGGCCGCACCGGTCCGCGCCCCGAGGTTGACCGCCGGCCCGAACCCGAGGTTGGCGCCCGGCTGCAGCAATGTCACGTGCGGATGACGGTCGCGGACGAGCTCGGCCGATCCGTCACCGGGGGCGTTGTCGACCACCGTGACGGCGACCCGCCCCGACGCCCGCTCGGGCTCCAGCGACGCCAGGCACCGGACCAGCAGCTCCGGCGTCCGGTACGAGACGACGACGACGTGGACCGGGGCCGTCACGTCCGCCTCCAGACGATCAGCGTGCCGTCGCGGCCGCTGGCGTCGTCCCCGTCACCGGCGACGCTCTCCGTCGCCACGTCGCCCGCCGCGGCGAGCAGATCGAGCGATCCGAGCGTCTCCGACAGGCACAGGACGACCTGGCGGCGGGCGACGTCGCCCCACAGACGGCCGGCCAGGTCGTAGGCGGTGGCGCGTTCGTCGGGGTCGAGCAGACCGAGGATCCGCCGGGCACGACGTTCGGCGCTGCGCACCCTGGTCGCGACCAGGGTCGCCACGTCGGTGACCGGGGTGCCGTGTCCCCCCAGGACGACGGCGGGGTCGTCGGCCGCGGTGCGCCGGATCCCGTCGAGGTACCGCGGCAGCGCGGGGGCGCGATCGCCGGCGGTGGCCGGGTGGGCGTCGGGCCGGAGCGCCTCGGGGCGCGCGGTGAGGAGCGGGACCGACGGCACGTGACCGAGCAGATGGTCGCCACCGATCACGATCCCGCGGTCCTCGTCGACGAGCAACGTGTCGGTGGTGCTGTGGCCGGGACGGTGCACGACCCGCAGCCGGCGGTCGGCGAACGCCACCTCGTCGTCCTCGGCGACCGGCGTGACGTCGGCGACCGACCGCCCCGCCCACGCGTGGTGCGACAGGTGCAGCGCGGCCAGCGCGTCGACGCCCGGATCGGGCAGCCCGTGGGCGGCGGCCGCGGTCGCCAGGAACCCGGCCTCGCGACGACCGTGCCCCTCCAGCTCGGTCAGTCGCGGCGCCAGCCGGTCGAGCGCGACGACCTCCGCGCCCGAACGCTCCTGCAGCAGCGCGGTCAGGCCGACGTGGTCGGCGTGCTCGTGGGTCAGGACGATCCGCTGCAGATCCTCGATCCGCCGCCCGTGGTCGGCGAGCGCCTGCTCCAGCGCCCACAGCGCGTCGGCACCGGTCGGCCCGGTGTCGACCAGGGTCAGCGGATCGTCGTCGACGAGCCACGTGTTGACCGGGCCGACGGGGAAGGGCGTCGGCAGCGGCATGGCGTGGACGCCCGCGTCGGCGGCGAGCCGGAGGCCGGGGGAGTCGGGACGGGTGACGGTCATGGACGGCACCGGGCCGGGGCCCGGTCGGCGGCGGTGACCTCAGCCTCGGATCAGGCCGAGGACCTCGTCACGGCGACGCTCCATGTCCTCCACCGACACCAGCGACTCCAGGCACAGGCGCAGCAGCGGCTCGGTGTTGGACTTGCGGACGTTGAAGTGCCAGTCGTCGTAGTCGACCGACACGCCGTCGACGTGGGTGATCCGGGCATCGGCGTAGCGCGCCTCGATCTCGGCGATCCTCGCGTCGGCGTCGTCGACCGTCGAGTTGATCTCGCCCGAGATGAAGTACTTCGATCGGTAGGCGCCGACGAGCTCCGACAGCTTGACGCCGCGCTCCGAGAGCAGCTCGAGGATGAGCAGCGCCGGGATCGTCCCGGAGTCCGCGCACGAGAACGCCTCGAAGTAGTAGTGGCCCGACACCTCGCCGCCGAAGATCGCGCCGGTCTCGCGCATCCGGGTCTTGAAGAACGCGTGGCCGACGCGGTTGATCAGGGCCGTGCCGCCCGAGGCGGTCACGACGTCGGCGACGGCCCGTGACGCGCGGCAGTCGTAGAGGATGGTCGCCCCGGGGGCCCCATTCAGCAGCGCCTCGGCGAGCAGCGCGGTGAGGAAGTCCCCGTCGACGAACGCTCCCGTGTCGTCGATGAAGAAGCAGCGGTCGGCGTCGCCGTCCCACGCGATCCCCAGGTCGGCCCCGGTGGCGCGGACCTTGTCGATGATGAACTCCCGGTTCTCCGGCAGCAGCGGGTTGGGCTCGTGGTCGGGGAAGTTGCCGTCCGGGGTCCAGTAGGCGGTCTCCAGGTCGAGGCCCAGGCGCTCCAGCAGCGGGCCGACCATCGGTCCCGCCATCCCGTTGCCGCCGTCGACGACGACCTTCAGCGGCTTGACCTTCGCGGGGTCGATGAACGTCAGCGCCGCCTCCTGGAACGCGACGTACACGTCCTCCTCGACGACCTGTCCCGGAGTCGCCGCCTCGGCCTCGGCTAGGAACGCGTCGTCCTGCGCCAGCCGGCGGATGTCCTGGATCCCGCGGTCGCCCGACAGCGCCAGCGCGCCGCGCTCCACGAGCTTGGCGCCGGTGTACGCCTTGGGGTTGTGCGACGCGGTGCACATCAACCCGCCGTCCAGGTCGCGATCGCCGACGGTCCAGTAGAGCATCTCGGTGCCGACCTGGCCGATGTCGAGCACGTCGGCCCCCT
Organism: Solirubrobacteraceae bacterium; assembly: GCA_050252545.1. Taxonomy (GTDB): domain Bacteria; phylum Actinomycetota; class Thermoleophilia; order Solirubrobacterales; family Solirubrobacteraceae; genus Patulibacter. Next base: position 6,646 of record JBFWKS010000051.1, read on the forward strand.
CGCGCACGATCCCGTCCCGGTAGGCACGGGCCATCTCGGGTGCGGTCAGGCGCATGTCGCGCCCCAGCCCGACCCGGATCTCGGTCGTCGCCTTGCCGGCGAGTCCGGCGATGACCCGTGCGAACGCCCGCCCGATCCGGTGCGCCACCGCGGTGGTGATCTGCTCGTCGGCGAGGCCGCGGATGTCGTACGCCTTGAAGATGTCCGAAGGGACGCTCATAGGCGCGCCATCCTACGAGGGACGTCCCGCCGTGGGACGACGGCCGCCGCCTACTCATCAGTAGGGTGTGGTTCCCCGACCGGAGGACCGCGACGCATGCCGACGAAGACCCCGACTCTCGACGCACCGCTGGAGCTGCCCGGCGGCGCACGACTCCCCAACCGGATCGCGAAGTCGGCGATGAGCGAGCAGCTCGCCGATCGCCGCAACGCGCCGACCGACGATCTGGTGCGGCTCTACGAGCGCTGGGGCGCGGGCGGCGCGGGCCTGCTCGTGACCGGCAACGTCATGGTCGACCGGCGGCAGCTCGGTGAGCCCCGCAACGTCGTCGTCGACGACGAGCGCGACATCGGGCGGCTGGCGGCGTGGGCGCGGGCGGGACGGCGTCATGGCTCCCAGGTGTGGGTGCAGATCAACCATCCGGGCCGTCAGGCGTTGATCGTCGCCGGTCGTCACCGGCCGGTCGCGCCGAGCGCGGTGGCGCCCGAGATCCCCGGCTACGTTCGGCCGCGGGAGCTCACCGGCGGCGAGATCGAGGAGATCGTGGAGCGGTTCGCCCGGACCGCCCGGATCGTCCGCGACGCCGGGTTCGACGGCGTGCAGGTCCACGGGGCGCACGGGTACCTCGTGTCGCAGTTCCTCTCGCCGCGGGCGAACCAGCGCGACGACGCGTGGGGCGGTGACGCGGAGCGACGGCGGCGGTTCGTCCTCGAGGTCGTGCGGGCGGTCCGCGCCGCGGTCGGCCCGGACTTCCCCGTCGGGATCAAGCTCAACTCGGCGGACTTCCAGAAGGGCGGGTTCACCGCGGAGGAGTCGGCGGCCGTGCTGGAGGCGCTGGCGGCGGAGGGCCTGGACCTGCTGGAGATCAGCGGTGGCACGTACGAGGCGCCGGCGATGGTCGGCGCGGTGCGCGAGAGCACCGCCCGCCGCGAGGCGTACTTCCTGGAGTACGCCGAGACGGTGCGCGATCGGGTCGGTGGGGTGCCGCTCATGGTCACCGGCGGGTTCCGCGGTGCGGCGGCGATGCGCGATGCGGTGTCCGGCGGTGGGTGCGACGTCGTCGGGATCGCGCGGCCGTTGGCGGTCGACCCGGACGGGGCCCGCCGTGTGCTGGAGGATCCCGACGCACGCCTGTCGTCGCCGGAGCCGTCGCTCGGTCCGCGCGTGCCGCGGACGCTCGCCTCTGCGGTGGCGTTGGGCTGGCACACCCGCCAGATCCAGCGCATCGGCGCCGGCCACGAGCCGAACCCGGACGAGCCCGCCTGGCGCACCGCGGTCGGCATGGTCTCTGCCAACGGCTGGGACGCCTTCCGGCGACGGCGGGCGTAGGCCGCTCGCGGTCAGCGGATCCGCCGGTCGATCCGCATCCGCCGCAGTGCGGTGCGCCACCGTCCGGCGGTCGCGTCGGGGCGGTAGGCGACCAGGTGCGAGCGCTCGTGGTGGCGCTCGTGGAGCACCAGTCCCGGGGCGGCGCGGTGGAGCATCGGGCGCAACGGCATCGGACGGTGCAGCTCCAGGTCGTCGCCGTCGGTGTCGAGCAGGTTGACGAGCACGACGTCGGCGAGCCCCTCCAGGGTGCGCTGGACCGCGGGCGGGTCCTCGGCGTGCTCCAGCACGTCGAACGCGAACGCCAGGTCGAACCCGCCGACGCCGTCCGGCAACGCGTCCAGGTCGACGATCCGACCCGCACCGTCGCCGTGCCCACGGCGCTCCAGGCGCCACGCCAGGTACGCGGTCGACGGGTTGGCGAAGTCGGCGAACGTCACGTCGTAGCCGTCGTCGAGCAGGCGCAGGCCGTCGGAGCCGATCCCGCACCCGTAGTCGAGGATCCGGGCACCCGGTCGCACCAGACGGCGCAGCGCCGCGTGGTAGGGCTCCTTCGTCCCGGTCATCGCGAACGCCGTCAGATCGTACAGGTAGCTGCGAGACGTGCGGTAGAACCGCTCGGCGTCACCGACCTCGTGCCACTCCTCGCGGGTGGCCTGCTCGTGCCGCTGCAGCCGCTCCAGCTCGAACGCGGGGCCCAGGTACTCCTCGAGCTCTCGCTGCTCACGGGCGGGATCGGCGCGCATCGCGCTGCATGCTCGCAGCCGCCGCGCGGTCGCAGGCCCGCGGTCGCGGCCCGTGGCACACTCCGGCGCGATGTCGCCGACCGTCACCGTCGTCCTGCCCACGGCCGGCCGGCGACCGCTGGAGCGGACGCTCGCCGCGACCGCCGGGGCGGACGAGGTCGTCCTGGGCCTCGACGCCGCCGTCGACGCCACGGGCGAGGCCGCGGTCCGCGCCGCGGCCGACGCCGTCGGCGCGCAGGTCGTGCGGGCCGACGCGCCGGGAGCGTCGGCCGCCCGCAACGCCGCATGGCGCCACGGCGACGGCGACCTCGTGCTGCTCGTCGACGACGACGTCGTGCTCGACCCGGGGGCCGTCGACGCCCACCGAGCCGCGCACGCCGCCGGCGATCCCGATCGGGTGACCCTCGGCCGTCCGCGGTGGCCGACCGACCGGCGCGTCACGGCGTTCGAGACGTGGGTCGACGAGGCCCTGCAGTTCCGCTTCGACGAGATCCCCGCCGACGGCGAGACCGGCTGGTGGCACCTGTACTCCTGCTGCGCCGCGATCCCTCGCACGACGCTGGAGCGGGTCGACGGGTTCGACGAGGTGCGGTTTCCGTTCGGGTACGAGGACCTGGACCTGGGCCGCCGCCTGGACCGGGCGGTCGACGGCCTGCGGGTGCGGCTGCTGCCCGACGGCGGCGGGATCCACGACACCCGGATGACGCTGGAGGAGTGGCGCACCCGGATCCGGCGGATCGCCCGGACCGAGCGCGACTTCGTCGCCGCCCACCCCGACCTGGACGCGCACCTGCACGCGCGGTTCGCCGCCACCCGCGGCCACCGGCCACCACGGTCGGGGCGGGTCGCGGCGGCGTTCGCCCAGCGTGCCCCGACGGGGCGGTTGACCGAACCGGTGCGCCGACGCGCCGAGATCTGGTGGGAGCACGACCTGGCCGCGCGGTTCCTCGAGGAGTGGGCGCGCGGGCCGGCGGCGGGCGGTGGCGACGAGAGGCGCGAGCCGGGCGCCACGCCGTCGTCCTGATCGCCGTCCCCGCCGCGTCGCCAGCGAGGTCGAGGGAAAACCCCAATGGCAGCCCGTTTGGCGGGCCCGGATACTCACGAGGTGCTCGGCCTCGCCTCCCGATCCTCGTCGACCACGGTCGCGGGAGGCTCACCGGCGCTCGAGGCTTCCGGGGGGCCCGCACGGCCCCGGCGCTCCGCGCTGACGGCGCGCGCCGCCGCGATCCTGGCGCTCGCGCTGGCGGCGCCCGCGACGGCCGCGCCCGAGCTCGGGCCGGCCGAGACGCTCTTCTCCAGCGACGGTCCGTGGTCGATCCAGGTCGCGGACATGAACGGCGACGGGAGGGCCGACGTCATCACGGGGAGCCTCACGTCGGCCGGCGGGCTGCGCGTGGCGCTGCAGCAGCCCGACGGGACGTTCACGTCGACGAAGATCGCGGACGAGGGGGGTTCCAGCCGCGGCGTGTACGTCACGGACTTCAACGTCGACGGCCGCCCGGACGTCGTCGTGCGGCGCGAGACGCTCCGACCGCTCCTCCAGAACGGCGACGGCACGTTCACGCCGGGCACCTCGTTCCCGGCGCCGAACACCCCGGCCTGGTCGATGGGCGTCGGCGACGTCGACGACGACGGTCGGCCGGACATCGTCGTCGGTGGCGCTGCGCCGCGAGGGCTCGCGGTGGCGCTGCAGCAACCCGACGGGACGTTCCTCGCGCTCCCGCCGGCACCGGTCCCCGGAGCCCAGATCGACGACATCGAGGTCGGCGACGTCGACGGCGACGGCTTCAACGAGATCGTGGCGGCCGACGCCACCGGTGGGCGCATCGTCATCGCGTCGATGCAGGGCTTGTCGCTCGTCGTCGACGCCATGGTCCCCGTCCCCGGCTTCCCGACCGGGATCGCCGTGGACGACATCGACGGCGACGGCAAGGACGAGGTGACCGTCGCCCGCTGGTCCGCGGCGCTCGTCTCGATCGTCGAGCACGACGGCGGCGCCTACGTGCTGCGACCGGACTCCTACCCGACGGATCCCGCCGGTCCCGGCGCGGTCGAGATCGCCGACTTCGACGGGGACGGACGTCCCGACATCCTGGTCGGGTCCGGTGGCGGGCGCTCGTGGACGAGGGTCCACGTGCTGCACCAGCAGGTCGACGGGGGGTTCGTGCGCACCGACCATCCGTACGGGTCTGCGATCGGGGCGTGGGGCTTCGCGGTCGGCGACATCGACGGCGACGGCGACCCCGACGTGGTCCTCGCCGATCCGAGTGACGAGAACCGCGTCGTGCTGCTGCGCAACAAGCGCGACACGACCGACCCGACCGTGACGCTCACCACCCCCGTCGACGGCGCGACGTACGACCGCGGGGCGACGGTGAACGCGGACTTCGCCTGCGCCGACGGCACCCGCGGCAGCGGGATCGACACCTGCGTGGGGACCGTCGCCGACGGTGATCCGATCGACACGGCGACGTCGGGCCCGAAGTCGTTCCAGGTGACGGCGACGGACCACGCCGGGAACACCGCATCGAAGAGCGTCACCTACACCGTCGTCGCTTCGGCGCCCGAGCCCGCGCCGGTGTCGGCTTCGGGACCGATGCCCGTACCGGTCGACCAGGGTGCGACGATTCCGCCGTCGGCCCCCGTTTCGTCGTGTCGCACGCCGTTCGTGACGATCATCGACCTGCGGCCGACCGGCAACGGCCGCCGTCCGCGGACGAAGGTGTTGGCGGTCGCGGCCAAGAGCCTCGCCGGGAGCAGCGTCGCGGTCCGGCGTGACGGGCGGAGGATCGGTACGGGTCGTGTCGGAACGGACGGCCGGATCAGCATCTCGGTGCCGGCACCCACCCGGAAGCGCGCACGCGTCAGGTCGCGCTACCGACTCGTCGTGGGTGACGCGCGCTCGAGGGCCCTGAAGGCCACCCGTCGCGCGACGATCACCAGCCGCGAGAGCCTGCGGAACGGTGGGCTGCGGATCACGGGCCGGATCGTCGGCCTGCGCCACGTCAGGACGCTGACCGTCACCGGAGAGCCGGTGTGCGGCGACGACGAGCCGAGCCACACCCGGATCCGCACCGATCGCAACGGTCGGTTCCGCGTGACGCTCGACCCGCCACGCCGCCAGTCCGAGGCCGTCTCCTACCGCATCCGCTACGCGAACCGCACGGCCACGCTGCCCGTTCTGCTCACCCGGTCGGACCGGGCACGCCAGGTGGACGGGCGGGGGGCGTCGCGCCGGGGCCAGTCGCCCGGGCCGCGGCCGACCCGTGGCGGATCGTGACCACCAGGCGACCAGGATCCGCCACAGGTCACCCGCCCACGCGCCGCCCCGATCGCCGACCCGGCGGACGCCGTCTCAATGCGTCTGATCCGTGCCACCGAGATCGAGGGAAATCCCCCATGGCGCTCCGACCGACGGGGACGGATACTCGCGAGGTGCCCGGCCTCGCCTCCCGATCCTCGTCGCCCACGGTCGCGGGACGCTCACCGGCGCTCGAGTCCTCCGGTGGGCCCGCACGGCCCCGGCGCGCCGCGCTGACGGCGCTCGCCGCCGCGATCCTGGCGCTCGCGCTCACGGCGCCCGCGACGGCCGCGCCCGCGCTCGGCCCGGCCGAGACGCTCTTCTCCACCGACGGTCCGTGGGGGATCGCGGTCGCGGACATGGACGGCGACGGCCGTGCCGACGTCATCACCGGCGGCTTCGCGACCGGAGGCCTGAACGTCGCGCTGCAGCAGGCCGACGGGTCCTTCACCTCGACGCGGATCGACGACTTCGGGGGGTTCAGCCGGGGCGTGCACGTCGCGGACTTCAACGTCGACGGCCGCCCCGACGTCGCCGTGCGGGGCACGACGCTCCGACCGCTCCTCCAGAACGGCGACGGCACGTTCGCGCCCGGCGCCTCGTTCCCGTCGCCGAACCCCCCGCCCTATTCGATGGGCGTCGGCGACGTCGACGACGACGGCCGGCCGGACATCATCGTCGGCGGGAGCTCGCCGCGAGGGCTCACGGTGGCGCTGCAGCAACCCGACGGGACGTTCCTCGCGCTCCCCACGGCTCCGGTCCCCGGAGCCCAGATCGACGACATCGAGGTCGGTGACGTCGACGGCGACGGCGCCAACGAGATCGTGGCGGCCGACGCCACCGGTGGGCGCGTCGTCATCGCGTCGGTTACGGGCTTGTCGGTCGTCGTCGACGCCATGGTCTCCGTCTCCGGCTTCCCGACCGGGATCGCCGTGGACGACATCGACGGCGACGGCAAGGACGAGGTGGCCGTCGCCCGCTGGTCCGCGGCGCTGGCCTCGATCGTCGAGCACGACGGCGGCGCCTACGTGCTGCGACCGGACTCCTACCCGACGGACCCCGCCGGTCCCGGCATGGTCGACATCGCCGACTTCGACGGGGACGGACGTCCCGACATCGTCGTCGGGGCCGGTGGCGGGAACCTGTGGACCAGGGTCCACGTGCTGCACCAGCAGGCCGACGGGGGGTTCGTGCGCACCGACCATCCGTTCGGGTCGTCGATCCCGGCGTGGGACATGGCCGTCGGCGACATCGACGGCGACGGCAACCCCGACGTGGTCCTCGCCGATCCGAGCGACGACAACCGCGTCGTGCTGCTGCACAACAAGCGCGACACGACCGACCCGACCGTGACGCTCACCACCCCCGTCGACGGCGCGACGTACGACCGCGGGTCGACCGTGAACGCGGACTTCGCCTGCGCCGACGGCACCCGCGGCAGCGGGATCGACACCTGCGTCGGGACCGTCGCCGACGGTGATCCGATCGACACGGCCACGTTGGGGCCGAAGTCGTTCCAGGTGACGGCGACGGACCACGCCGGGAACACGGCGTCGAAGACCGTGAGCTACACCGTCGTCGACGGCGACGATCCGACGGTCACCGTGACGACGCCGGTGGACGGTGCGACGTACGACCGTGACGAGGCGGTGAACGCAGACTTCGCGTGTGCGGACGAGGCGGGTGGAAGCGGGATCGACACCTGCGTCGGGACCGTCGCCGACGGTGATCCGATCGACACGGCCACGTTGGGGCCGAAGTCGTTCCAGGTGACGGCGACGGACCACGCCGGCAACACCGCGTCGAAGACCGTGTCGTACACCGTGGTCGATCGGACCGATCCGACGGTCACGCTGACGACGCCGGTGGACGGTGCGACGTACGACCGCGACGAGGCGGTGAACGCCGACTTCGCGTGTGCGGACGAGGCGGGTGGAAGCGGCATCGACACCTGCGTCGGGACCGTCGACGACGGTGATCCGATCGACACCGCCACCCTCGGGCCGAAGTCGTTCAAGGTCACCGCGGAGGACAAGGCCGGCAACACCGCGTCGAAGACCGTCATCTACACGATCGCCGCTCCTGCACCCGACCCTGAACCCGCGCCCGACCCCGACCCTGCGCCCGACCCCGAGCCCGCGCCGGTCCCCGAGCGCGGCCCGACGCCCGCTCCGGGCGGCCAGGGCGCCGCGCTTCCGTCGTCGGACGTCGTGCCGTCGTGTCGTGAGCCGTTCGTGACGATCGTCGATCTGCGGCCCACGGGCAACCGCCGCCGACCGCGCACGAAGGTGCTGGCGGTCGCCGCCGGGAGCCTGGCGGGGAGCACCGTGGCCGTCCGGCGCGACGGGCGGCAGATCCGCACGGGTCGCGTCGGCGCCGACGGGCGGATCAGCATCTCGGTGCCGGCGCCGGAGGAGCGGCGTGCGCGGGCCCGGGCGCGGTATCGCCTGGTCGTGGGCGACGTTCGGTCGCGGGCGCTGAAGGCCACGCGTCGCGCGACGATCTCCACCCGCAAGAGCCTGCGGGGCGGCGGGCTGCAGGTCACGGGTCGGATCGTCGGCCTGCGTCACGTCAGGACGCTCGTCGTCACCGGCGAGCCGGTCTGTGGCGACGACCGACCGATCCGGACGCGGATCCGCACCGATCGCCACGGCCGGTTCCGCGCGACCCTCGCCCCGCCTCGCGGCCGGACCACGGCCGTCACGTACCGCATCCGCTACGCGAACCGGACGGCCACGCTGCCGGTGCTGCTCACGCGGCCGGACGGGGCACGCTAGCTCCCACGGGCCGGGGCGCCGCTGCCGGGCGGGCAGGCCTCCACCCCGGTCGGCCCCGGCCACCCGTGGCGGATCGTGCCCGCGACGCGACCAGCATCCGCCACGCGTCACTCCACCCAGGTCGGCCCCGGCCACCCGTGGCGGATCGTGCCCGCCAGGCGACCAGCATCCGCCACACGCCGCCCGAAGCCACCCGGCGGGCCCGACCCGACCCGGCCGGCCCGGGGCTCAACGCGCCCGGTCGGCCGACTCGACGTCCGGCAGGTTCCGCGCCCGACCCCGGGCCCGGGCCGGGACGCCGGCGGCCAGCGCCCCGTCGGGGATCTCGCGGTTGACGAGCGAGTTGGCGGCGACGACCGCGCCGGCGCCGACCGACGCGGTGACCGTGACCTTGGAGTGGATCGCCGCGCCCTCGCCGATGACGATCGGACGCAGCACGTAGCCCTGCTGCAGGAAGTGCTTGTCGGCGGTCCCGAAGCGGTGGCGGCCGTCGAAGATCGCGACGCCCTGGCCGAGCGCCGCGTTGTCGCCGATCTCGAGGCGGGTGGTGATCTGGATCAGCGCGCCGTCGGTGAAGATCACCCGCTCGCCGATCCGCACCTCCGCCTGCGGGCCGATCTCGATCGTGCCGCCGCGACGGAACTCGGTGGTCGCCCCGATCCACAGGCTGCCGCCGTGGCGGGCCTCCAGGCGGAACCCCGGGCCGATGAACGCCGTGGGATCGATCCGCAGATCGACGTCCGGATGACGGAAGATGAGCCACGCCCGCCGCAGCCGCGACGCCACGAGCGGCAGGCGCCAGTCCAGCGCCCGCGCGAGCCGGCGACGCACCGCGCGCGCCGGGCGACGGTCGAGGGCGCTCACGACGGCCTCCGGCACACGGTCGACCGCCACGCCGTCACCGGGCCGTCGGCCCGCACCGGTCGTCTCACCATCACGAGTCCTCCGGCCGGACCGCGCGGGCCAGCAGGTCGTTGCGGGTCCACGGGCGCATCGGTGGGATCCGGTCCAGGGCGTGCAGCACCCGGCGGCCCCGCACCGACGGCACGAAGTCGAACCAGACCACGTGCCCCAGGCGTGCGTCGACGTCGACGAACCCGGCGGCCCGCAACGCGTCGCGCAGCTCGCGGCGGCTCAGCTCGCCGACGTGCATCTCGTGCTCGATCCGCTTGCGCGGGTCGCGCGGCCACCGACGGCCCGTCGGCCACAGCGCGCGCAGCACGCGGTAGGTGCGGTCGTAGACCAGACGGTTGGGCATCGTGTGGACGATCAGCGAGCCGCCCGGACGCAACAGGCGGCGGGCCTCGACGAGGGCGTCGTGCAGCTCGGGAGCCGTCAGGTGCTCGACGACGTCGAGCATCGCGGCATGGTCGAACGCGCCGTCGGGCAGGCCGGTCGCGCGGACGTCGCCCTGCTGCAGCTCCACCCGGTCCTCGACCCCGTGGGTACGGGCGGTGTCCCGCGCGAGCTCCAGCGCATCCGGCGAGTACTCCACCCCGACGGCGCGGCGGGCACCGGCCAGCGTCGCCCCGACGACGAGCTCGCCACGTCCGCAGCCCAGGTCGACCAGCGACGCGTCATGGTCGATGCCCAGCTCGGTCACGACCCACCCGTAGATCCCGTCGACGGCGCGGCGATCGTTCCACGCCGCCGCATCGCCGCACGACTCGCGGTAGTAGGTGGTGTCGTAGGCCGACGGCGGCACCGTCGGTGGGGTCAGGTCGATCGGCGGCATCAGGCGGGGGAGGGACGGTCGCGGCCCCGCAGGTAGCGGGCCGCCTCCGTGACGAGGCGGCGCTCCAGCACGGCCACGGACGCCAGCACGATAGCGCCGAAGATCGCGATCCGGACCCCGTCCGGCAGCGCGAGCGCGGCCAGCGCCCCGGCGCTCGCCAGCAGCGTCGGCGCCAACGCCCGCAGGCCGTGGCGGATCATCGACACGTCGGGCAGCACGTCCCGGATCAGCACGGCACGTACCGCCAGGCCCGCCACCGCGGTCAGCGCCAGCGCGACGCCGTACCCCTCGACCTCGAACGCCGCGAGCAGCGGGGCGGTGAACGCGAGGAACCCGACCAGCTGCACGATCGCCAGGACGACCAGGCCGCGCAGGCGACCTCGCACCAGGAGGAACTGCCAGAGGTTGCCGCCGACGTGCCCGATGACGATCGCCACGCCGAACCAGCGCAGCACGGGGATCATCGGTGCCCACTCCTCGCTGAGCACCGTGTGGACGATCGTGGTGGGGAAGAGCGCGCACGCCGCGCCGACCGGTCCCGCCCACAACAGGCCCATCTGGTTGCCCTTGCGGAACGCCTCGCCCAGCAGCGGGTCGCGGTCGCGGCGCGCGCTGATCGCCGGCATCACCGCGTCGGCGACCGCCGAGTCCAACCGCTGGGCCGCCATCGCGACCGTCGACGCGAGCGCGATCGCCCCGACCGCGGCGGTCCCGACGAGCAGCTCGGCGGCGACGATCGACCCGAGCAGCACCGCCGCGCCGATGCCCGTCGCCGCCGCGACCGGCGCAGAGACCTTGAGCCGCCGGCGCAGCCGCACGACGTCGCGGATCGGTCGTAGCGGGAAGGGGCAGGCCCGGACCGCCAGGGCTGCGGTCGCCCACGCGCCGATGATCCCGCCGACGACGAGCGACCACGCGCCCCACCCCGCCAGCGCCAGGCCGACGGCGACGACGGTGCCGACGATCGGCTCGGTCGTCTGCAGCAGCCGCAGCCGGCCGAACTGCAGCGACCGGATCAGCGGCCACATCCCCGCCTGCAACACGATCGCCGGGGCGGCGAGCGTCGACGCCAGCA
>JBFWKS010000052.1:0-17613 GCA_050252545.1 Solirubrobacteraceae bacterium
CGGCGGCCGCCTGGGGTGGAGGTCCGGCGGCCTTATGTTCCCCCCTGGTGGTGGCCCGCCGGGGGCGCGGGGCGCCCGACCGCTCCGATCTCCGTATGACCGTGTTGGTGCACTCAGAGCCCGGGCCGTGAGAGCGGCCCGGGCCGACGTCCGGCGTGCCGGCCCCCGGGCCGGCGCCCGGTCACGTCCCGTCCCCCGTCCCCGATCGATCGAGGACCCGCATGACGAAGCACCGCACGACGATGGCCGCCCTGGCCACCACCACGATCACCGCGCTGGCCCTGACGCCTGCCAGTCCCGCGTCCGCGAAGGTCGCCAAGGGCCTGCAGGACCAGGACATGACGGTGAACAACCCCGGCCTGCGTTCCACGTTCCTGACCGAGGCGGAGTCCGCCGACGTCTCGATGACGCGGTTCAACACCCGCTGGGACGGCCGCGCCACCGAGCCCTCGCCCGAGCAGGTGGCAGGGATCCAGGCGACGGCCAACGCCGCGCGCGCCCACGGGATCAGGTCGATGGTGATCGCCCCGTACGCCAACAGCGCCGACTGGAACCCGCGCGGGAAGAAGCGCGGTCCGACCGCCGCGTCCAAGCTCTCCCGCACGCGCTACAAGAAGTACATCACCTCGCTCGCCAAGTCCCTCGAGGACCTGCCGATCAGGAAGTACTACGCGCCGATCAACGAGCCCAACTGGTACCGCAACATGCCCAAGCGGGGCGGCGCGGCGCACTACCGGCGGCTGCACAACATCGCCTACGACGCGATCAAGAAGGTCGACAAGAAGGCCAAGGTCCTCTTCGGCGAGCTCGCCCCCTACGGGCGCAAGAAGACGAAGAACTACCCGCACGGCCAGTCGATCGATCCGGGCGACTTCGTCCGCCAGGTGCTCGGGCTGAAGTCCAACTGGAAGCCCAAGCGCGGCACCAAGCGCTCGAAGTACCGGATCAAGGCCGACGGGGTGTCGCTGCACACCTACGACTTCAAGCGCAACCCGAACAAGAAGCGCAAGGACCGCGACGAGTGGACCCAGGCCAACCTGGGCTACGCCAAGTCCGACCTGCGCAAGGCCGCCCGGACCAAGCGGATCCCGTCCTCGGCGGTCAAGCGGATCTACCTCACCGAGTTCGCCTACAAGAACGCCGGCAGCGACCGGATCTCGGAGTCGAGGGCGCGCACGTACCTCAAGCGGGCCTGGAAGATCGCCGAGAAGCAGAGGGCGCGCGCGTTCATCTGGTACCAGCTGCGCGACCCGCAGAACGACGACGAGCTCTGGCAGTCCGGCCTGCAGGAGAAGGACGGCACCCCGCGCAAGACCTGGAAGGCCTTCCAGCGCCTGAAGTAGCCCGGCGATGACCCGCCGACGGTCGGGGGCCCCGCGGCCGTCGACCGCCGCGTGACCGGCCACGACCGTCGCCCGGCTAGGGTCGGAGGACGGACCATCCGGTCCCGTCCCCGACGCGAGGAGCCACCGTGCACGACAGCGACGCCGACGTGATCGTCCTGGGCGCCGGACCGGGCGGCGAGGTCGCCGCCGGCCTGCTCGGCGAGGAGGGGCTCGACGTGCTGCTCGTCGAGCCGCACCTCGTCGGCGGCGAGTGCTCCTACTACGGCTGCATGCCGTCGAAGGCACTGCTGCGACCGCGCGAGGCGATCGCGGAGCTGCGGCGGATCCCCGGGGCCCGCGAGCTGCTGACCGGGACGGACCCGGACCCGCAGACGGTGCTCGACCGTCGCGACGAGGTCGTCCACGACCTCGACGACGCGGTCCAGCTGCCATGGATCGAGGACCGCGACGTGCGGCTGCACCGCGGGCCGGGCCGGCTGGTCGGCGACCGCACGGTCGAGCTGCTCGACGGTGACGGCCGGCCCGTCGAGCGGGTGCGGGCCCGTCGCGCCGTGATCGTGGCCACCGGGACCGCCGCCGCGCTACCCCCGGTCCCCGGCCTCGCCGGCGCGTCGCCCTGGACGAACCGCGAGGCGACGACCGCCGACCGCGTGCCCGACCGCCTGGTCGTGCTCGGCGGCGGACCGATCGGCGCCGAGCTGGCGCAGGCCTGGGCGGGCCTGGGCTCGACCGTGACCCTGCTCGAGGCGCAGGAGCGGCTGCTGGCGAAGGAGGAGCGGTTCGCCGCCGACCTGGTCACCGACCGCCTGCGCGAGGACGGCGTCGACGTCCGTGTCGGGGTCACTGTCGCGTCGGTCGACCGGAGCGACGGCACGGTCACCGTCACCCTGGAGGACGACGAGACCATCACCGGCGACGAGCTGCTCGTCGCGGCCGGACGGCAGGCCAACACCGGCGCCCTCGGCCTCGACAGCGTCGGGGTGGAGCCCGGGGCACACGGGTATCTGGCCACCGACGCGGCCCTGCGCGTGGGTGGCCACGACTGGCTCTACGCGGTCGGCGACGTCAACGGCCGGGCCCTGCTGACCCACCAGGCCAAGCGGCAGGCGCGGGTGGTCGCCGACCGGGTCCTCGGTCACCCGTCCGCCGCGCTCGACCCCGACGAGCCCGACGGTGCGCGCAGCCCGCGCGTGACGTTCACCGATCCCCAGGTGGCGGCCGTGGGCCACACGCTGGCGTCGGCCCGCGAGGCCGGCATCGCCGCCGACGCGATCGACGTGCCCACCGACGGCAACGCCGGGGCGAGCTTCGTCGGCAGGGGCGCCGGCGGCACGACCCGGTTCGTCATCGACCGCGACGCGGGGACGCTCGCCGGCGCCACGTTCACCGGTGCCGGGGTGGCCGAGCAGCTGCACGCGGCGACGATCGCGGTGACCGCCCGCGTGCCGCTCGACGTGCTCGACCGCTGCGTTCCCGCCTTCCCCACCCGGACCGAGGTCTGGCTGCGGCTGATCGAGCGCGACCGGTGACCGACGCGTCGCTCCGGAGGCCACGGCCCCCGGACTTCAGCGCGTGCGCGCCGCCCGCCGGACGGTGACGTGGACCGCGGCGCGCCGCATGCCCTTGCGGGTGGCGATCGCCCGGAGCGTTCCCGGCCGGGCCGCCCGGATCGTCAGCCGGGCCCGACCGCGTCGATCGGTACGGGCGCGCCGTCCGCCCAGGCGTACCGTCGCCCCCCGGACGCTGCGCCGGGCGCCGTCGGGTCCCGTCGGTGCGGTGACCCGGACGCGTACGGCGCTCCGACGTCCGGCGGTCAGGCGGCGCGGGCTGACGGTCAGGCGCAGCCGCAGGGTCGTCGGCGCGGCGGTGTCGGGAGTCGACGGGTGCGCCGGCGGCCGGGCGGGTCGGTCTCCGGCTCCCGCGGGGATGTGCTCGGGCACGCCCTCCTCTCCCGTCTCGACGGCGAGGATCCCCTGGTTGGCCGCGTTGCCGAAGAGGAAGCTCTGGTTGGCGACGAGGATCCGGGTGCCGTGGAAGCGCGCGTTGGACGGTGAGTCGAACGGCACCGGCCCCCCGTTGAGGCCGAGCAGCGCGAACCCGAACCGGTCCTGCTCGCGGCCGTCGGGGCCGATACGTGCCACCTGGGCCGACAGCCCGACCAGGGCGACGTAGACCGTGCCGCTGCGGCCGATCGCGAAGCCGTCGGGGAGCTCCATGAGGCCCGACGTCCAGAGCACCCGCGGGGTGCCCGGGTCGAGGTCGGGCAGCAGCGGGATCCGGAAGAGCTTGCCCGACGCCGGGGCGGGCTCGTCGCTGTCGAGGTTGGACGCCAGCGTGACGTAGACGGCGTCGCGCTCCGGCGCCAGGACGATCCCGGTCAGCCCGAACTCCTGCGACCGGAACCGGTCGCCGCCCAGCCACACCGTGGCCCGGCCACCGCCCGGCGGCACCTGCCAGATGACGTCCTGGTGGTGGTCGGTCACGAGCAGGCGCCCGTCGGGCAGCCAGCTGGCGTAGTTGGCCATCGGCGTCTCGTCCCGTCCGCCCGGCTCGCAGTCCTCGTGGTAGGGGACGCGGTTGCAAGACGGCAGGTCGGGGAAGGTCGCGTACTCGGTGAACTCCCCGGTGTCGGGATCCAGGCGCAGCGCCCGCCCCGGGGTGCGGTCGAGCAGGATCAGGCGGCCGCGGGCGTCGCTGGTGGCGACCTGGACGCCGTGGTCGGCCTGCAGGTCCTGGCCCGGGACCGTCCACCGGCGCGTCGGGGCGCCCCCGTCGGGCCCGAACTCCAGGACCTTCGATGGGACGCCCGCGGCGTCCGGGTTGATGTAGGTGCCCTCGTAGACGCGGCCGTCGGGCCGCACGTACACCTGGGCCGGGTAGCCCGGCGCCTCGACCGGGGCGAACAGCGTCGTGGTGCCGACCTGGGCGGCCGACGCCGGTGCGGCCACCGCCAGGGTCGCACCGACGGCCACCGCGGTCGCGGTCGCGGCGAGGAGCCTCGGGATCCGGAGCATCGTCATCGTCCTCCGCCGAGGCGCACGGCCCGGCCGTTGTCGTTGCCGTCGACGTCGCGGGCCCCGCCGGCCGCGACGGTGACGGTACTGCCCGCGGGTGCGTCGATCGTCGCCACGCCGTCGTCACCGGTACGCGCGGTAACGGTCCGCCCGTCGACGGCGAGCTCGACGGTGGCGCGTTGGGCCAGGGTCGGTCGTGCGGTCAGGTCGATGTTCTCGCGCGGGAGCGCGAACCCGACCCGGACCGCACGCCGGCCCTCCGGTGCCGCCACCTCCCGGACCTGCAGCGCCGCGCTGCGGCTGACGGTGAACGCCGACGAGACGAGCCGGTAGCGCGACGCGGTCACCACGATCCGGTAGGTGCCGATCGGCGCGTTGACCGGCGGCTCCCACCTCGCCCGGTAGCGGCTGCCCTCGGCCCGCCAGGCGAACGACGTGCCCAGGTCGTTGGCGACCGCGGTCCAGGTGCCGTCGTCGTTGCGTCGCTCGGCGATGAGGAACGCCCGATCGACCGGCATGTCCGACCCGGACGCGCCGCCGTCCCAGGTGAGCTCGGCGCGCTCCAGCCGATCGACGGCGCCCGGCTGTTGGACGATCCGCCCCGACGCGGCGCCTCCACCGTAGCCGGGCGCGTCGGGCTTCAGGCCGTTGGTGGCGTCGTAGTCGCGCTGCTCGAGCGGACCGCCGGTGCCGGCCAGCGCGTTGCCGAGGTCCCTCGCCCGATCGACCAGGAAGACGCCGGAGTGGCGGCCGAAGACCGTCGATCCGCCCTCGTACTGCTGGGCGTCGAACTCCTTGGGCGTGGTGACGTAATTGAGGTAGTCGTTGGCGAGACCGGCGACGACGGCGCGCCGGACCCCGATCGCCCCCGTGCGCTCCAGCACCGACGCGCGGAGCCGCTCGCCCATCCCCATCGTCGGCTCGCCGGGGACGGTGATGATCGCGCCGTCACCGACACGGACGAGGGCCATCGGCCAGGCCTCCGACCACGAACCGATCGGCACCTGCACCTTGCCCCCGTGGACCGGATCGAGGTCCGGCAGCCTGAGACCCTCGAGCGACACACCGAGCGCGTCGTAGAGCGGGCCGCGGCCCTCCTCCGACCCGGTGATGAACGGCAGCCCGATGATCGGCTTGTCGGCCACCCGACCACCGTCGCTGGTGGCGCGGCCGCAGAAGCAGAACCGGGTCCAGCGCAGGTCGAGCTCGGGATCGGGCCGCAGCTCCGGCTCGGCGCGCCGCCAGGCGGTGAACATCGCCTCGCCCTCGGTCCGTCCGACGAGGTCGGCACCGGCCGGTCCGTCGAACTCCAGCCCGGCGGACTGATCGCCCTGGTCGGCGCTGCCGTAGACGCTGATCACCGGCTGATCGTCAGGGACGTCGGCGGCCCGGCGGATCCGCTCCTCCAGGTGCAGCGCGGCGACGCCGCCATGGTCGGCGCTGTAGTGCTCGAACTCGCTCTTCACGACGGTGCCGTGGTTGGCGAAGCTCGTCCACGCGCCGAGCGGCAGGCGGCCGTCCTTCGCGCAGGCGTAGCGGGCCCACCGCCGGGCGCTGCGGCGCAGCCGGGTCGCGGTGCGCTTCTGCCGGGTGGCCCGGCGGCGGGCGGTCCGGGCACCGCGGTCGGCGACCAGGTGGGCCTGGCCGCGAGCCCCGGCGGCGGCGCGGCGCATACGGGTGGCGCGTCGACGCAGCGTTCGGGCCCGGCGCTCGGCGCGGGACGCGCGGGACCCGGCGCGGCGCACCTCGCCGGCGCACCGCGGGCCGACGAGGCGGTCGACCCGCAGCACGTCGACGTTCGGGTTGATCGTCCTCCCGTACGGCACCTTCGACGGGTCGAGGCCCAGGTCGTTGGCGCGCGCCGGCAGGCTGCGGTTGCGGGTCAGTCCCTTGAGCGTCGTGTGCCCCCAGCCGGCGACGGCCGGTCCCTCCGCGGCGACCGCTCGGCGGATCGCGAGCGCGATCTGGCGGACGAGGAACCCGTAGAGCTGCGGGTCGGCCGGGGCCGGCGTCACGAGATCGGCGACCGTCGTCGGGTCGGCGAGGATCATGTCCATCCCCGGGGCGGCGGTGTTCAGCGTCTCGCTCGGCGAGAACCCGCCGGCGGCGGAGTGGGTGTGGGTGGCCGACACGACGATCGACCGCTCGTTCAGCCCCAGGTCGCGGAGCTGCGAGGCGACGCCCTGCAGCAGGCCCTGCGGCACCGCGAACCCGGCGAACGCGACGAGGGCGATCCGCCGGTCGCCACGGCGCAGCGTCATCGCGCTCGTCGTCAGGCGCGTCGACACGCCGTGGCCGAGCCGGTCGGCGCGGGTCCATCCACCGAGGAAGTAGCCGGTGCGGGGCGGCGTGACGTCGGACCGGCCGACGCCGGCGTGGAGCCCGTCCGCGGTGACACCCTTGGCGGGCGTGGGCGCCGGTGCGGTGAACGCGTACGACGCGGCGGGCGGCGTCGCGGCGGCCGCGCGGCGCTCCGTGGCACCACGGGGGACGGCGCGTGCCCGCTCGGGCACCAGCCGCGAGGCGCGTTCCTCGTCGTGGGCGGCGGCGACGCTGTGGGCGTGGGCGGCCGGGGCGGCCAGCAGGGTGGCGCCGGCCGCGACCAAGGCGACGAGCCCGCCGCGGATCGGGCGGCGACTCATGCGAGCACCTCGCGTGCGGCGCGCTTGCCGGCCCGCACCGCGCCGTCCATGAATCCGGCCCAGTAGTCGGACGTCTCGGTCCCCGCCCAGTGGACGACCCCGTGCGGGCGGCGCATCCACGCGCCGAACCCGCTGAGCGTGCCCGGTCCGGGAAGCGCGACGGGCCCCCCGGCCGACCACGGCTCTCGGCCCCAGTCCATGTCGAAGTAGTCCTTGGCCTTCAACGCCTCCGGTCCGGCGAAGCGGGCGAACTGGTCGAGGACCGCGCGGCGCCGACGCGATGGGCTGACGCCGCTGAACCGTCGCCAGTGGTCGCCGCCGCAGAACCCGAAGAGCACGCCCGGCGAGCCCTCGGGCGGCGTGTTGTCGAAGATCACCCGCATCGGGCCGGGGTCGTTGACGGCGACCGCCGCGCCGCTCAGGCCCTCGTCGCGCCAGAACGGCCGGTCGTAGACCGCCTCGCACTTCATCAGCGCACCCATCGGCGAGCGCTGCAGGAGCATCCGGTGCTCCGGCGGCAGGACCGGGTCGAAGTCGATCGCGGCGGCGAGCGGCGGCGGGATCGCGACGATCACCCGGCGGGCGGTCCAGGTGTCGCCGTCGGTGACGACGGTCGCGCGACCGTCGGCCTGGACGATGCGGCGCACCGGTGCACCGAGGACGACGCGTCCGCGGCCGAGCTGGTCGGCCATCCCGATCGAGACGAGCTGCGACCCGCCGAGGATCCGGGAGTCCTGCGCGCCACCCTTGGATCCGAGCATCCGCTCGGCGGTGCCGACGTGCTGCTCGTCGCCGGCGCCGGCGACGAACCGTGCTGCCAGCAGCATCGTCACCTCGCGGTTGGACGCGCCGAAGCTCGGCTCGATGAGGCACTCCACGAGCTGGCGGACCCGTTCGGGCGCGAGCAGCTCGGCGCGGCCGCGGAGCCAGCTGTCGACGGTGTAGGCCTCGAGGTCGGCGGCGCCGCCGAGGTTCCACGGCGCGTTCGGGTCGATCCTCGCCGCGATCTCGTTGAGCGACGTCAGGACGTCGTTGAGCCCGAGCAGCGCGGTCGGCTCCGGTGGGATGTCTCCGGTGTAGCGCTGCACGCGGCCGTCGGCCATGTAGGCGTTGTCGCCCTTGGTGTACGCCTCGAAGATCCCGACCCCGATCTCCTTGCAGAGCCGGGTGATGTGGGTCTGGGTCGGCCCGATGTACTCGCCGCCGGCCTCGACCGGCCGGCCGGGCGCCACGTCGTGGTTGAGCGTGCGGCCGCCGACGCGGTCGCGGGCCTCGAGGACGACGACCGAGCGTCCCTCCGCCGCGATCCGGCGTGCGGCGGTGAGACCCGAGAGGCCCGCGCCGACGACGGCCACGTCGACCGTGCGCCGGCGGGGTCGGCGTGGCTTGCGCGACGCCGGGCGGGCGGCGGCCGGCCCCGGGGTGACGGCCAGGGCGCCGGCGGCGGCACCGGCCCCGAGCAGGCCGCGACGGGTGAGGGCGGACGGGGTCATGGCGTGGTCCTGGTCGGGATCGATGCGGATGGGTCGGCGGCAGACGTGGCGGCGGGTGGCCGGGCGAAGGTCGCGAGGTACGAGCGCAGCAGCACGGTCGCGTCGTCGAGCAGGCGCGGATCACCGTCGGGGTCGACGCGGAACGCCTCCTGCAGGACCGCGTCGGCGCAGAGCACCGCGACCCAGCAGTGGCGGGCGGTCTCCTCACCGTCCTCGGCGTGCCCCTGGGCGACGAGGATCCGGCGGACGCCGTCGGCGAGGAGGCGGTTGTTCTCGCGATCCGCGTCGAGCAGCGGCGGGGTCAGGTGGCGGCCGAGCCACAGGGCGCGGTAGCCCGGCTCGGCCCGCCAGCGGGCGACGAACGCCTGGAGCAGCACCGCGGCCGGGTCGTCCCAGCGCTGCGCCGACGCGGCGGCGACCACCTCGTCCATCAGGTCCTCGAACGCGTCGATGAACCGCAGCGCCAGCGCCGACACGATCGCATCGCGATCAGGGAACCACTGGTACAGCGCTCCGACCGAGATCCCGGCCTCCTGCGCGATCCTCGTGGTGGTGAGCGCGGCGACGCCCTCTCGCGCGACGAGCCGA
The DNA here is from genome assembly GCA_050252545.1 of Solirubrobacteraceae bacterium. Classification (GTDB taxonomy): domain Bacteria; phylum Actinomycetota; class Thermoleophilia; order Solirubrobacterales; family Solirubrobacteraceae; genus Patulibacter. The sequence goes on from JBFWKS010000052.1 coordinate 9,084, forward strand.
TCGGCGGCGTCGAGCGCCTCCTGCAGCCGACGGCGACTGCGCTCCTGTTGCGGTTGGCGACGCAGCCCCGCGAGGGGCGTCGCACGCTGCGATGGGTGAGACACGGACCGATCCCCCGGATCGTCCGACCCGGGACGATCCATAAACGTGAATGTGTTTCACAATAGAACGCGCATCGGCTGCTGTCCACCGCGACGTACGCCGGCCTTGCCGGGCGACCTTCCGCCACCGCCGGCCGCGCCCGCACGCCGCCGACCGGGCTCGTGTAGAACAGGGTCCGCCCGGATGACCGACCGACCGGAGTTCCCGCATGCTTGACGCCGAGCGCGTCGCCGTCGCCGACGCCGCCCGCGCCCTGGCCGCCGCCGGCCTCGTGTCCGCCACCAACGGCAACGTCAGCGTCCGTCGCGACGACCTCGTCGCCGTGTCGCCCACCGGCGCCCGCCTGGGCGAGCTCGACGCCGCCGACGTCGCCGTGATCGACCTCGACGGCACCCACCGCCACGGGCCGCTCGCGGCGACGTCGGAGCGCGATCTGCACCTGAGCGCCTACCGTCGCCACGGCGTCGGCGCCGTCGTCCACAGTCACGCGATCGCCGCGACCGCCGTCGGCTGCGTCCTGACCGAGCTGCCGGTGATCCACTACGAGATGCTGCTCCTCGGCGGGTCGCTGCGGGTCGCGCCGTTCGCGCCGTTCGGCACGCCGGAGCTCGCCGAGCTCGTCGCCGACGCGCTCGACGGCGGCCGGCAGGCCGCGCTCATGGCCAACCACGGTGTGGTCACGGTCGGCACCGATCTCGACGCCGCGGTCGCCAACACGCACCGCGTCGAGTGGTTCAGCGAGCTGTACCTGCGCGCCGCCGGCGCCGCCGGTCCCGAGGGCGTGCACGCCCTCGACACGGCGCAGCAGGAGGCCGTCGTCGCCGCCGCCGTCGCCCGCAACTACGGGCAGACGCGGTCCGCAACCGGGGCCGACGCACGATGAGGGCCGTGACGCTCGGCGTGCACGTCCTCGACGTGCTCGCCCGCCCGGTCGAGGACATCCCGGCCGGCCAGGGCTCGCACCTGCTGGAGCAGATCCGCCTGGCCCCGGCCGGGACCGCCGGCGGCACCGCCGTGACGCTCGCCAAGCTCGGCGCCCGGGTCCACACGGCCGGCGCCATCGGCGCCGACCACCTCGGCGACGTGCTCGTGGCGATGCTCGCCGAGCACGGGGTCGACACGACCCACCTGCTGCGCCGCGACGGCACGCAGACGTCGGCGAGCGTCCTGCCGATCCGCCCGAACGGCGACCGGCCGGCGCTGCACGTGATCGGCGCCAACGCGACCTACGGCGTGACCGACGCGCCCGCCGGCGCGATCGCCGACGCCACCCACCTGCACCTGGGCGGCCCCGAGTTCCTCGGCGGCGAGGCCGCGGCGGAGCTGCTCCGCCCCGCCCGCGAGCGCGGCGTCGTGACGTCGGCCGACGTCCTGGCCGACGGCGACCCGGGGCTGCTGGAGTGGATCGCCCCGGCCCTCCCCCACCTCGACCACCTGCTCCCCAACGACGCACAGGTCCGCGGGTTCACCGGTGAGGACGACCTGCTCGCCGGGTGCCGTGCCCTGGTCGCCCGCGGCGTCGGCACCGTGGCCGCCACCCGCGGCGGCGACGGCGCGGTCGTCGTCACCGCGACCGGGACGATCGAGGTCCCCGCCTTCGCGATCGACGTCGTCGACACGTCGGGGTGCGGCGACGCGTTCTCGGCCGGCTACCTGCGCGGCCTCTCCCTCGGACGGTCCCCGCGCGAGGCCGCGGTCCTCGGGTCCGCCGTCGCCGCGCTCGTCGCCGGGGGCCTCGGCAGCGATCACGGCGGGTTCGACCTGGCCACCGCCGACGCCTTCGTGCGCGACACCCCGACGCGCTGACCGGATCGCCGGACGACGTGACCGGATCGCATCGGGCCGCCGGCCGGCGCGCGGGGTCGCACGCACCGCGCCTTGCGCGCCCGGCCGTGGCCGGACATACTGTCCACACATGGCGACCGGGCAGCGGGCCACCCGATCGTCGGGTCTCGCCGGTGATACTCCCTCCGACCCCCGACGGTTCGTACCATTGAGGGTCGCCCGCCGTTCCCTCGACGACCGGGACCCGGCGACCCGCACCGTCGCCCCGCAATCCACCCGACCCGAGGACTCTCCGTGACCGACCAGCCTGACTCCACCGCGCCCCTGAAGATCGCGATCGTCGGCGCCGGTCCGGCCGGGTTCTACGCCTCGGCCCAGCTGCTCTCGGGCAAGGGGATCGACCGTCCGGTGGAGGTCAATCTGTTCGACCGGCTGCCGACGCCGTTCGGGCTCGTGCGGTTCGGCGTCGCCCCGGACCACCCGAAGATCAAGTCGGTCATCCGGATGTACGAGAAGACGGCGAAGCTGCCCGGGTTCCGGTTCTTCGGCAACGTCCACGTCGGCCGCGACGTCACGCACGCCGAGCTCGCCGCGCGCCACCACGCGGTGATCTACACGACCGGTGCCGCGTTCGACCGGCGGCTCGGGATCCCCGGCGAGGACCTGCCCGGATCGCACCCCGCGACCGACTTCGTCGCCTGGTACAACGGCCACCCCGACGCGCGCGAGAAGCGCTTCGACCTGGGCGTCCGGCGCGCGGTCGTGATCGGCAACGGCAACGTCGCCGTCGACGTCGCCCGGATGCTCGGCCTCGACGCCGGCGAGCTGCGCGAGACCGACACCGCCGACCACGCCATCGACGCGCTCATCGCCTCGGAGATCGAGGAGATCGTGATGATCGGCCGCCGCGGCCTGGCGCAGGCGGCGTTCACCAACCCCGAGCTGCGCGAGCTCGGCGAGATGGCCGACTGCGACATCGTCGTCGACCCGGCCGACGTCGCCCTCGACGAGCACAGCCGCAACTGGCTGGAGCGCGACGACGCCGACGTCCGCGAGAAGCGCAACGTCGAGATCGCCACCGAGTACTCCACCCGCACCCCCGAGGGCAAGAAGCGCCGGATCGTCCTGCGGTTCCTCGCCTCCCCCGTCGAGATCCTCGGCGCCGACCGCGTCGAGGGCATCCGCATCGTCAAGAACGAGCTCGTCGCCGACGCCGACGGCTGGCTCTCGGCCCGCCCCACCGACGAGACCGAGGAGATCGAGTGCGGCCTGGTGCTGCGCTCGATCGGCTACCGCGGATCCAAGCTTCCCGACGTGCCCTTCGACGACCAGCGGGCGACGATCAAGAACGTCGCCGGCCGTGCGCTCGACGAGAGCACCGAGGAGCCGATCCCCGGCCTGTACACCGCCGGCTGGATCAAGCGCGGACCGTCGGGGATCATCGGCACGAACAAGAAGTGCGCCCAGGGCACCGTCGACTCGCTGATCGAGGACCTCGACGCCGGGACGCTCCCCGAGCCGACCGTGACCGAGGACGACCTGGCCGAGGTCGTCGCCGCCAAGCAGCCCGAGCACATCGACTGGGCCGGCTGGCGTGCCATCGACGAGCACGAGCAGGGTCTCGGCGAGCCGCAGGGCCGCCCCCGGGTCAAGCTCACCCGCGTGGACGAGATGCTCGACGTCGCCCGCGGCGCCGTGGCCGGAGACGTGGCCTGAGGAGCGGGGTGATCGACTGCGCCGCGCGCTGATCGTCCTCGCCGTCGTCACGGCCACCATCGGCGGCGCCCTCGCGGCACTGTCGACCTACCAGCGCACGGCCGACCTCGGCATCGGCCAGGTCCGGCTCTCGATCGATCCGGGCCACCGCGGCGCGCTCGACGTGTACGTGCCGCTCGTCGACTGGGGCATCCGCTACGAGTCGATCCGGTTCCCGGCGCGGCTGCACGTCGACCTGCGCACCGTCGACCGACGGAAGGCCGTCGAGCTCGCCGAGGGCGGCACGCTCGACGCGCGCCGCGTCCAGGCCGAAGCGCGTGACTCGATCGCGGCGTACCTGCGTGAGAGCATCGCGCTCGCCGTCATCGGGGCACTCGTCCTGGGGCTGCTCGTGGCGCTCGCGCTCCGCGGTGCCCACGCCCCGCGCCTGCGCGTGACCGCTGCGACCGCCGGTGGCGTGGCGGCCTTCATCGGGGTCCTGCTCGTCGTGCTCATCCCGCCGCGCGGCGACCTGGACGAGCCGCAGTACTACGCGTTCGGTCCCGACATCCCGCGCGCCCTGCAGGTGCTGGAGGACCTCCAGCGCTCCACCGGCGTACTCGACCAGGAGCTCGACCAGCAGCTCGTCGGTCTGGCCCGACTCGTGTCGGACCCGGCGGCACGCGCACCGCTGCGCGACGCCCCGCACCTGACGATCGCGTCGGATCTGCACAACAACGTGCTGGCCACGTCGCTCCTCGGCCGGGTGGCCGGAAAGGGCCCGCTGCTGTTCCCCGGCGACCTCACCGATCGGGGGTCCGCGGTCGAGGCGGCGCTGCTGCGACGGGTGGTCGATCTGGGAGACCCGTTCGTCTTCGTCAGCGGCAACCACGACTCCGACACGCTCACGCGGTCGCTCGCCCGGCGGGGCGCGATCGTCCTGACCGAGGACGGGCCGTTGGAGAAGAACGGCGACGCCCCCGGCCGCGGATCGGTCGACGACCGGATCGTCCGCGCGCACGGGATCCGGATCGCGGGCTACGGCGACCCGACCGAGCGACGGCGGTCGGAGGGCTTCCGCGATCGCTACGACGACGACGGCCCGACCGAGGAGCAGCAGGAGCGGTTCGCCGACTGGGCGCAGCCGCTGGTCGGCCGGACCGACATCATCATGGTCCACCAACCCGCGCTCCTGGGTGCGTTGCGCGAGCGGTGGCGCGAGGATCCGCCGGACCGGGCCCCGGTGTTCGTCGTCGGCCACACCCACCGCGCGTCGCTGGACCGCGAGGGCCCGTTGACGATCGTCAACGGCGGCAGCGTCGGCGCGGGCGGCTCGGGGGGCCTGGCCGGCGAGGCGACCGCGATCGGCGTCGCGCGCCTGCTCTACGGGACGCCCGGCGGGCGCTTCACCCCACTCGCCGCCGACCTCGTGTCGGTCGACCCGGGGACCGGATCGGCCACCGCCCGCCGCGAGCGGCTGGATCTCCCGGCCGACGACGAGGACGGGGCGGGTACCGCGACCGGTGCACCACCCCCGCCCGGGGACTGACGTCGCGGTCCCGGGTCGTGGCCCGACGGCCGTCGCGTTACAGTCGCGACATGACCCGCAACCCGCCCTCGTCCGCGACCGACGACGTGTTCGCCGCCCAGACGCCCGAGGTCGCGGTCGTCCGGTCGTTCCTGGCCGCGCTCGAGCTGCTCGACGTCGACCGGGCACTGCGCCTGCTCGACGACGAGGTCGTCTACACCAACGTGTCGTTGCCGACCGTCCGGGGCCGTACCGCGGTCGGCCGGCTGCTGCGGCGGTTCGCCCGCGTGAGCAGCGAGTTCGGGGTGCAGACCCACCGGATCGCCGGCAACGGCGCGGTCGTGCTGACCGAGCGGACCGACACGATCGTCGTCGGCCCGATGCGGACGAGCTTCTGGGTGTGCGGCACGTTCGAGGTTCACGACGGCCGGATCACGCTCTGGCGCGACTACTTCGACTGGGCCGACATCACCGTCGCGACGCTGCGCGGGCTCGCAGGGATCGTCGTTCCCGCGCTGCGCCGGTAACCCCGCCGTCAGTGGGCCATCACCGGGTCGCCGTCGACGGCCTCCCCCTCCGGGCCGGGCGCCGGCGCCCCGCTTTCCAGCAACATCCCGACGGCGATCGCGCCGACGGCGAAGATGCCCGCCGACCACCAGAACGCGGTGGTGTAGCCGTGCACGGCTGCGTCGGCCATGACCGCGGGCGTCCGGGCGCGTCCGTCGGCGTACCCGGCTACGGCGTTGCCGACCATCGTGCTGAGGAACGCCACGCCGATCGACCCGCCGACCTGCTGGGACGTGTTGACCATCGCCGACGCGACCCCGGCGTCGTGGCGGCCGACGCCGAGCGTCGCCCCGTAGAAGCTCGGCGCGAAGACGAGGCCCATCCCGACGCCCATCACGAGCAGGCCGGGCAGCACCGGCATCGCGTAGCTGCTGTCGACGTCGGCGGTGGTGAAGATGATCATCGCGATCGCGCCGAGGGTCATCCCCAGCGGCACCAACGGCCGGGGACCGGTGCGCGGCAGGATCTTCGTGCTCGTCGTCGTCGCCGTCAGCATGATCGCGAAGCTCATCGGCAGGAACCCCAGACCGGTCTCCAGCGGCGTCATCCGCAACGTGTTCTGCAGATAGAACGTGAGGAAGAGGAAGACGCCGAACATCGCGATGCCCGAGATCCCGATCGCCAGGTACGCCCCGCCACGGGTGCGGTCCAGGACGACCCGCAGCGGCAGCAGCGGGTGGGCGACGCGACGCTGGATCAGGACGAAGATCCCGAGCAGCGCGACGCCGACCGCCAGGCAGGCGACCGTCAGCGAGTGACCCCAGCCGTCGGTCTCCGCGTGGGAGAAGCCGTAGACGAGCAGGAACAGCCCGACGGTCGCGGTGATGGTCCCGGGGATGTCGAGCCGGGGACGCTCCGCGCGCTCGCCGTCGTGGAGCATCCGCAGCCCCGCGACCGCGGCCGGAATCGCGAAGGCGAGGTTGACGTAGAGGCACCAGCGCCACGTGAGGACCTCGGTGAGGATGCCACCGAGGAGCAGGCCGACGGCGGCGCCCGTTCCGGCGATCGCCCCGAAGACCCCGAATGCCTTGCCGCGCTCGGCCGGGTCGGTGAAGGTCGTGGAGAGGATGCCCAGGGCGGCCGGCGCGAGCAACGCGCCGAAGACGCCCTGCAGCGCCCGGGCCGCGACGAGCACGCCGAAGCTTCCGGCCGCGCCGCCGATCGCGGACGCGATGGCGAACCCGATCAGCCCGACGACGAAGACGCGTCGACGGCCGACCAGGTCGCCGATGCGTCCGCCGAGCAGCAGCAGGCTGCCGAAGGCCAGGGCGTAGGCGGTGATGACCCACTGGCGCGACTCGTCGGAGAACCCGAGGTCGGCCTGGGCGGAGGGCAGGGCGATGTTCACGATCGTCGCGTCGAGGACGACCATGAGCTGGGCGATGCCGATGATCGCGAGGATCAGCCAGCGGCGCTCGTGGTGAGGATCGGTGTGAGGCGGCATGGAAACTCCGGGACGCGGCGCGGGGAGACGGTCCGGGGCCCGCGCGGCGACCCGACGCCGCCGAACGGAGGAACGATCTCCACTTTCGCGGGCACCGTACCACACAAACGGAGGCGTGTCCTCCGATTCGCTAGGCTCGGTGCATGGACGACGCTTCCTCCGACGCCGCTCCCGCCGACCCCGACGCCTGTTCCCGGCCGTTGCGGGCCGACGCCGAGCGCAACCGGTTGCGGATCCTCGCCGCGGCCCGCGAGGTGTTCATGGAGCGCGGGCTCGGAGTGACGATGGACGACATCGCCGCCCATGCCGGGGTGGGCGTCGGCACGGTCTACCGGCGGTTCCCCGACCGCTCGCACCTCATCGACGCGCTGTTCGAGGAGCGGATGCGGGAGATCCTCGCCGTCGCCGACGAGGGCCTGGCGATGGACGATCCGTGGGAGGGCCTCGTCCACTTCCTGACCCGCAGCCAGGAGCTGCAGGCGGTCGACCAGGGCCTGAAGGAGATGCTCGTCTCGGCCGGGGGCGCGCAGCACCGCGTCGACCGGATGCGCACGGAGATGGCACCGCGGATGTTCCGCCTCATCGGCCGCGCCCGCGACGCCGGCCGGCTGCGACCGGACTTCGAGCCGTTCGACATGCCGCTCCTGCAGGTCATGCTCGGCACGGTGGTCGACTTCAGCCGAGACGTGCAGCCGGACGCGTGGCGACGGGTCCTGGCGATCGTCATCGACGGGATGCGGGCCTCCGACGAGGCCCGCACGCCGCTGGACGCCCCACCGCTCTCGGCCGACCGCATCGCCACCGCGATGGTGGCGTGGGGCTCGCGGCGCCGCTGAGGAGCGCCGCGCGCCGACGACCCGCCCGCCGGCATCCACGGCCCGCGGGGTGGTCCCCGGCCACCGGTCCCGCCGGACGTCGCGGGCACCGGTGAGGCCCCGGCCGGTGGTGCCGGCCGGGGCCGCCGCGTTCGCTAGATCGCGGCGAGCGCGGCGTTGAGCGTCGCGCTCGGGCGCATCACCGTGTCGGTCTTCTCGCGGTCGACGTGGTAGTAGCCACCCAGGTCGACGGGCGAGCCCTGGACGGCGCCCAGCTCGGCGACGATCGTGTCGGCGTCGGCCTGCAGGCGCTCGGCGATCGGCGCGAACGCCGCGGCCAGCTCGGCGTCCTCGGTCTGCGACGCGAGCTCCCGCGCCCAGTTGCGCGCCAGGTGGAAGTGGCTGCCGCGGTTGTCGAGCTCGTTGACCTTCCGCGACGGCGAGTGCCCCTCCTCCAGCAGCGTGCCGGTCGCCCGGTCGAGCGCCTTGCCGATCAGGCCCGCCCGGCGCAAGTCGGTCTTCTCGTCCCGGAAATCCAACGACACCGCGAGCGCCAGGAACTCAACCAGCGAGTCCCTCCGCTGGTGGTTCTCC